>NZ_JBFRGB010000009.1:0-241840 GCF_052115125.1 Ensifer sp. 2TAB8 | reverse complement strand
GCTATAGATAGTCCACATCCGTGGAATGCCTTTTCTACCAGGCGTTTTGGCGTCGCGGTCTGCGATGCAACCAGGTGTTTGTGAGTAAGGTTTTCCAGCCCATTAAGATCGCATTTTATCACGAAGTGTGACGTTACGTGAGCGTCCCTCGAAGGAAAAACTTGAACTTGTCTTGTTTTGATTGTATCCGGGCGGCTAATTCCAGAAATCGGAGCTGACGAGGCCGTCGCTAGACGGCTGTTCCGGTTTCGTGTCGTCAATCCGTGCAGCGGCAATGCCGCCGCGCTTCGAGCCCAAAAGGACAGGCAATGGCCCGCGTCACCGTCGAAGATTGCATCGATAAGGTCGATAACCGTTTCGAACTCGTTCTGCTTGCCAGCCACCGCGCGCGCCTGATCTCCCAGGGTGCCGCCATCACCATCGACCGCGACAACGACAAGAACCCGGTCGTAGCGCTTCGCGAGATCGCCGATGAGACCCTTTCTCCCGGCGACCTCAAGGAAGATTTGATCCACTCGCTGCAGAAGCACGTCGAGGTGGACGAGCCCGAGCCGGATCCGGCTTCGCTGCTGCAGTCGGAAACGGAAACCACGTTTACCGAAGTTGCCGAGGACGAAGACCAGCCGGAAGCGATCACTTTCGACCGCATGTCGGAAGAGGAGCTGCTGGCCGGCATCGAAGGTCTTGTGCCGCCGGAAAAGAGCGACGACTACTGAGATCTTTCGCGGAACGCCCGTTCCTGCGTGTTTTCAAAGCAGTGCGCCACTCGTATGATTGGCGCACTTTTTTTTGATTTCTTCTAGAGTGGGATGAGGAAATGTGTGTGCGGTCGTCCGCCCGCATCCCGCTCTAACTTATGAGAAAATCATCCTGATCTAGAGGACCGCCAGCGAATGATGCGCCAATACGAGCTCGTTGAGCGCGTGCAAAAATACAAGCCCGACGTCAATGAAGCCTTGCTCAACAAGGCTTACGTCTATGCGATGCAAAAGCATGGCCAGCAGAAGCGGGCAAGCGGCGATCCCTATATCTCTCATCCGCTTGAAGTGGCGGCGATCCTGACGGAAATGCGGCTCGACGAGTCGACGATTGCGGTCGCACTTCTTCACGACACCATCGAAGACACGACGGCGACCCGCCAGGAGATTGATGACCTCTTCGGCGAGGACATCGGTGCGCTTGTCGAGGGACTGACGAAGATCAAGAAGCTCGATCTCGTTACCAAGAAGGCCAAGCAGGCCGAAAACCTGCGCAAACTGCTGCTGGCGATCTCGGACGACGTGCGCGTGTTGCTGGTCAAGCTTGCTGACCGGCTGCACAATATGCGCACGCTCGATCACATGTCGGCGGAGAAACGAGCCCGCATCTCCGAGGAAACGATGGATATCTATGCGCCGCTCGCCGGCCGCATGGGTATGCAGGACATGCGCGAGGAGCTCGAAAACCTCTCGTTCCGCCACATCAATCCGGAAGCTTTCGAGACCGTCACCCGGCGGCTGGAAGAGCTTTCGCAGCGCAACGAAGGTTTGATCAAGAAGATCGAAGACGAATTGCGGGAGTTGCTTCAGGCGGAAGGCCTGAAGGCTGCACAGGTCAAAGGCCGGCAAAAGAAACCCTATTCCGTCTTCCGCAAGATGCAGTCGAAGTCGCTGTCCTTCGAGCAGCTTTCCGACGTCTGGGGTTTCCGTATCATCGTCGACGACATCCCGTCCTGCTATCGGGCGCTCGGTATCGTACATACCCGCTGGCGGGTCGTCCCCGGTCGCTTCAAGGACTACATCTCGACGCCGAAGCAGAATGACTATCAGTCGATCCACACGACGATCGTCGGCCCCTCGCGTCAGCGCATCGAGCTGCAGATTCGCACACGGCGCATGAACGACATCGCCGAATACGGTATCGCGGCCCATTCGCTCTACAAGGACGGGGAGGGGAACTCGACGGATCCGACCTTGTCGCCGACCTCGAACGCTTATTCCTGGCTGCGGCGTACGATCGAATCCCTGGCCGAGGGAGATAACCCCGAAGAGTTCCTCGAGCACACCAAGCTCGAACTGTTCCAGGATCAGGTGTTCTGCTTCACGCCCAAGGGACAGCTGATCGCGCTGCCGCGCGGCGCGACGCCGATCGACTTTGCCTATGCCGTGCACACCAATATTGGCGACACCTGCGTCGGCGCGAAGATCAATGGCCGCATCATGCCGTTGGTCACGCGCCTCAACAACGGCGACGAGGTGGAGATCATCCGCTCCGGCATCCAGGTGCCGCCGCCGGCTTGGGAAGAGATTGTCGTTACCGGCAAGGCGCGCTCTGCCATCCGCCGCGCGACGCGTGCCGCCATTCGCAAGCAATATGCCGGCCTCGGCTATCGCATTCTGGAACGCACTTTCGAGCGTGCCGGCAAGTCGTTTTCGCGCGAAGCGCTGAAGCCGGCCCTGCATCGTCTCGGTCAGAAGGAAGTGGAGGACGCCATCGCTGCGGTCGGTCGCGGCGAGCTCTCGTCGCTCGATGTGCTGCGCGCCGTCTTCCCGGACCATCAGGATGAGCGCGTGACGGTGAAGCCAAGCGCCGACGATGGCTGGTTCAACATGCGCAGCGCCGCCGGCATGGTGTTCAAGCTGCCGGGTCGTGGCAAGGACGCGAACGGAGTAGCACAGGTCGAAGGGCCGGAAGCGCTTCCGATCCGCGGTCTCTCCGGCAATGCCGAGGTGCACTTCAGTCCTGCCGGCGCCATTCCCGGCGATCGTATCGTCGGCATCATGGAGAAGGACAAGGGCATCACGATCTATCCGATCCAGTCGCCGATCCTGCAGAAGTTCGACGACGAACCGGAGCGCTGGATCGACGTGCGCTGGGATCTGGACGAAGCCAACAGCAGCCGCTTCATCGCTCGGATTGCAATCAGTGCTCTGAACGAGCCCGGAACGTTGGCGGAAGTGGCCCAGGCGATCGCGACCAGCGACGTCAATATTCGTTCGCTGTCGATGGGACGCGTGGCTGCCGACTTCAGCGAGCTCCAGTTCGATCTCGAGGTCTGGGATCTGCGTCAGCTCAACCACCTGATCACGCAGCTCAAGGAGCTTCCGAGCGTGTCCATGGTGAAGCGTCTCTTCGAATAGGCCGAACGGCGCGGCGGCCTACAGGGCTGTCGTGCCCATTGGTGGGGCTGTTCTGAATGCGGCTGCCTCAAAAACAGGCAGCAGATGCATGGCAAAGCGGCAAGGCATGCTGTGGCTGCATGGCTGCCGCCTTTTCCTGGAACTGGTGGAAAAGCGACCTCTAAACTATCTTCTGTGTCGGGAGGTAAACAAAGAGGTTTGCCATGTTCAGTCAGTTGAAGAAGATCACCCGCGCATTGCGCGTCCCCACTCAGGAAGAGCGCGAGCTCGCCTATCTCAATAGCTCGGTCGATCGTATCGATCTCGAATACCGTCAGCGCCAGATCGATCGCGGCCTGTTCCGCAACTACTAAGTCGATCGCGTCCCGTCTCAGGACGGGATGCTGAAGCCATGCGTTCGGTGAATGGCTCGCCTGCGACATATGCGCGGCGCGCCAGCGGGTTGCAAGCAGAGGGCATGACGCCTATCTTGCGGCCAGCAAACAGGCGGACGCGCCGTCTTGTGCCGATTGACGGCTCCAAGATGCGGTCATGACGGCAGAATGTTATTCAGACGTAGAAAACCGGTCACGATTTCCGAAAGGCTCCGCGCACTCATTTGGCCGCGCAAGGGCTTTCGGCGTGGCCCGCGCTACATTGCCTTGAGGATTTTGCGCCTCTCATCGACACCGCATTCGATTGCTATCGGGGTGGCTGCGGGTGCGGCATCGTCGTTCACGCCGTTTTTCGGCCTGCACATCATCATAGCCGTTGCCCTGGCCTTCGTCTTCTCGGGCAACCTGGTTGCCGCGGCGATCACCACCGCGCTTGCCAACCCGGTGACGATCCCGATGATCTTGACTGCGTCCTATGAGCTGGGGACCGCCATTCTGGGGGTCGAAAGTGCGCACGCCGCCAGCAGCAGCGACGTCATGCGCATGGTCGAGCACCTGGACCTCTCCGCTCTCTGGGGACCGGTCTTCAAGCCGATGCTTGTCGGCTCCCTGCCGCTGGCCGCGGCCGGCGCGCTGATTTCCTATCTTGCGTCTTACCACGCGGCTCGCATCTTTCAGAAGCGACGCCGGGCACGCACAAAAGACCTCGGACCTTCCTCATGATCATAGGCATAGGCAGCGACCTGATCGATATCAGGCGGATCGAAAACTCGCTTTCCCGCTTCGGCGAGCGCTTCGTGCAGCGCTGTTTCACAGACATCGAAATTGCCAAGTCCGAGGGCCGGAAAAACAGGGCTGCGTCCTATGCCAAGCGGTTCGCCGCCAAGGAAGCCTGTTCGAAGGCGCTCGGCACCGGTCTCGCGCAGGGCGTCTTCTGGAAAGACATGGGCGTCATCAATTTGCCCGGCGGCAAGCCGACAATGAACCTCGCCGGTGGTGCGGCCGAGCGTCTGGCGCAGATGCTGCCGCCCCATCACCGGGCAGCCATTCACCTGACGATTACCGATGATTTTCCTCTGGCGCAGGCCTTCGTGATTATCGAAGCACTGCCCGTTGCTCCGGTTGAGGGAACGGTTTAGAGCATTCCGCTGGAAAACCCGGTCTGCGGCGATTGAAGGGCAGGCAGTCTGCAGCATATGAGACCGGGTTCAACGCAGTTTGAATGTGGGATCAAAACTGCGGAAGAAAGTTGAGAGCAAGCCCCGGTGAGGGCGTTGCCATGATAAAGGAAGACAAAAGCGTGGCAGAAAAGACAGAAGCGAAGCAGAGCGGTCTCTGGGAAAACGTGAAGGTCGTTATCCAGGCGCTGCTCTTGGCCGTGGTCATCCGTACGGTTCTCTTTCAGCCCTTCACCATTCCCTCGGGCTCGATGATGCCGACTCTGCTCGTTGGCGACTACATCTTCGTCAACAAGTTCGCCTACGGCTTCTCCAAGTATTCGCTGCCGCTTTCTCCCGACCTGTTCTCCGGCCGCATTTTCGCAAGCGAGCCGAAGCGTGGCGACATCGTCGTCTTCCGCTTCCCGCCGAACCCCGACATCGATTACATCAAGCGCCTGGTCGGCCTGCCGGGTGATCGTGTCCAGGTGCGCAACAGTATCCTCTACATCAACGACAAGCCGGTCGACCGCGCGCCGGACGGTGCGTTCCGTGCCGACGACCAGTACGATACCGGCGGCGACGTCCCGGTCTATCGCGAAACGATGGACAACGGTGTGTCCTACGACACGCTCGACCAGTTCCCGGATTCGCGCGGCGACAACACCCGCGAATTCATCGTGCCGGCCGGCCATTACTTCATGATGGGCGACAACCGCGACAATTCGGCTGACAGCCGCTTCGACGTCGGCTTCGTTCCGGCCGAAAACCTGGTCGGCCGCGCCAGCATGATCTTCTTCTCGCTTGGCAACGACACCTCGTTCCGCGAAATCTGGAAGTGGCCGGCGAACCTGCGTTACGATCGTCTGTTCAAGGCGGTCGAATAATGAAGTCGCGGTCGCTAAGCGCGGAGGATCGGGCAAAGCTCGAGACCGTGATTGGCTATCAGTTTGCTGAGAAGGAGCGCCTGGATCGGGCGCTCACCCATTCCAGCGCCCGTAGTGCCAAGGGCTCCAACTATCAGCGGCTGGAGTTCCTGGGCGACCGGGTTCTGGGGCTGTGCGTTGCCGAACTTCTGTTCCAGACCTTTCGCGACGCAAATGAAGGCGAACTGTCGGTAAGGCTGAACCAACTCGTCAGCGCCGAAAGCTGCGCCAAGGTCGCCGACGATATGGAGCTGCACCAGTTCATCCGGACCGGTTCCGACGTCAAGAAGATTACCGGCAAGGCGATGATGAATGTGCGCGCCGATGTGGTAGAGTCGCTCATCGCCGCCATCTATCTCGATGGGGGCCTTGAGGCTGCGCGCGGCTTCGTGCTGCGCCACTGGAAGGATCGGGCAGTACGCGCCGACGGTGCGCGCCGCGATGCGAAGACCGAATTGCAGGAATGGGCGCATGCCAAGTTCGGCATTGCGCCGTCATACAGGACGGACGACCGTTCCGGCCCGGACCATGATCCTCGCTTCACGGTAACCGTGGAGATCTCGGGGGTCGCGCCGGAGACCGGGATCGACAGGTCCAAGCGTGGCGCCGAGCAGATCGCCGCGATGAAATTGCTGGAACGCGAAGGCGTGTGGCGGAAAAATTCCGCCGGAAATTGACGGAAAAAATGACGGATATGGAAAAAGATACGGCCGCCGAAGGCGCGCCGACCCACTCGGGCTTCGTGGCGCTGATCGGCGCGACCAACGCAGGCAAGTCGACCCTGGTCAACCGCCTCGTCGGCGCCAAGGTGTCGATCGTCAGCCACAAGGTGCAGACCACGCGCGCGATCGTGCGCGGCATCGCCATCCACGACAACGCCCAGATCGTCTTCATGGACACTCCCGGCATCTTCAAGCCGCGCCGCCGGCTCGACCGCGCCATGGTTACGACCGCCTGGGGTGGAGCCAAGGACGCCGACGTGATCATGCTCCTGATCGATAGCGAGCGTGGCCTGAAGGGTGATGCGGAAGCGATCCTCGAGGGGCTGAAGGAAGTGCACCAGCCGAAGATTCTGGTGTTGAACAAGATCGATCAGGTGCGTCCAGAAGATCTCTTGAAGCTCGCGGCTGCGGCCAACGAGACGATCAAGTTCGAACGTACCTTCATGATCTCGGCGCTGAACGGGTCGGGTTGCAAGGATCTGATGGACTACCTCGCCGAAACCTTGCCGGAGGGCCCCTGGTACTACCCGGAGGATCAGATTTCCGATCTGCCGATGCGCCAGCTCGCGGCTGAAATCACTCGCGAGAAGCTGTTCCTGCGCCTGCATCAGGAACTTCCCTATGCCTCGCATGTCGAAACCGAGAAGTGGGAAGAGCGCAAGGACGGATCGGTTCGCATCGAACAGGTGATCTACGTCGAGCGCGAGAGCCAGAAGAAGATCGCGCTTGGCAAGAATGGCGATGCGATCAAGGCGATTTCGACGGCATCGCGCAAGGAGATCTCCGAGATCCTCGAGCAGCCGGTGCACCTGTTCCTCTTCGTCAAGGTGCGCGAGAACTGGGGCGACGATCCCGAGCGCTTCCGCGAAATGGGCCTCGAATTCCCGCGATAAGCCCGGGCACAAGGCCTTTGCAATACGATCACGGCACCCGTCGCAATCGGGTGTCGTACTCCGGCCGCGCACCGCTTATGAGACCGGCGCAAATCACCGCAGCACTTTAGATCTGTAGCAAACTCCTTCAGTCGATTCCGGTTTAGGCGCTGCGCAAGTGCCGCCGCCGGCGGCGATATCACGCGCCCGCTACGCGTTTTCCGTTGTCATCGAGAACCGGCTCCCCGTCCTCCTTCGAGAACGGGCCCTTGTGCGTGTCGGGCAGGATCCCGAGCACCAGTTCGGACGGGCGGCAAAGCCGCGTGCCGATCGGCGTCACCACGAAGGGGCGGTTGATGAGAATAGGATGCTCCATCATCGCGTCGAGCAGGCGTTCGTCGCTGAGTGTGGGGTCCGCGAGCCCGAGTTCCGCATAGGGCGTGCCTTTTTCGCGGATCACGTCACGAACCGTCAGGCCGGCGTCAGTGATCATCTTCTGGAGTTCCTGCCGCGATGGCGGCGCCTGCAGATACTCGACCACAGTCGGTTCGATACCGGCGTTGCGGATCATCGCAAGCGTGTTGCGTGAAGTGCCGCAGGCGGGGTTGTGGTAGATCGTGACGTTCATGCGTTGGCCTCCTGCGAAGTCGAGATGGTCAGCAGCCGGTCTCGACGATTGTTCTCGAAGCCATAGGCTCGATGCGGGCAAGGGGCAAGCCGCACGCTGGATGCTGCCTCAGTCCGCCATGGCCTCAGCGACCTGCCGTTTTCCCAGTGCCGGACCGATCATCTCGATACGGTTGGTCCAGATGTAGCCGGAAAACCCCGGCGGGACCAATTCCAGGTCCTGCATCGTATCGATCCCGGTGGTGAAATCGCCACCGTGATAGGGGCCGAGCAGGATGATCTCGCTGCCCGCCGCTTCCATCCGTTCGGCGAAGCGGTCCGGCCAGCCCCAGAGGAATTGCGCATAATTGCCGGGCACGATGACGAGGGTGTTGCGGCAGGCCTCCGGCATCAGGCCCGTCCAGCCATAGCCGAGATAGCGCGTCAGGCACGCCATCGTCGACGTCCGGTCATAGCCGCGCATCCCTTCCAGGCGCTTGAGCGTCTCGCGGGTCGGCTCCTCGCCGCCATAGGCCCCGAACACCGCCTGTCGCCATTGCGACTGCGCTTCGATCAGCGTTGCGAGTGCCGTGCCTTCCTCTGCGCGCCGGCTCTTGAAGTTGACCAGGAACTTGCGGTCGGGGAAGGCCGCCAGCACTTCATCCAGCGTCGGCATTTGGCCGACACCCTTGCCCCGGAACGGGAAAGACGTGCCGCCATCGGCGGTGTAGCCATAGCCGATGTCGAGGGACTTCAGGGTGGCCATTGGCGTTTCCTCGGTCACGCCCTTGCCCTCGGTGCGGCAGTCGAGCGTCCAGTCGTGAAAGACGGCGAACTGTTTGTCCGGGGTGAGATGCACGTCGAGTTCGACTACGTCGGCCCCGGCATCGAAGGCAGCCTGCATAGAGGCGATGGTGTTTTCGAGATAGGGATGCTGCGGCGTGTCGATGACCGTTGCCGTGCAGGTGTCTTTGCCGACATTGGCCTTCGAATAGGTCTGGTGAACGCCGCGATGTGCGAGCAGTTTCGCCGTGCCTGCAGGCGGCGCGACAAACATAGACGTGTTCATCGCCCAGACGACGGCAGCAAACAGCACGATAGCGGCAAGGGCTTTCTTCATCCCGATTCTCCTCTTGCAACCGGGATTGCCCGACAATGTGGCGCGACGATGATCGTGCACGTTTTGCGTGCGTGTCGCGGATTGCGAACAATGTGTCACCCGCGCGCGCGATTGACCCTTGGCCGAGCCCTGTGAGACGTAGCGGTCGCTGATTTTGCGATCCGGAGAAGAGAGATGCCGCAGCTGGTCGAGGGAAAATGGGTCAAGGGCGACGTTGCGGCCAGCGAGATGAAGGGCGGCGCGTTCCACCGGGAGCCGACGCGCTTTCATCGCTGGATCACGCCGGATGGCAGCCCAGGACCGGATGGCCAGCCGGCCGTGCCGAGCGAGGCCGGGCGCTACCGCCTGTTCGTTTCTTACCTCTGCCCCTGGGCCTCGCGCACGATCGCCTTTCGCAATCTCAAAGGGCTGCAGAACATTGTCGGTCTGACGGTTTCAAATCCGGTGCTCGGAGAGGACGGCTGGGTTTATGACGAGCCGGTCGATGCCGGGGAGCGTGTCGGCAAGATCCGCTTCCATCACGAACTCTACGTGGCGAGCGACCCGATCTATACCGGCAAGGTGTCGGTACCGGTTCTCTGGGACATGCGCGAAGGGCGGATCGTCAACAACGAGTCCGCCGATATCATCCGCATCCTGAACACGGGCTTCGATCACCTGACAGGTAACCGGCTCGATTTCTATCCGCAGGCGCTCCGGAGCGACATCGATCGCTGGAATGGGCCGATCTATGAACGCGTCAACAACGGTGTCTATCGATCTGGCTTTGCCAAGACGCAGGAGGCCTATGATGAGGCGGTGGCAAGCCTTTTCGGCATGCTCGACGAACTCGATGCGCACCTGGCGGTTAACCGTTATCTCGCGGGCGAGTACCTGACCGAAGTCGACATCCGCTTGTTCGTCACCCTGGTTCGCTTCGATGCGGCCTATCACGGTGCCTTCAAATGCAATATTCGCCGGATCGAGGATTATCCGGCGCTGTCGAACTATTTGCGTGAAATCTACCAGTGGACGGGTATCCGCGAGAGCGTGCGCATCGATCACATCAAGCGCGGCTACTACGGCATTGCCCACATCAATCCGACCCGCATCGTTCCCGCCGGCCCGACGCTGGATTTCGATCGCCCGCATGATCGCGCCCGCCTGACGGGGCGAGGGGTCGTCGGCGCATAGGGTCATTCCTCAGCATTTGCTAAGGAAACAAATTTATGAGGGGCCACAAAAGAGCCCATTGCCAATCGGTCGAGCGTTCCTAAATTAATGGAAGTTCTGATGGATAGGAGCCCGATGGCGGCTGGCCTGACGAATTTCCGGCAGCGCAAGCACGAGTTGCGAGATGCGCCCGCTGGATGCCCGTGAGGCCACGCCCGAGCCGGTTCTCGCCGCTTCCGGACGGGCCGCATCTGTTCCCCATGCGCGCTCGCGCAACCCCCGGAAGCCCCGAAAGAGCCGACCCTTCGCATCTCTCATGCGCCAGAACACGTATGTAGGTCTGGTAGGGGTGGGAAATGAATGCAGCATTGTTGACTTTGCTTCGCCGTCTTGTTCGCATCGGCAATCTGACGGTGTTTTTTTCTTCCGGCAAACAGGTCATCTTGGGTGACGGCACCGGAAAACCGGCAACGATCCGCATCGTCGATGCGGAGGCAGAAAAGGCGATCGTCCAGGACCCTGGCCTTCGCTTTGGTGAAATGTATATGGATGGGCGCGTCGTCATCGAAAAAGGTGACATCTTCGACGTGCTGTCGATCGTAAAGACCAATGGGCTGGAGAATGCGGCAACGCTCTCCAACTCGCTGATGACCATGCAGCATGTCTTGCGTCAGCAGGTGCGAAGCCGCCTACCTGTCAACCGCAACCGGCACAACGTTGCGCATCACTACGATCTCGATCGTAAGCTCTTCAACCTGTTCCTCGATGAGGACTGGCAATATTCCTGCGCCTATTTCCAGCCGCGCGGTATCTCGCTCGATGCGGCCCAGCTTGCAAAGAAGCGGCACATCGCCGCAAAGCTGCTGTTGGAGCCGGGACAGAAAGTACTCGAAGTCGGTTCCGGCTGGGGCGGAATGGCCATGTACCTGGCCGAATCCTCCGGTGTCGAAGTCACCGGCATCACCCTCAGCGAAGAGCAGCTCAAGGTGTCACGTGATCGTGCCGCCAGGCGCGGGCTTTCCGATCGCGTCCGCTTCGAACTGCAGGACTACCGCACCCTGCAGGGCCGGCAATTCGATCGCATCGTCTCGGTCGGCATGTTCGAGCATGTCGGCATCGGTAACTACGGCAATTTCTTCAACAAGATGAAGGAGCTTTTGAAGCCGGAAGGCGTCATGCTGCTGCATTCGATCGGCCAGGTCTACAAGCCATGGGCGACCAACCCTTGGATCGAAAAATACATCTTCCCCGGCGGTTACATTCCCGCCCTCTCCGAGGTTTTGCCTTCGGTCGAGCGGATGCGCCTGCTGGTGAAGGATATCGAGATCCTGCCGATGCACTATGCGTGGACCTTGCGGGCCTGGCGGGAGCGTTTCGTCGCACGGCGTGAAGAGGCGGTGCGGCTCTATGACGAGCGCTTCTTCCGCATGTGGGAGTTCTATTTGGCGGCCTCGGAAACGGCCTTCCTCTACGACAAGCACTTCATCTTCCAGCTTCAGCTCTCGCCGTCTCTCGAAGCCGTACCTGTGTCGCGCGGCTACATCGAGGAGCGCGAGCGGCAGTTGATCGAGTTCGAGAAGCGCCGGCCGCAGCTCGAGCCCGTCAACAATTGGGATGAGGCGGAGCCGGAAGAACATATCGAACCGGCTGCAATCGCAGTCTGATCCAGGAGCCATCCCCCGCCGCCGCAGCCCGGCACGGGATGGCCACCTCCCATCTTCTGTGGAGTTCGGAATTTCCTCCGAAGGCCTTCACTTGGCCTCGAAGCTCTGCGCCTTTATGGTCGCCGACCAAACGACTGCCAGTTTCCTCAGATCAGCTCTGATCCAAGGACAAAACGTGCAGCGCTTCGAAGCGCTGCAGGAAAGACGGAATTGCCCATGGCCAGCCCCGCTAAATCCATCGCCGCCATCATCGCCAGTGAAATCAAGGCAGCCCCTTCGCAGGTCACAGCCGCTGTCGAGCTGCTGGACGAGGGGGCAACGGTGCCGTTCATCGCGCGCTACCGCAAGGAAGTGACCGGCGGGCTCGATGATACGCAACTGCGTGTGCTGTCGGAGCGGTTGACCTATCTGCGCGAACTCGAGGCGCGTCGCGCATCCATCCTCGAGTCGATCCGCGGACAGGACAAGCTGACCGCCGAACTCGAAGCCAAGATTGCCGCCGTCGAGACCAAGGCGGAGCTCGAAGACATCTATCTGCCCTATAAGCCGAAGCGCCGCACCAAGGCGGAGATCGCCCGCGAGCGTGGGCTCGCGCCGCTGGCCGAAGCCATTCTTGCCGATCGTTCCGTCGCGCCCGCCGACCGCGCAACGGCGTTTCTCACGGCCGAGGTGGCCGATGTGAAGGCTGCGCTCGATGGTGCGCGCGACATCATCGCCGAAGGCATGACGGAAAACGCCGATCTCCTCGGTCGCCTGCGTAATCACATGAAGGGCGCCGCGTTCCTGCGCGCCAAGGTCGTCGACGGCAAGCAGGAGGCAGGCGCCAAGTTCTCGGATTACTTCGATCATTCCGAGCGTTGGGCGACCACGCCCGGCCATCGCGCACTGGCGATGCTGCGCGGCTGGAACGAAGAGGTGCTCTCCGTCGACATCGTCGTCGACCAGGACGATACCTCGCCGATAAAGCCGGTCGAGCGCATGATCGCCGCCGCCTACAATGTCGGCGCCCATCTGCCGGGCGACAAATGGCTCTCGGAGATGATCGGTTGGACCTGGCGGGTGAAGCTCTCCATGTCCTTGTCGCTTGACCTGATGCGCGAACTGCGCGAGCGCGCCGAGGAAGAGGCGATCCACGTCTTTGCCCGCAATCTCAAGGATCTCTTGCTTGCCGCTCCCGCGGGATCGCGGTCAACGATGGGGCTCGATCCGGGCATCCGCACCGGTGTGAAAGTCGCGGTGGTCGATGGCACGGGCAAGCTGCTCGAAACGACGACCGTCTATCCGTTCCCGCCGAAGAACGACATCCGCGGAACGCAGGCCGAACTCGCTTCGTTGGTCCGCAAGCACAACGTGGAACTGATCGCGATCGGTAACGGTACCGGCAGCCGCGAGACCGAAAAGCTCGTCGCCGACATGCTCCAGCAGTTGCCGGCGCCGAAGCCGACCAAGGTCATCGTTTCCGAAGCCGGCGCCTCGGTCTACTCGGCCTCCGAAACGGCTGCCCTGGAGTTCCCCGGCCTTGACGTTTCGTTGCGCGGTGCGGTCTCGATCGCTCGCCGCCTGCAGGATCCGTTGGCCGAACTCGTGAAGATCGAGCCGAAGTCGATCGGGGTTGGACAGTACCAGCACGATGTCGACCAGTCGAAGCTCAGCCGGTCGCTCGATGCGGTGGTGGAAGACGCGGTGAATGCCGTCGGCGTCGACGTCAACACGGCATCGGCCCCGCTGCTCGCCCGTGTTTCCGGTCTTGGCAAATCTTCCGCCGAGGCAATCGTCGCACATCGTGACGCGACCGGGCCGTTTGGCAGCCGCAAGGAACTCTTGAACGTGCCGCGGCTCGGCGCACGCACCTTCGAACAGTGCGCAGGCTTCCTGCGCATCCCCAACGGCAAGGAGCCGCTCGACGCCTCGTCCGTCCATCCGGAAGCCTATGGCGTAGCCAAGAAGATCGTCGCTGCCTGCGGCCGCGACGTCCGTGCTCTGATGGGCGATAGCGCCGCGCTGAAGCAGCTCGATCCGCGAGCCTTCGTCGACGAACGGTTCGGACTGCCGACCGTGAAGGACATTCTCGCCGAACTCGAAAAGCCGGGCCGCGACCCGCGCCCGAGCTTCAAGACCGCGACCTTTGCCGAGGGCGTAGACGACATCAAGGACTTGAAGGTCGGTATGCAGCTCGAAGGCACCGTCACCAACGTTGCGGCCTTCGGCGCTTTCGTCGATATCGGCGTGCACCAGGATGGTCTCGTTCACGTGTCCCAGCTCGCGGATCGTTTCGTCAAGGACCCGCACGAGGTGGTAAAGGCCGGGGACGTCGTGACCGTGCGTGTCACCGAGGTGGACGTCCCCCGCAAGCGCATCGGCCTGACGATGCGGAAGGATGGTGGCGCAGAGTCAGGCCGCGAGGCCCGGGGTAGCGCACCCAACGCAGGCAACCGCGGCGCGCCCATGCGCCAGCAGAAGCCGCAGGCGCCGTCACAAGGCGCCTTTGGTGCGGCCCTGATGGAGGCGATGAAGCGCAAATAGCAACATTTGCGCAAGGGGCGCTCCGGCGCCCCTGATCATCGGTCTATARTTTAGATAATTGTAATAATCGCGGCTTTCCGCCATACTTCTTCGATCGTGGCACCTGCGCAGTTTGTGGGCAGTGTGCCGATGGAGCAGCCGGATCTACGGCGGAAAAGGTCAGCGGAAACTCCTCCTCCGCCGGGCGTCCGGTGAAAGGAGTTGCGTGATGGTACGCAAGGCGATCCGCGGCTTGGCGCTGGCCGCCCTCTTGGCGGCCGGGGTGACGGCGCGTCCGGTCCCCGCAGTTTCGCAGGCCCCGATAAACTGCGCCAATCGATCCGAGGTGATCGAGTTTCTGGCTCGTCAATACCGGGAAAAGCCGGCTGCGACAGCGCAGATCAATCCCCAGGCGATCATGGAAGTCTATGCGGCCGACAACGGCAGCTGGACGTTGATCGTCACCGACGTCAATGGCCGAAGCTGCGTCATCCTTGCCGGCAAGAGTTGGGAAGCTCTGCCGCCGCTACCCATTCCAAAAGCATAATCGGCGCGCGGTCCCGTTCGCTTCTTTCCGTCGCGTCGGCCAAAGCTCGTCAGAGGGGCCGGCCGATGCTGGAATAGGCAAAGCCGTGCTTGGCAACTTCGTCCTGGCGGTAGATGTTGCGGAGGTCGACGAGCACAGGCGTCTTCATCGCCGACTTCAGCCGGCGGAAGTCGAGCGCGCGGAATTCGTTCCATTCCGTCACGATCACCAATGCATCGGCTTCGTTGGCCGCCTCATAGGGGTCGCTCGCATAGTCGATACCGTCGATGATCTTCCGGGCGTTGTCCATGCCTTCCGGGTCGTAGCCGACAATGTGGGCGCCGGCGTCCTGCAGCGTCTGCACGATGGCAATCGCCGGGCTGTCGCGCATGTCGTCGGTGTTCGGCTTGAATGTGAGGCCGAGGATCGCGATCTTGTGGCCGCGCACGTCGCCGCCGGCCGCCGCAATCACCTTGCGGCCCATTGCCCGCTTGCGGTTGTCGTTGATCGCAACCGTGGTCTCCACGAGACGGACGGGCGCATCATGGTCCTGTGCGGTCTTGACCAGGGCCAGCGTGTCCTTCGGGAAGCACGAGCCGCCGTATCCCGGTCCCGCATGCAGGAACTTCGAGCCTATGCGGCCGTCGAGGCCGATGCCGCGGGCGACGTCCTGCACATTGGCGCCGACCTTTTCGCAAAGATCCGCCATCTCGTTGATGAAGGTGATCTTCATCGCCAGGAAGGCGTTGCCGGCATACTTGATCAGCTCGGAGGTGCGGCGCGACGTGAAGACCAGCGGCGACTGGTTGAGATAGAGCGGCCGGTAAACTTCGGTCATGACGTCACGAGTCCGCGCGTCATCATCGGCAACACCGATGACGATGCGGTCGGGCCGCTTGAAGTCCTCGATCGCCGCGCCTTCGCGCAGGAATTCCGGATTGGAGACGACGGCGAAATCAGCATCCGGATTGGTTTCGCGGATGATGCGCTCGACCTCGTCGCCGGTGCCGACCGGAACGGTGGATTTGGTGACGATGACGGTGAAGCCCTGGAGGTTTACGGCGATCTCGCGCGCCGCCGCATGCACGTAGGAGAGGTCGGCGTGGCCATCGCCACGGCGGGAAGGGGTGCCGACGGCAATGAAGATGACGTCGCTGTCGGCGACGGCCGAAACGAGATCGGTGGTGAACGACAGACGGCCCGAGGCGACGTTGCTGGCCACCAATTGATCGAGGCCGGGTTCGAAGATCGGAATACGCCCCTGCATCAAGGCGTCGATCTTGCTCTCATCCTTGTCGAGGCAGACAACATCGTGACCGAAATCCGCAAAACACACACCGGAAACGAGGCCTACATAGCCGGCGCCGATCATCGTGATTTTCATTGGCTCTTTCCTTTGTTGTCTGGCGAGCTCTTGTTCGTGAACGTGGAAACCATGCTGGTTGGCACGCCCTTATGCTTGCGGGGCCGAGGGTCCGGCTTTTCCGCCGACATTGTAATATTCCTCATACCAGGCGGCAAAGCGTGCCACGCCTTCTTCCACCGGTATCGAGGGTTTGAAGTCGGTCAGGGCCTCCAGGAGGTCCGGGGAGGCGTAGGTGCGCGGCACATCGCCCTGCTGCATGGGCAGCATGTTGCGCAGCGCCGGCTTGCCGACGGTCTTCTCGACCGTTTCGACGAATGTCATCAGTTCGACCGGCTGGCCGCCGCCGATGTTGACCACCCGGAAAGGCCCCTGGCGCGACAGCGTGTCTTCGGCCTTTTCGGCAGGCACGCGGTTCTCTTCGGCCGGGGCCACATGAGAGAGCCGGAGGATGCCTTCGACGAGGTCGTCGATATAGGTGAAGTCGCGGCTCATGCGGCCTTCGCCATAGATGTCGATCGGCTGCCCCTTGTGGATGGCGTCGACGAACTTGAACAGCGCCATGTCAGGCCGCCCCCAAGGTCCGTAGACGGTGAAAAAGCGAAAGGCAGTGGTCGGAACCTTGTAGAGATGCGCATAGCTGTGCGCCATCAGTTCCGCTGATTTCTTGGTGGCCGCATAGAGTGTCATCGGCTCGTCGGCGCGATCGGTTTCCGCAAACGGGATCTTCTCGTTGGCGCCATAGATCGAGGACGTCGAAGCCAGCATCAGGTGCTTGGGGCCGAGCTCCCGCGCCAATTCCAGGACGTTCCAGGAGCCGACCAGGTTGGAATCCACATAGGCCTTCGGATTTTCGAGGCTGTAGCGAACGCCGGCCTGGGCCGCGAGGTGGATGATGACCTCCGGCTCGGCAATCTCTGCCGCATGGTTGAGCGCTGCGCGGTCTTCGAGCATGCCGACGACAGCCTTGAAGCCGTTCGAACGCGCCAGGATTTCATGCCGCCGCTGCTTCAGCGTCACGTCGTAATAGGGCGTCATGCCGTCGAAGCCGACCACGAAATGCCCTTCGTCGATCAATCGCTTGGCGAGATGAAAGCCGATGAAGCCCGCGGTGCCGGTGATGAGGTAACGCACGACGAATGTCCCCAAATTGTGTTGTCAGGGCGTTCTTACGAAGAAAGCCGGGCGATGGAAAGTCGAAACCGTCACTCCGACGGTCGGGTCAACCCCTGTTGCAGGGCGGAAAGTACCGACATCGCGTGTCCCGCATATTGGCTGATCCAGCGGTCGTGAATGGATTGGATCGGCAAAGCGTTCAAATGGTTCCAGCGCTCGCGACCCTCGCGCCGGACAAGCACGAGTTCAGCCTCTTCCAGCACCTTCAGATGCTGCATGACGGTGCAGCGGTCAAGGTTGCCGAATTGCTCGCAGAGCATGCCGGTGGTCTGCGGCGCGTACTTCATGGCGTCGAGCATCTGTCGCCGCAGGCTGTTGGCCAGGGCCTTGAAAACGAGATCGTCTTTCGAATCGGTTGACATGTTATTTTTTTATAACATATTCTGTTTTGGCTCAATGGGAGGAACGTCAGATGCCCTTCGAATTCCGTGTGAATGGACGGATCGATCGCCCGGTCGCCCAGGTCTTCGATGCCGTCGTCAATCCGGATCAGCTCAGCCGCTATTTCGTCACCTTTGGAGGCATCAGCGGCCCCCTGGTCGCAGGGGCAACGGTCAAGTGGTGGGGGGAGGTGCCGGTCCAGGTCGAGGCGGTCGAGCAGAACGAGCGTATCGTCTTTCGTTGGGGCGCCACGGTCGCCAAGGGCGAGGAGCCCTACCAGACCAGCGTCGAAATGCGCTTCCAGTCGCTGGATGACGGCGCCACCATGGTGACGATCGCCGAAAAGGGATGGCGCGAGAACGAGCAGGGGCAAAAGGGATCTTATATCAACTGCGAAGGTTGGTCGCAGATGCTGGCCTGCATGAAGGCCTGGCTCGAATACGGCATCAATCTGCGCCAGGGCTATTACTTCAGCGAACTCTCAGGCAAGCCGGCGCTCGAACCGCAAGCCTGAGCCCACRCACCTGGCTTTCCGCTCCGGATCCAGGCGCGAAATCATCGACAACTAAACATAAACAGTAAGCCGCGTCGGCAGGCGTCGAGCGGCAATAGGAGATTGCGCCATGACGAAAATCACAGGTGGCATCAACATCGCCATGAAGGTCCCCTCGCATCAATACGAGGCGGTCATCGCCTTCTATCGCGACACGGTCGGTCTCGAGCCCATCGAGGAAAAGCTGCCGGCCATCGGCTTCAAGCTAGGTCCCAACCAGCTCTGGATCGACGAGGCGTCGAATTTCAGCCAGGCCGAGGTCTGGCTCGAACTCTTTACCGATGACCATGTGGGCGCGCTGGATCATCTTGCCACGAGCGGCGTTGTGCGCTGTGATGCGGTAGAAGATCTTGGCGAAGGCTTTCGCGGCGGCTGGATCATGAATCCGGCCAACATCGTGCACATGGTGCGGACGCCGGACGCCTGGTAGGCGCGCCCGGCATTCCGCCGAGCAGGTATCAGTAGACCGGCGGCAGGCCGCCATTGGCAGCGCTTGCCATCGGGATGCCGCCCGCCGTTTCGGTCATCGGCGGTTCCGCCTGCAGCACGACGACGCGCGAGTCGAGCGGCACGCGGCTGTAGAGGTCGATGATGTCGGGGTTGAAGAGGCGGATGCAGCCGCTCGACACCGCCTTGCCGATCGACCAGGCCTCGGTGGTGCCGTGGATGCGGAACAGCGTGTCGCGGTTGCCCTGGAACAGGTAGAGCGCGCGCGGCCCGAGAGGATTGCGCACGCCCGGTTCCATGCCGCCTGCAAGCGGACCGTAGCGTTCAGGCTCGCGCTCGACCATGCTTTGCGTCGGCGTCCAGCGCGGCCATTCGGATTTGCGCGCGATGCGCGCTTCGCCTTCGAATTCCAGGCCGGCCTTGCCGACGCCGATGCCGTAGCGCATCGCCATGCCGCCATCCTGCACGAGGTAGAGGAAGCGGTTCTGGGTATCGATCACGATCGTGCCCGGCGGCTCGTGCGTCTGGTAGGCGACCTGCTGGCGCAGATAGCGCTTGTCGACCTTGCTGATGTCGATCGCATCCAGCGGGAATTTCTCATTCGGCAGCGGCCCGTACATCGCCACATAGTATGGATCCGGCCCCTTCGGCTTGGCCRGCCCCGAGGCGGTAACGCAACTGGCGAGCGTCGAGGTGGCGAGAAGAAGGGCGAAAAGCTGCGCCAGGCGGCCGGCGCTGTTCCGGGACACACACATAATGAAATTTTTATCCTGCTGATTGTCTTTTGGGCGGGAGGCACGGTTTTTGCCGCCCTTCCGTTCTAATGTCAAAGACGGCGTCGGGGCGGCGACAGCATGTCGCAAATGAGGCAACCAGCGAGTGTGGCCGAAAGGCGACAGTCACCCGGATGCCCACCCCTGCAAGATCGCTTGATCCGCTTTCGATCGCGGGTGTATGCCATAGCCATGCAATGGAGCGATCAGGCCATCATTCTCGGAATACGGCGGCACGGCGAAAGCTCGGCCATCGTGGAGGTCATGAGCGCTACCCACGGCCGACATCTCGGCATGGTGCGCTCGGGCCGTTCGCGCATGATGCAGCCGGTTCTGCAGCCGGGCAATTCGGTGGAAGTCACCTGGCGCGCCCGGCTTGACGAGCATATGGGCGAATTCCGCATCGAACCTGTGGAACTGCGCGCCGCCCGTCTGATGGAGACGGCGACTTCGGTCTACGGCATCCAGGCGCTCGGCGCGCTCTTGCGGCTGCTTCCCGAGCGCGACCCGCATCCGCATCTCTATGAGGCGCTGACGGTCATCGTCGATCATCTCGCCGATCCCGCCGATGCCGGCGAATTGTTCGTGCGCTTCGAGCTTGCGGTCCTCAACGATCTCGGCTTCGGGCTCGATCTCACGGAATGCGTCGCGACCGGCACCCGCACCGAGCTCGTCTACGTCTCGCCGAAATCGGGCAGGGCGGTCTGCCGGGAGGCGGGAGAACGCTATGCCGATCGCATGCTGGCGCTGCCGGATTTCCTTTCGGCCGAAGCGCGAAGGGCTGCGGACCACGACAGTCTCGCCGCCGCCTTCCGCCTGACGGCCTTCTTCCTCCACCGCCATGTCTACGAGCCGCGTGGCCTCGATGTTTCCTCCGCCCGCAACGGCTTCGTCCATGCGGCGCTCAAAGCGCTGAAAGCGCAATCCTCCGCCGCCTGACCTCCAGGAGTTCCAGATGTATCAAGAGCTTTATCCCGGCATGTCCGTATCCGGTATCGGCGTGCTGTCGCTCGATCGCGTCGCCCGTGATGGCGGCCTCAGGGCGATGCAGGACCTGTTGAGCGGCGACCTGCCGGCCCCACCGATGTCGAAGACATTGAAGTTCGGGCTAAGCGAAGTGGAGGAGGGCCGGGTTGTCTTCAAGGGATTGCCGACCGAGGAGCATCTCAATCCGCTCGGCACCGTGCATGGCGGATGGACGGCGACGATCATGGATTCAGCCCTTGGCTGCGCGGTCTTCACCACGGTGAAGCCCGGCGAGGCCTATACGACGGTCGAGTTCAAGGTGAACCTCGTCAGGCCGCTGCTGCCCGGCATGGGAGAAGTTTTCTGCGAGGGCCGCATCGTGCATCGCGGCCGCACCATCGCGACGTCCGAAGCCTGGCTGCGCGACGTCAACGGCAAGCTGCTGGCCCACGCCACCGAAACCTGCGCCATCTTCCCGATCGACAATCTGCGGCGCTAAAACAATTCCTGAAACGAGGACGCCGTGCAGAACTGCGCGGCGTCCGTCTGCAATCCTCAGATTTATCAGCCGATCCGGCCGCCGCCCTGCTTGGTCACGGCGATGACGGCCGGGCGTACCGGCATGTCATCCCTAAAGTCCGGCCAGCGGGTGGCCGGGGCCTCGTAGGTGGCAAGGCCGGCATCGCCCGGGTGCTGGACGGCGAGGAAGAAGGTGTCCGAGGTCGGGTTAAAGCAGGGGCCGCACATTTCGGCGCCAACCGGCACGCGGAAGAAGAGCTTCGACGTGCCGCGGGCGGCACCATCCGTGTCGATCGCCCATATGCCGTCGGTACGGCCGGTGTCCTTCTCATTGTTGCCATCGGTCGAAACCCAGAGACGGCCGTCGGTGTCGATCGCGCAGTTGTCTGGCATGCCGAACCAGCCGTTCTTGGTGGTCGCGGTCGAGAACGAGGCGCCGACCTCGGCAACAGCAGGGTCGCCGCACTTCAGGAGCACGTCCCAGCGGCTCTTCAGCGAGGCAAAGTCACCGTCCGTCTCGGTGATCTCGACGATGTGGCCGAAGGCATTCTTGGCCCGCGGATTGGCGGCGTCAACTTCCTCTGCCCTGCGCTTGGTGTTGTTGGTCAGCATCACGTAGACCTTGCCCGTCTTCGGGTTCGGCTGGACGTCTTCCGGGCGGTCCATTTTGGTCGCACCGAGGGCGTCGGAGGCGAGACGGGTGTTGATCAGCACGTCCGCCTGCGAGGCAAAGCCGTTGGCTTCGGTCAGCGGGCCTTCGCCGTGCGTCAGCGGCATCCAGGTGACGGTGCCGTCTTCGTCGAACTTGGCGACATAGAGCGTGCCCTCGTCGAAGAGGTCCATGTTGGCGGCGCGATCGTCAGGCTTGAAGGTGCCCTTGGTCACGAACTTGTAGACATAGTCGTAGCGCTCGTCATCGCCGGAATAGAGCACGACGCGACCGTCCTTGTTGACGATCGATTCGCAGCCTTCGTGCTTGAAGCGGCCGAGGGCGGTGCGCTTCTTCGGTACCGACGTCGGGTCCAGCGTGTCGACCTCGACGATCCAGCCGAAGCGGTTGGCTTCGTTCGGCTCCTTGGAGACGTCGAACCGGTCGTAGAAAGACGCCCATTCATACTGGCCGCCCGGTGCGCCCAGGCGCTTCAGCTGCTTGTATTCAGGATGGTCTTCGGCGATCTCGCCGCCGAAATAGCCGTTGAAGTTTTCCTCGGCCATCATGTAGGTGCCCCAGGCGGTGACGCCGCCGGCGCAATTGTTAAGCGTGCCGAAGACTTTTTTGCCGGTCGGGTCGGAGGGCGTCTTCAGGCGGTCGTGGCCGGCGGCCGGACCGGTGATCTGCATCTCGGTGTTGACGGTGATGCGGCGGTTGTTCTTGCCATCGAGAACCGGTTGCCACTTGCCGTCGACCTTGCGGATCTCGATGATCGTGCCGCCATGGGCAGCCATCTCGATGTCGACCAGTTCCTTGCTGTATTCGCCGAGAACGACCTTCTCTTCCTCGACTTCCTTGCCGTCCTTCGTCACCTTTTCCTTCACGACGCTGGCGAAGGCCGGGAACATCAGTTCGGCATTGGTATATTCGTGGTTGACGACGAGCAGGCCGTGGTCGGCGCTGCCGTCGAGCGGGATGAAGCCGACATAGTCGTTGTTGTAGCCGAAGAGTTTTTCCTGGGCGGCAGCCGTCTGGTTCTTCGGGTCGAACTCCGGACTGTCGGCGAAGATCTTGTCGCCCCAGCGCAAAAGGATATCCGCATCATACCCTTCAGCGACATGGTGCTTCTCGTCGACGCCGGCTTCGATCTCGGTGAAGTCGAAGCGCGAACCTTCCTCGGCGCGTGCTTCGTCGGCAGTGAGCAGAGCGAGCGGGCTGACCGTCGTCGAAATCGCGGCGACGGCGAGCGAGCCGCCGATGAAGGAGCGGCGCGAGAAACGGCGATGGATGATGTCGCCCATCGTCGGGTTGGCGGAACAGTTGTGGCCGATGTCTTCCAGCTCTTCCCTGCGTTCCGTCAGCGTCTTGAATTCGGTCTCTTCCGTCTGGGCGAGATGCTTGTCCATGATCGGGTCTCCTGTTGAACGATGGAAACCACCGCGCGAGACAGCGGTGTTCATCCGCCTGTACCAGCTGCCCGGTGACAGTTCTGCGACATTTCCGTGAAGAGATTACAGCGCTCGGACGTCTATGGATTTGGTGACCGCGCAAAAGTTTGTATGGTTGCGCCGAGCACGCCAGTGCGACCGTCAGGGGAATACATGTTCGAACTCTTTGCCTTTGTTGCCTTTATCCTCGCTCTTTCCGCCTTCGCCGGCGGTCGCAAGACGGCCGAGCGACTGGGGGCCGAAATCGCCGCGCTGAAGGCGGAGGTCGCAAGGCTGAAGGCCTCTTCGGGCGAAGGCATTCGGGCCGAATCAACGAGCGAAGAGCTGGCAGCCACGCCCGAATTGCCGGTGGAACCGGAGACGGTCGAGGATACCGGCGGCGACCTAGCGGCCAGCGCGGCCGAGGGCGCCCGCATCTTCGGTGGCGAGGAGAAGGCGGCGGATATCGAAGTCGAAGAGACGATCGCTGCCAACACGGAAGCGCCACAGCCGGTGCAGGCCACGCCCCGCCAGGCCGAAAGCCTGGAGAGCCGTCTCGGCGCGCGTTGGGCCGTCTGGGTCGGCGGCATCGCGCTCGCTCTCGGCGGCGTCTTCATGGTCAAGTATTCCATCGATGCCGGCCTGCTGAGCCCCGCGGTTCGCCTGACGCTCGCTGCCCTCTTCGGCCTCTTGCTGATGGCGGCAGGCGAGATCATCCGCAGGCGCGCGGTGCCCGTGATCGCCAATGAATTCCAGAATGCGATGATCCCCGGCATCCTGACTGCCGCCGGTGCCGTCACTCTCTTCGGGGTCGCCTATGCCGCCTACGGCATCTACGGCTATATCGGCACAGGTACGGCATTCGTGCTGCTGGCCGCGATTTCGCTGGCGACCGTTGGCCTGTCGCTGCTGCACGGGCAGGCGCTCGCTGGCCTCGGCCTGCTTGCCTCGCTCGCAACGCCGGCGCTGGTCTCGAGCGGCGAGCCGCGCCCCTGGGTGCTTTTCGGCTTTCTCTCGGTTGTCTGGCTGGCGACGATTTCTGCCTCGCGGCTGCGCAGCTGGACCGTGGTTCCGACTTTGGCCAATGCCGGCATCGGGCTCTGGGGGCTGGCTTACATCGCCGCGACCGCGCCATTCGAGCCGCTGCCGGTCGCGTTCGCACTGCTGGTGATGATCGCTGGTACCGGCCTCATTTGGCCGGGTGCTACGGAAGCAGCAGCCGCGCCCGAGGCCCCGGAGGGAGCGGAGCGACGCGGCGCCGTTGCCGGACCATGGGAGCGGCTGTTTATCCCGCCGCATGCGGCGATCTCCATTTCCGCGGCGATCACCGCAACGGTGCTTGCGCTCCTCCTCATCAGCCCGGCGGTGGCCGCGGTCAAATATCCGGTGATGGAATTTGCCGTCGTCATTGCGGCGCTGGCGGCCCTTGGGGCCTGGCGGCCGACGGCGGTCTATCCCGCCGTGCTTTCGGCGGTCGGCGCTGTTGCCGGCGTCTGGAGCCTGACGGCGCTGAGCGGTGTGCTCGCCTATCTCGATCCTTCACTGGCCGACGCCCTGCCGACGATCGTGCTGCCCGGACGGACGGCCATGATCACCGCGATGCTGCTTGCAGCGCTGTTCGTCGCCCTCGGCGGCTTCGTGCTGTCGCGCCGTCTCGTCACCCATCCGCAATATTCGACGCTCTGGGCAGGAATTGCCGCGGTCGTCCCGGTCGCGCTCGTCGCCATGTCGTTCCTGATGACCGGCAATTATGCCTTCGACCTGCCGCACGGCCTGTTCTCGCTCGTCGCCGGGGCCGCGTTGCTTGGGCTGGCGGATTGGCTCTACCGCCGCGACGGCGAGGTGGAGGTGCGCGACACGGCGGCCGGACTGCTGGTGGCGGGCTCGCTTGCGTTCTTCGTCCTTGCGCTTCATGCCTGGACGGACGGGCTCGTGACGACGCTTGCGATTGCGGTGCTCGGAACGGCCTATGCGCTCGCGACCCGCATCCGCACCTGGCCGATCCTGCCTTGGATGACCGGTGCGGCGGCCGTTGTCGTTCTCGGGCGCATCGCCTGGGAACCGACGATCGTTGGCGCAGGCAATCTCGGCACCACGCCCGTCTTCAACGCACTCCTGCCGGGCTACGGCATTCCGGCCGTGCTGCTTGCGGGCTCCGCCTATTTCCTGAGATCCTGGCCCGGCACACGGGTGCGCAACCTTTTGCAGGCGCTTGCCAGCCTCTTCGTGCTGTTGACGCTCGCGATCCTGGTGCGTCATGCGATGAACGGCGGCGTGCTCGACAGCGCGGTACCGACACTCGGCGAGCAGTCCATCTATACGCTGCTGGCAATCGGCGCCTCGGCGATTTTCATGAGCCTCGACATGAAGTCGCCGAGCCCGGTCTTCCGCTATGGTGGCATGGGCCTCGGCGTGCTCTCGATGCTGTCGGTGCTTTCGGCACACCTCCTTGGCCTCAATCCCTACTTCAGCGGGGAACTTCTCGGCCATATCCCATTCTTCGATCTGCTTTTGATCGGCTATTTGTTGCCGGGGCTCGGCTATGCCGGGCTCGCCTGGTATGCGCGCGACAAGCGGCCCTTGCCCTATGTCATGGCGCTTGCCGTCAGCGGCGCGATCCTCGCCTTCGCCTGGGCGAGCCTTACGGTTCGACGTGCCTGGCAGGGCGAGAACATCGCGGATTGGAAGGGCTTCCTGCAGGGCGAGACCTATACCTATTCGGTCGTCTGGTTGCTCCTCGGCGTGCTGCTGCTGGTGCTCGGCTCGCGCTTCCACGCCAAGAGCATCCGCATCGCTTCGGCCGTTCTCGTCTTCGTCGCCGTGCTGAAGGTGTTCCTGATCGACATGTCCAACCTCGAAGGTTTCCTGCGGGCCCTGTCCTTCATCGGACTTGGCGGAGTATTGATCGGGATAGGACTCTTCTATCAGAAGATTCTCTCCGGCGTCGCATCGACGGCGCCGACAAGTTCTGCCGAGCAGCAATAGGACACCATGACTTGCATTTCGAAACTGGCGGCCGCCTTCGCGCCGCATGAGGATCTCGCCGCGGTGCTGTTGCCGCATGCCTTTGCCGCCGATGACGGATCGCATGATGCAGCGCATCTGATCCGTGTCTGGAAGAATGCCGCCCGCATTCAGAAAGAAGAGGGCGGCGATCCGCGTTTGCTCGCCGCTGCGGTGCTGTTGCATGACTGCGTCTCGGTGGAGAAGAATTCTCCATTGCGCACTGAGGCGTCGCGGTTGGCGGCGGAGAAAGCGACCGGCATTCTGCGGCAGCTTGGCTGGGGTGCGGACGAAACCGCCGCGGTGGCGCACGCCATCCTGACGCACAGCTTCTCGGCCAATATCCCGCCGGAAACGCTGGAGGCGAAGATCCTTCAGGATGCCGATCGGCTGGATGCGATCGGCATGGTGGGCGCTGCCCGCTGTTTCTACATCGCCGGACGCATGGGCAGCGGCCTCTATGACCCGCTCGATCCGCTGGCGGAGGGCAGGGAGCTCGACGACAAGGCTTTTGCCATCGATCATTTCGAGACCAAGCTTTTCCGGCTGGCCGATGGCTTCAAGACCAAGGCCGGCCGCCGTCTGGCGACGGAGCGTGAGCAACGGCTGCGCGACGTGCTTGCCATGATGCTCGATGAAATCTAGTTGCTGGGAAGGGCGTGGAGCAGTTCTTTGTGTGGGTGTGTAGATTGCACCGGAACATTTCTCCGTTTCCCTCAAACCGAGAAATGATCTAGGCCTTTCAACGGATTGCAGCCTCCTGGTGAATCGGACCGTCAGGCGCTTGAATCAGTTTTTGAAGATGAAGGAACTGACCATGAAGGTGACCGGCCTCAACATTCATCCGCTGAAGAGCGGTCGCGCGATTGCCCGCGAGACGGTCTCGGTTAATCTCGACGGCGTCGAGGGCGACCGTCGTTTCATGTTGGTGGAGCCGGACGGGCGCTTCATCACCCAGCGCGAACTGCAGCCATTGGCGCAGGTTGAGGCCAGGCACATCGATGGCGGCGTGCACCTGAAGATGGGTGACCGGGAGATCTCGGTTCGCTTTGACCCCGACCGTCGTCTGGACGTCGTCGTCTGGGGCAGCGAAGTCGATGCCGCCGTGTCGGACGAAACGACCGACGAGCTTCTCTCCTCATGGTTCGGCCGCCCGGTCAGGCTCGCCCATATGGACACCTCGGCCGAGCGGTTCGTCGGCGCCGAATGGGCAGGAGCGGCCGCGCCCGTCGGCTTTGCCGATGGCTTTCCGGTGCTGATTACGACGACAGGTTCGCTTGCCGATCTCAACCGGACGCTTGCTGAAAAGGGGCAGGAGCCCGTCGGCATGGATCGTTTCCGCACCAATATCCTCGTCGATTGCGATGACGCCTGGGATGAAGACTTCTGGGAGAGCGTCGAGATCGGTGGCATCCGCTTCGATCTCGTGAAGCCCTGCGCCCGCTGCATCATGACCACGCAGGATCAGATCACCGGCGAGCGCATTGGCGGCAACCCGATCCAGGGGCTCGCCGAAAAGCGCATGTCCTCTGACCGACGTGTGCCCGGCGTTCTCTTCGGTTGGAATGCGGTGCCGCGCAGCGAAGGCACCGTGAAGCTCGGCGACGAGGTCAAGGTCACCGGCCGACGCGGCGAGCGCTGGCCGATGAAGGTGCGGGCTTCGGCTTAGTTCAGAAGCAGTTCCGAGCGGAAACCATTTCAAGCCTCTCTCACGCCCAGGGCGTGATGCCGAGAAGCTTGGCGCCGAGATCTGAGAGGCTGGCGGCGGAAGCGTTGTGCTTCTCCCATTCGCGCGGATCGCCGGGGAAGGCGTCGCGCTTCGGGTGATCGAGCTCGCGCCACAGCCGCACCCGCTCTTCGCGCTCGGCGACATTCTCCCATTCCGCCGGATGCATCGAGATGTATTGCGCCATGCGCACGCGGCCATCGGAGTGATTGGGCCGAACGCCGTGGGCAAGCAGGCTGTTGAAGATCATCAGGTCGCCGGCTTCCATCTCGATGTTGACGGTTGAAAGACCGGTCATGTCTGGGTGCATCGGGTCGCGATCGGCAGCTTGAGTCTTCTCCCAGCTTTCAAAGTTCTCGAACAGTTCCGGCACGCACTGGAAGCCGCCGACGTCGCCGTCCTGCTTTTTCAGGCTCAGTACCCCCTGGACGCCGATCGGCAGCGGCCGAATCGAGGTGTCGACGTCCCAATGAATGAAGCCGTTGGGATTGCCCTTGATCTTCTTCGGCGGATTGAGGTTGGCGCGGTCGATCGTCACCCAGAGGTCTTCGCGGTCCCAGATATCGACGAAGGCGCCGTAGATGCGCGGCTCCTGGCGATTGTCCCAGAGATACTGGTGATTGTAGATCTCCAGCATGCCGGTGTTGTTGAGTTCCTTCATCTTGTGCTCGCGCCGCTGCGGTGCATACCAGGTCGAAGGATCGCTCGGATCCTTCTCGTCGAAGCGCCAGAGCAGCTCGACGAGCCGCTCGACATTGGCCGCCGGCACCGCCTGGCGGACGATGACGTAGCCCTTGGTGACCCAGTGCTGCCAATCCGCTTCCGAAAGCACGCGCAACGGCAGACGCTTCCGGATGTCCTTCAGTTGAATGTCGAGATGGGTCGCGGTCGGGTGGCTGTCTCTGAGTGGCTGCATGGGTATCTCCTCGCCTCAAAATGCCGTGTTGGTGATGGAGAAAACCTAGACCTTTCAACGGTACCGCTGTTGCACGCAGCCTGCCAAAATTGATACTATTCTGGCCTCGAAGGAGAGGGCGGTGCAACATGAAGGCAGTTTTGCAGAAGATCTCGAGGCCGACCAATGCCTCATCGATCCTGCTCGACCGTCGGCTCGACGATGCCATCCCGTTCCAATGGCACCATCATCCCGAGTTCGAACTGACGCTGACGCTCAACTCGCGCGGCCAGCGCTTCATCGGCGACCATATCGGCACCTATGACGACGGCGACCTCGTGCTGGTTGGTTCCAATCTCCCACACACTTGGCACTCCGCCGGCAAAGTCGACGAGGCCGAACCGCACGTGGCGCTGGTGCTCTGGTTCCATCCGGAATGGGTGGAGCGCCTGGAGGAGGGCTTCGTCGAACTCGCCGGCGTCAAGGCGATGTTCGAGCGGTCGGCCCCGGGGCTGCAGTTCACGCCGGACGTGGCAGCGCGCGTACGCCCGCTGTTCGAAGGGTTGCGCCGGTTGGCGCCGGAGGAGCGCCTGCCGGATGTCCTGTCGATGCTGACGATCCTGGCGCGCGAGCAGGTGGTCACGCCGCTGTCGACCCGGGTCGTCACGCCGTCGGGCCGATTGGTCGACCGCGGTCGCCTCGACCGGGTGCTCGACCATATCCACCTGCATTACGCCGAAAACCCGTCGATGGACGAACTTGCCGATCTGGCCGCGCTCAGCCTTTCCGGCCTGCATCGCCTGTTCCTGCGCCACCTCAACATGCCGGTCTCGGAATATCTGATGCGCCTGCGGATCGGCGAGGCCTGCGCGCTGCTCAGTGGTTCGGCGCGCTCGATCGCCCATATCGCCGATGCCGTCGGCTATCGTTCGCTCGCCAACTTCAATCGCCAGTTCAAGGCGGCCAAGGGCATGACGCCCCGAGCGTTTCGCGACCGGTTTCGCAGTGCCGCTTGATCAAGGCATCAATTCCGGTGATTGCGGCGTCAATTTAATTGGCTTTTATCTGTTTTAGCAGCCGCCTAGGATCGCGCTCCATCAATCGGAGAGATTCCATGTCCGCTGTTTCCGGAGCATCCGCGCCGTCCAGTGCCCGTCAGGAGATGCCCTGGCTGATCATTGCGGCCGGCTCGGTCGTCGCGATGCTCACCTTCGGCCCGCGCTCGGCGATGGGCTTTTTCCAGCTGCCGATGCTCGCCGATACGGGCTGGGACCGGACGACCTTCGGCCTTGCCATGGCGCTGCAGAACCTCTGCTGGGGCCTGAGCCAGCCCTTCTTCGGCGCGATCGCGGACAAGTTCGGTACCTGGCGGGTGCTCGCGATGTCGGGCCTTCTCTACGCGGCCGGTCTCTTCATCATGGCCTTTGCCGATGCGCCGATCTGGCTGCACATCGGCGGCGGCGTGCTCGTCGGCATGGCTGTTGGCTCCGGCTCCTTCGGCATCCTGCTCTCCGCCTTTGCCCGCAATGTCACGCCGCATCAGCGCTCGCTCGCCTTCGGCATCTGCACGGCGGCGGGTTCGGCCGGCATGTTCCTGTTCGCGCCCCTGAGTCAGGGCCTGATCTCGGCCTATGGCTGGTCGGACAGCCTGGTCTATCTCGGTGTCCTCATGCTGCTGGTGCCGTTCTTTGCGATCCCGCTGCGCGGAAACGCGTCCTCCGGCCGCCAGAGCGAGGCTCAGTACAAGCAGTCGATCGGCGAGGCATTGAAGGAGGCGCTTGGCCACAAAAGCTACCTGCTGCTCGTCTCCGGCTTCTTCGTCTGCGGCTACCAGGTTGCCTTCATCACCGCGCACTTCCCGGCCTATATCGGCGATATCGGCATTGATGCGCGCTATGCGGTGATCGCGCTGGCACTCATCGGCTTCTTCAACATTATCGGTTCTCTGTCAGCGGGTTTCATCGCCCAGCGCTATTCGAAGCCCTATTTCCTGGCGCTGATTTACATCGCGCGCTCGGTAGCGGTCACGGCCTTCCTGCTTTTGCCGCAGACGCCGACCTCGGTCATCGTCTTCGCGATCGTCATGGGCCTGCTCTGGCTTTCGACGGTGCCGCCAACCAATGCGCTGGTCGCGATCATGTTCGGCACGCGGCACCTCGGTCTGCTCGGCGGCATCGTTTTCCTCTCGCACCAGGTCGGCTCGTTCCTGGGCGTGTGGATGGGTGGCTACCTCTACGACCACTTCGGTTCCTACGATCCGGTGTGGTGGCTCGGCGTGGCACTCGGCATCTTCGCGGCAATCGTCCATTGGCCGATCGAGGAGAAGGGCGTGACACGCCCCGCCATGGCCTGATCGCGAACCAAAATCAGAAGCGCCGCGAAAAGCGGCGCTTCTATTCTTGAATTCTGTCACAAAACTTTCTAAATCAACCCATGCGGCTTTGCCGCTTTTGTTTTGGTTCAATTATGCTCATATTGAGCATAATTGAAAGCCCGCCCAGGAAGAGGGGCGGAGAGGAGATGTCGATGACGCGCCTAGATCCCCGCACCGCGGCCGTGGCGAAACCGGTTTTTGTCAGCGCTGCAGAGCGCTTCGGCATCATCGAAAGACCCGAGCTTGCCTTTACGCCGGCGGTCGCGCGCGAAACCGAGCATCTCTACGAGAAGGTCAAGGATTTCATCCCGGCGATCGAGTGGCCGGTCTATGCGCCCTATGTGCACGCGATCAACCGTCTGAAGAAAGAGCGCAACGCCGTCATCCTCGCACATAACTACCAGACACCTGATATCTTCCACTGTGTCGCCGATATCGTCGGCGATTCGCTGCAGCTCGCGCGCGACGCAGCCAAGGTCGATGCGGAAATCATCATCCAGTGCGGCGTGCACTTCATGGCCGAAACGTCGAAGCTGCTGAGCCCGGAAAAGACCGTGCTCATCCCCGACGCCAAGGCAGGTTGCTCGCTGTCGGAATCGATCACCGGCGCCGATGTCCGCCTGTTGAAGCAGCGCTACCCCGGCGTTCCCGTCGTCACCTATGTCAACACGTCTGCCGACGTGAAGGCCGAGACCGACATCTGCTGCACCTCGTCGAACGTGCTCGATGTCGTCGAGAGCCTGGAATCCGACACGGTGCTCTGCATCCCTGACGAATACCTGGCGATGAACGTGGCGCGTCAGACCAACAAGAAGATCCTGACCTGGAAGGGCCACTGCGAGGTGCATGAGCGCTTCACAGCTGCCGAACTGCTCGCCTACAAGGAAGCAAACCCCGGCATCGAGATCATCGGTCATCCGGAATGCCATCCGGATGTGATCGCCGTCTGCGACTTTGCCGGCTCGACATCGGGCATGATCAACTACGTCAAGGACAATCGCCCGTCGAAGGTGCTGCTCGTCACCGAATGCTCGATGGCCTCGAACATCCAGGCGGAGATCGAAGGCGTCGAGTTCGTCAAGCCCTGTAACCTCTGTCCGCACATGAAGCGCATCACGCTGCCGAAGATCCTCGACAGCCTGCTGACCATGACGGAGGAGGTTCTCGTTGATCCTGACATCGCCGATCGCGCCCGCCTCGCGGTCGAACGCATGGTGAACCTCAAGCAGTAACAATTTCAGCCGGGTTATACCGGATGCAGGCATGCGCATTGGAGGAGAATGAAACATGCTGACCGACCATTTTCGCCCGCAATCCTTCAACGGGATTGACGACATCGTCATAGTCGGTGGCGGCCTGGCCGGCCTCTTCTGCGCGCTGAAGCTAAGCCCGAGGCCGGTAACGATCCTTGCCGCCGCGCCAATTGGCCATGGCGCCTCCTCGGCCTGGGCGCAAGGGGGCATCGCCGCCGCCATGAGCCCCGGCGACACCTTCGAAAAACATGTCGCCGACACGCTCGCTGCTGGTGCCGGCATAGTCGACGAGAAGATGACGCGCATGATGGTGGCCGAAGGCCCGGCGCGTATTCACGATCTGCTCGAATACGGCGTGCCCTTCGATCGCGATCTCGAAGGCAAGCTGCTGCTCTCGCGCGAAGCCGCGCATTCCGAGCGCCGCATCGTCCGCGTCAAGGGCGACATGGCCGGCAAGGCGATCATGGAGGCCCTGATTGCGGCCGTCCGGCGGACGCCGTCGATCCGTGTGATCGAGGGTTATGTGGTCGAGGAACTCGTACGCGAAGGCCGGTTCATCTCCGGCGTCATCGCACGTCCGGATGCCGGCCAATCGAAGAAGCGCGTGTCGTTTCCGGCGCGCGCCGTGGTGCTCTGCTCCGGTGGTGTCGGCCATCTCTATGCGGTCACCACCAATCCGTGGGAAGCCTGCGGGCAGGGGGTCGGCATGGCGGCGCGCGCCGGCGCCATCATCGCCGATCCGGAATTCGTACAGTTCCACCCGACCGCGATCAACATCGGCAAGGACCCGGCGCCGCTCGCGACCGAGGCGTTGCGCGGTGACGGCGCCCATCTGCTGAATTCTGCCGGTCATCGCTTCATGCTCGACATCCACCCGGACGGCGAGCTCGCGCCGCGCGACATCGTTTCGCGCGGGGTTTTCGCCGAAGTCCAGGCGGGTCGCGGCGCCTTCCTCGATTGCACCCAGGCGGTGGGCAAGCATTTTCCCGAAATGTTCCCGACGGTCTATGCCTCCTGCATGGCGGCCGGCATCGATCCGGTGACCCAGCCGATTCCGGTAGTGCCGGCGGTTCACTATCACATGGGTGGGGTGCTCACCGATGCCGAAGGCCGCACCTCGATCGATGGCCTCTGGGCGGCCGGCGAAGTGACCTCGACCGGCGTGCACGGCGCCAACCGGCTTGCCTCCAACTCGTTGCTCGAAGCGGTCGTCTTTGCCGCCCGCATTGCCGAAAACATCAAGGGCACGCTGCCGACGCCGCAGCTCACCGCATGGGGCGACAACGCCGGCGAGAACGACGACCCGGTGACGGTCGAGGACAGCCCGCAACTCAAGATCCTGCGTCAGGTGATGAGCGAGTGCGTCGGTGTAATCCGAACCCGCGAGAGCCTGCTGAAGGCGATCCGCGAAATCGCGGTGCTCGAGCGCGAAAATGGCCGCATGCGTTTCACCAACATCATCACGACCGCCAAGCTGATAACCGTTGGTGCGCTACGCCGCACGGAAAGCCGTGGCGGTCACTTCCGCGCCGATTGCCCGCAGGAACGCCCGGAATGGCGTCGCCGCACCTATCTGACGCTCGCCGACGCCAACCGTCTGGCACAGGAGCTGGCAGAAACGGAAGCGGCGTAAGAGCGGTCTGCGACGGCCGTTTCGAATTGAACCTTTGAAATGAGTGATACCATGACTGTAGCCCTCCGCCCCGAATTGCCGGCACTGATGATCGAGGACCAGGTGCGCGCCGCGCTCATCGAGGACCTTGGCCGCGCCGGCGACATCACGACGCTCTCGACGATCGGGCCGGAACTGACGGCAACGGCCGGCATGAATGCGCGCGACCCCGGCGTCGTTGCCGGGCTGGACCTGGCCCGGGCGGCTTTTCGCCTGGTCGATCCGTCGATCCATTTCGAAGCACTGGTAGCGGATGGGGATCGTGTGGCGCCGGGCGCGGCGATCGCTCGCATTTCCGGTCGCGCTCGTGGGGTGCTGTCGGCCGAGCGCGTCGGCTTGAACTTCCTCATGCATCTCTCGGGCATCGCCACTTACACGGCGAAGTTCGCCGACGAGATCGCCCATACGCGCGCGAAAGTCTGCTGCACGCGCAAGACCATCCCGGGCCTGCGAGCGCTCGAAAAATATGCCGTTCGCCTCGGCGGCGGCTCCAACCACCGCTACGGGCTCGATGATGCAGTGCTGATCAAGGACAACCACATCGCCGTGTCAGGTGGTGTCGCGAGCGCGATCCACGCGGCCCGGGCCTATTGCGGCCATCTCGTCAAGATCGAGATCGAGGTCGACGGTCTCGATCAGATGCGCGAGGCGCTGACCGCGGCCCCTGATGTGATCCTGCTCGACAATATGGGCCCGGATCTTCTTCGCGAAGCCGTTGCGGTCAATCGGGTTCATTGGCAGCTTTCTGCCGATGCCTACGCGCTCGATCCTCGCCGCACCCGGCTCGAGGCCTCGGGTAACGTCAAGATCGATACGGTGCGGGCGATCGCCGAGAGCGGCGTCGACTACATCTCGACCTCAAAGATCACCATGGCCGCGCCGACTCTGGACATTGGCCTCGATGTGGTGATTGAGCGGTAATCTTACCCGGCAGCTCATCGCTGCATGATGAACGGGCAGGCGAAGCGCTCGCCGACGGTGATCTGCGTGCCGCAATCATAGCGGCAGGTTTTGAACTGCCCGTTCGAATCCTGGCCATTGAGATTGCAAATGGTAGTCTGCGGCTGCGAGCCGCCGAGCTGGTTCTTGAAGTAGTCGGGCATCTTCGGCTTCTCGTCGATCCCCGATTGCGGGCTGCCGAGCAGCGACGTCAGGAGGGTCAGTGCGAGCAGCATGGGCTTACCTCGATCTTGAACGTCACGCCATTCTGGCGTGGGCATACGGGTGGTCTCCGCCCGCTGCATCAAACATATCACGATCCGGCAATGTAGGGCGCACCTCCGGACGTTTTTAGCCGCCGACCTGCTGTCAGGGCTTGGTGATGACCCTATCTCCCGCCAACCTTGAGACCAGGGGCAGGGCGCTCGTCCAGAATCTGGCGACGGAAGCGGAAGAGGGCTGCCGGGCGGCCGCCGGTAGACGAAAGCGTCATGCCCGTTGGTTCAACCAGTTCTGCGCCTTCGACGAGGCGGCGAAAATTCTGCTTGTGCAGGTGGCGCCCGGAGATCGCCTCGACGGTCGCCTGCAGATCCGTCAGCGTGAATTCCGGCGGCATCAGCTCGAAGACAACAGGTCGATACTTGATCTTGCCACGCAGCCGCGCAATTGCGGTGGCCACGATCCGGCGGTGGTCATGGCGCATCGCCTGTCCGACGGTCAAGACATCGTGGCCATTGCCGTGGCCATCAAGCACGGCCTCCGGCACGAGCCCGGCCTCATAGAGCAGTTCGTAACGCTCAAGCACCCGCTCTTCGTCCCAGGGAAAATCGTCGAGGCCGAAGGCGAGGCGGATGCGGGCGCGACGTTGCGCGATCGGTGCCGCTCGCTCATCGCCGGTGGCGCCGGTTTCCCAGCGGGCAAGCCCCGGCAGGATTGCTTGATCGAGCATCGGCGGGCGACCCTGCCGCCAATCTTCCCAGGGAAGGAAGCCGTACCAGTCGCGCCAGTGCGCGCCGGCTTCGGCGAGCCTTTCGGTGTTTTCGGCATCCGTCCTTGTCAGCGCCAGATAGCCCACCGAGACCATGTGCTTGCCTTCTTCGCCCGGAAGCCGCTGGCGGCCGCGATCGCCGAAGGTGTAGAGCTGCTCGATATAGCCGAGCTTCAGTGCCGTGCGCTTTTCGACGCGATCGCGCAGGCTCGTCTCGAACGTCCGGTGGCGCGCCGGATCGAAGGGGCCGAACGGCAGGCTGTCACGTGTATCGCCATCGGTTTCGCTGACGGCAAGGATGCGAGGACTGCGCTGGACAACGGCGACGATCGCCGCATTGAGACCGATTTCGACGGTCGTCGGTTGCTGCGTCTCAGTCGGCAACGGCTGCTCCCTCGGCGAGGAGCGGCAGGACGAAGGGTGCGTTGCCGTCGGCATCCGCTCCGCGACCGATCGCGCGCACGGCCGCAATGAGCCGCCCTTCGCGCTGAAGGACGGCATCGCCGATTTCGACCAGCCGGGTGTTCGGGGTAGCAAAAGGCGAGGCGCGCCGCAGGCGCTGCACCAGCTCTGCGTCGTCCTGATCGGGTTCTGCCGCAAGGGCCGCGATCAACGCTGCTGCCGGCGAACGCGAAACGCCCATCCAGCAATGGACGAGCAGCGGCCGTGCGCGGTCCCATTCGCGCGCGAAGGCGACGATCTGCCGGACATGGTCTTCCTGCGGTGCGATCAGGTCGCCGGTGCCGGCAAAGGTGATGTCATTCATCCCAAGCGTCAGGTGTCGCGCCTTGGTGATGACCCCGGGACGGTGAAAGTCCTGGCCCTTGGCGACGAGGCTGATCATCTCGGTGCAGCGGTGGCGGACGGCCATTTCGGCAATGCGGGCGAGCGGCGATACGACGATTTCCGGCATGTCAGATTTCCGCGCGCGCTGGCAGTCGCTCGGCTTCCAGCGCGAGGAATCGATCGGTAAACAGCCGTTGCGCCTCGACCGCCGGTACCGGATCGATCAGTAGCATTTCACGGGTGATGCCGCGCGGCTGGCCGAAGAACTTGCGTGCCTCCTCGACCGAGAATCCGGCAAGCACCGTCGCTTCGAAATAGGCGGCGACGTGATCGGCCTTCTTGATGCGATCCTTCAATTCCTTGGAGCATTGCGCCGGCAGGCCGAAACGAAGATGGATGGCGCTTTCCAGCCGCTTTTCCACCGCCTTGTAGCCGCCGCCGACCACCGCCTTGAACGGCGAGATCATGTCGCCGATTACATATTCCGGCGCGTCATGCAACAGGGCGAGCAGGCAGTCGTCGGTGCTGCATTTGTTGCTGCGGCGAAAGATGTTCTCGACCATCAGGCTGTGCTGCGCCACCGAGAAGGCGTGATCGCCGGCGGTCTGACCGTTCCAGCGTGCAACACGCGCAAGCCCATGCGCAATGTCGCCGATTTCGACATCGAGCGGCGACGGGTCGAGAAGATCCAGCCGACGGCCGGAGAGCATGCGTTGCCAGGCGCGGGTCGTCGTCACGCGCTTGCCTCGTCGGCGCTGGTCGGAAAGGTGAGCCCGGTCCATGCGGGCAGGACCATGGACACCGCCACGTCACCGGCAAGCAACGGAACGCCGTTCGCCATGGCTTCGCCGGCCTTGTCGATGCGCACGATCGCGAGCGCCGACTTACCTTGAACCGTGCCCAGCGTGCCGATGGCCTTGTCGTTCGCCGTGATCGTCGTTCCCGTCGGGGGAAGGGCGGTTTCGGCAGAAACGATCACGATCCGGCGGCGCGGCGTGCTGCGGTGCTGCATGCGCGACACTACTTCCTGCCCGACGTAGCAGCCCTTCTTGAACGAAAGGCCACCGTTCTTGTCCAGCAGAACATCATGCGGAAAAGCATCTTGCGCCGCATAGTCGGGGCCGGCATTCGCTACGCCCGCTGCGATGCGAAGCCGCTCCAGGTCTTCGGTGCCAGCCGCGTCGCCGGCACCATCACCGTAGGCGCGGAAGAGTGCGATGCCGGCCTTCTCGAAGCGGTGATCCCGGTAGGCACCCTCAGGCGCAGCTTCGTCGAATATCACGGTGACGGCGGACGCATCGATCGAAAGATCGACCGCCGAGCGTAGCTTGTACATCGTCAACCGCTTCAGCAGCGCTTCCGCCTGGTCGCGCGCCGTCTCAAGCCGGAGGCCGTCGCCGTCACGGGAAATGATGAAGTCGAACAGGATCTTGCCCTGCGGCGTCAAAAGCGCGCCCGGACGCGCTTCGTCGGGCGCCAGCGCGTCGAGGTCGGTGGTGATCAATCCCTGGAGAAGATCTTCCGCATCCTTGCCGGAGACGGCGACAATCGCGCGGTCGTCGAGGCGAACCCTGGGCATCGTTCGAATCCTGCTCCGCGGGGTAGAAGCCCCCGCTCTAACCTGGAGCATTTCCAGCACAAAGTGCCTAGCGGTTTTGCGGTTGGAAATGCCTAACAACAATCACCGATCACGCCGGCGATCCCGGTCGACTCGACCTGGTACCATCGTGATCTCATGGCGAAGAGGTAGGATGTTCGGAGAGGATCGGCAAGCTCGGTCGCCGGCGCTCAGTCGCCGGCGATGAAGAATCTCCACTTTCCGTCCGGCATGATGCCGACGCGGTAGAAGTTGTAGCTGCCGAATTCTTCCATATCGGCAAAGTCGCCGGCCGTAACCAGGCGGAACAGGTCGACCTTTTCCGGCGCCGTCAGTGTGGAAAGCTTCTTTTCGGCGAAGTATGGCCAGACATAGGCTTCCTGCGGCGTGCCCTTATCCACCAGCACGAAGCCGGTCGAAAGCACGTCGAGCAGGATCGCGAGGATCTCGACGCCTTCCTGGTCTCCCGAAAGTCCCTTCAGGATTGCAACGGGGTCCTCGTCACCGGTGACGCCTGTGACCTGAGTTTGTGTCGGCCCCTTGCCGAGCAGCGAGCGCAGGCGTTCGATATCGCCGGAAGCGGCGGCTTCGATGATGAGCTCACGCATCCGGGCAACCGGGGCCGGTATCTTGGAAACGTCGGTCAGTACCTCGACGGGCCCGGTCGTCTCCGGCTCTTCGGCCGCAGGGGTATCGTCCTTGATGGCCGTCGCTGACTTGTTGATCAGCGGATCGGGCATCGGGATTTCGAGCGGAAGCTTTTCTTCCTCGTCCGATTCCTCCGCGACAGGCTCGGCCACGGGCGTCGTCGCCTTCTGCCCTTCGGCTGCCGGCTGTTGAGCAGGAGCAGGCTGCTGCTCTCCCTGCAGTTCACTAAGTGCAAAAGCGGGGGAGAACGTTGCTGGGGTGCTGAAGGCGACACCGGCCAAAAGCAGCGTAACGAGGCGAACCGGAAGGGTCCGGTTTGCAAAATTCCGACTCATCGGGCAGTCCTGATATTACTGAAGCTTGCGCTGGGGCGAGAATTCGCCGGCAAGCACGCGCTCGCGAAGCGAGTTGAGCATTGCTTCGGCACCGTCTTCGCCGTGAAGCCGAACGGTCTCCCGCATGGCGAGGGCGATGGCCGCATCGGCGATGATTTCCGGCTCGATGCCATCAGCCATGCCGTCCGCCCAGGCTTCGCTCTGGTGTTCCAGCGCAGCCTGCATTTTCTCGTGGACGATCATGTCATCGATGTCGGTCAGGCTTGGTTCCATCATTCGTTCCATGCGACTTCCATTGTGCAAGCGGTTCATTCTATGGCCGTCCGGCTGAATTCCAACTGAACGACCGTGACGGACTCGCCACTTCTTACCACTCTCTTAACGAACTTAGCAGCCTTTTCCCGAAACGACACGGGGTCGTGAGAAAAGAGGTTAATTTATTGCTAATTTCCAAAGCGGGCGACGATTTCTGACGCAAGTGTTGCGCCTTCGGCACGATATCTCTGCTCCGCGACGATCGCCGGTCCGGTGCAGGTCGTGTAAACAGATGCAAATGTGCGATACCCACGGTTGAAAGCGGCGGTCATGCGCTCGCGGCGTTTGACCTCGTCTGCCGTCTCTTTGTCGATCAATTCCTGCATCGAACGGCGCCAGATATCCTCAGGTTCCTTGACGCAAAGGTTCCGGAGGTAATGCACAGAGCCCAGGATTTCGGAGAGTCTAATCAACCTCTGGTCGTAAGGCGTGGGTTTCTCCTCGACGACCGCAGGGGCAGGGGCTGCAGCCTCGGTCGTCGCCGGTTCTTTCGTTGGCGTTTTTTGCGCCGCCGCGCCAGTAGCGACTGTCAGCGCCAAGCCGGCCAAGGCGAGCCGCGCGAAGATCGGGGCAGTGATCATGGTTTCACCAAACCGGAATTGACGGCGGTTTCAAGGCCGGGGCCACATTCTGTTGTGACGTTGGTGAGTCTTTCCACGCATTCGCGCACGCTGTCGGGGATCGGCAGCGCAAAGATTTCGGCCGGCGTAAACCATCCAAGGCCGGCGGCGTCGTCGCTTGCGACCGCAACCGCGTCGGCACTCGCCTCGGCCCTGAAGACAGAAAGCAGGAAGTGGCGTCCTTCCGATTCCTTGCCGGGCAGGTCGTAGGTTTCGAACAGCACGGGATTGCGGGCTGCGATGCCCGTTTCTTCCGAAAGCTCCCTTAGCGCAGTTTCGGCCGGGGTCTCTCCAGGCTCCGCCCGTCCACCGGGAAAGGCATACATGTCGGCCGAAGGCGGGTTGGCCCGCCTTACGAGCAGGTAGCGGCCGTCGCGTTCGAGAATGACGGAGGAGGCGAGTTCAGGCTTGGTCGACATAGGGGAATCAAATTGCCTCAGTAGCGTTGACCCATCCTACGTGAAGTGCCACATCCGTGTCATGTGCGGACGTTTTGCGCTGACGGCTACGCCGGAAGAATTGATAGAGTTGTTCGGCCTGCTGGAAAGCGAAGACTTTCCGGCGCGCTTCAACATCGCACCGACGCAGCCGATCATGGTCGTCGTAGCGGGCGACCGGGCGGCGCCCGGCAGCAACCTGCCGGAGCGCAAGGCCGTGCTCGTGCGGTGGGGGTTCATGCCCGGCTGGGTCAAGGACCCGCGCGATTTTCCGCTGCTGATCAATGCCCGTGCCGAATCGGCGATCGAGAAGGCGTCGTTTCGCGCCGCCATGCGGCATCGCCGCGTGCTGGTGCCGGCCTCCGGCTTTTATGAATGGCACAGACCGCCGAAGGGCAGTCGCGAGCCATCACAGGCCTATTGGGTGCGGCCGCGCAAGGGCGGCATCGTCGCGTTCGCAGGTCTGATGGAAACCTGGTCGTCAGCCGACGGTTCCGAGGTCGATACGGCAGCGATCCTCACGACGGCCGCCAACGCGTCGATCCGGCAGATCCACGACCGCATGCCCGTCGTCATCCAGCCAGAGGACTTTACCCGCTGGCTGGATTGCAAGACGCAGGAGCCGCGTGAAGTAGCGGATCTCTTCGCCCCCGTAGCGGAGGACTATTTCGAGACGATCCCTGTTTCCGACAAGGTCAACAAGGTCGCCAACACCGGCCCGGACATCCAGGATGCGGTGGCACCGAGGATTGTGGCGGATGCCCAGCCCAAGGGTACAAGCAAACCCGATGGGCCCGATAGCGGTCAGATGTCGCTGTTCTGAAGGAACGACCCAGGGGTCAAGGCAGGCCGCTTGGTCATTTTGGTCGCGGGCTTTCCCTTTGCTTGCAGCGCAGCGGCGAGCACGGCCTTCAGGCCGAGCGGACGGTACTGTTCGACGAGATTGGTAGGCTTGGCGATTTCTTTGGTCTTTGCGGCTTTCACTTGCACTCACTCCTTGATGCTTTCCTGAACCGGATACATTCCGTTTTCGTCTTTTGGCGCGAAAACGATGCTCCTCCCTGTTCTCCGGAGACAGGATTCGTGATGCAGAACCACCTACACCGCGAATCTGTTTTCCGCGTGGCGCTCCCAGATAAGCCTAATCATGACAAATCCATGGCCGCCGATTCTGTTTCGCTAACCGACTGTGCTTGCATGCGCCTGACCTCTTGACCGAAATTCGGTGACGCGCGATAAGTGGGCGCATGAAAACGGTTATCTGCATTATCTGCCGGAAGATTATTCGCTAGCGTCCCGCTGGCCTGGCCGTTTTCGTCTCCCGAAATCCAAGATGACAAACGCGCGGGCCTCCCGGGCGCCGTGTTTTTCGACGGTTGTATGCGTATTGGAGAATGGGAATGGGCGGAGCGCCGACACTGAAGCTGTACAACACGCTGACGCGGGAGAAGGTCGAGTTCCGGCCGATCGACCCCGACAATGTCCGCATGTATGTCTGCGGCCCGACGGTCTATGACTATGCCCATATCGGCAATGCCCGGCCCGTGATCGTCTTCGACGTGCTGTTCCGGCTTTTGCGCCATGTCTATGGCGCGCAACGCGTTACCTATGCCCGCAACATCACTGACGTCGACGACAAGATCAACGCGCGGGCGCTTCGCGATTATCCGACCCTGCCGCTCAATGAAGCGATCCGGCGGGTGACGGAGAAGACCGAAACGCAGTTTCTGGCGGATGCCAAGTCGCTCGGCTGCCTCGATCCCGACGTGCAGCCGCGGGCGACCGACAACATCGCGCAGATGATCGAGATCATCGAAAAACTGCTTGCCAAGGGGCACGCCTATCAGGCGAGCGGAGAGGTGTTGTTCGACACCAAGTCGATGGCCGACTACGGCCAGCTTTCGAAGCGCAACCTCGATGAACAGCAGGCCGGTGCCCGTGTCGCCGTGGAAGTGCACAAGAAGAGCCCTGGCGATTTCGTGCTGTGGAAGCTTTCGGCCGAAAACGAGCCGGGCTGGGATAGCCCGTGGGGCAGGGGCCGTCCCGGCTGGCACATCGAATGCTCGGCCATGAGCAGCCGCTACCTCGGCGAGGTCTTCGATATTCATGGCGGCGGGCTCGACCTCATCTTCCCGCACCATGAGAACGAGATCGCCCAGTCGCGCTGCGCCCACGGTACGCAGGTGATGGCGAATGTCTGGATGCACAACGGCTTCCTGCAGGTCGAAGGCCGCAAGATGTCTAAGTCGGAAGGCAACTTCGTCACCATTTACGAATTGCTGCACACCGAGAAGTTCGCTGGCCGCCAGTGGCCGGGCGATGTGCTGAGGCTCGCCATGCTGATGACGCATTATCGCGAGCCGATCGATTTCTCGGTCAAGCGGCTGGAGGAAGCGGAACACCTGCTTTCCAAGTGGCCGGTGCCGGGCGACGCGAAGGGTGAGGCCGATCCGGCTGTGGTCGCCGCGCTTGCGGACGATCTCAACACCGTTGCGGCCATTCAGGCCCTCCATGCTCTGGCCCAGAAGGCGGCAGCCGATCCGAAGCTGCTCGGCACTTTTGCCGCCAGCGCTGCCCTGATCGGCGTGGTGCCCGAAGCGGTCGAACTCGACGAAGCCGTGGTGCACGACATCGACAGCCGCGTCCGTGCCCGCCTGGAACTGCTGAAGGCGAAGAATTTCGCCGAGGCCGACAAGATCCGCGACTATCTTCTCGCCCAGGGCGTCCAGCTCAAGGATGGCAAGGACCCGGCAACGGGCGAACGTGTGACGACCTGGGACATCAAACGGTAGTCGCGAGCCCGGCGGCGCGTTTTGTCCGATCCCTTTGATCGGGATCGGACGGAGCCATCCGGAGCAGCGGTAACGCGGAGCGCATGCATGAAAGAGGAGTTCGTGCGATGATCGACCATACGGGCATTCCGGTCGCGGATTTCGACCGGGCGCGGTCGTTCTACGACCGGGCATTTGCGCCGCTCGGCGGCTCGCTGCTGACGATGGTGCCGGTAGAACATACCGGCGGCGTAAAGGTCGCCGGATATGGTCGCGAACGGCCGGTCTTCTGGTTGCACGAGGTGTCGGCGACAGGCACCGGCCGGCACTACGCGTTTTCAGCGCGCAACCGCGCCGAGGTCGATGCCTTCTATGAAGCGGCGATGGCCGCCGGCGGGCGCGACAATGGCAAGCCGGGATTGAGGCCGCACTACCACCCCGACTATTACGGGGCCTTCGTAATCGATCCCGACGGCAACAACATCGAAGCCGTCTGCTACGCGCCCGGCTAAGGAGGAGTTGCGATGAGTCTCGACAACAGGCCTTATTATGCCGGCGGCTGCCAATGCGGCGCGGTCCGTTTCCGCGTCGAGGGCAAGCTCGGTGACGCATCTGTCTGTCATTGCCGCATGTGCCAGAAGGCAAGTGGCAACTTCTACATGCCCTTGGTTTCGGTTCGCGGCGCGCATGTGACATGGACCCGCGCGGAGCCCAAGCGCTTCCAGTCGTCAAACGCTGCGCGACGCGGCTTCTGCGCCGATTGCGGCACGCCGCTGACCTACGAGGCACCGGATGGCATGGCGCTGGCGATCGCTGCCTTCGACGAGCCGCAAGGCATCGTGCCGACCATCCAATGGGGCGTCGAGGGTAAGTTGCCCTATGTGGATCACGTCGCCGATCTGCCTGGCGTTCATACGCTGGAAGATCCGGACGCGATCGAGTTCCTGACCAATCTCGTTTCCTACCAGCATCCCGACCACGACACCGAAACCTGGCCCCCGGAGGAAAGACGATGAGCGAAAATGTTCGAACAGGCGGATGCCAGTGCGGCGCGGTCCGTTTCCGCATCCGCGGGCAGCTCGGCCGCCCTTCGATCTGCCACTGCCGCATGTGCCAGAAGCAATTCGGCTCGTTCTTCTCCGCGTTGGTGACGGCGCCGAAGGACGGGGTCGAATGGGTGCGGGATGAACCGAGCTACTTCCAGTCCTCGGTCAACATCGACCGCGGCTTCTGCCCGAAATGCGGCACGCCGATGACCTATCGGCACCCCGGCGGCCTTGAGATCGCCATCGGCACCTTTGACGATCGCACCGATCTCGCGCCCAAGATTCAGGTCAATTACGCCGCGCGTCTGCCCTGGGTCGAGACGATCTTCGAGCAGCCGGTGCTGGAGGATCCGGATTTCTACGCGCGGCAGGAGAGCATCATCTCCTTCCAGCATCCGGATCATGAAACCGAGCAATGGCATCCTTCGGGAGCATTCCGGTGACCATCGCCCGCATCTATACCGGTGGATGCCAGTGTGGGGCAGTCCGCTATCGTGCCGAGGGCACGCTTGAGGACCCGCATATCTGTCATTGCCGGATGTGCCAGAAGGCGGCCGGAAACTACTTCATGCCGCTAGCGAACGTCGCGCGTGACAGTTTCGACATCACCCGCGGCCAGCCGTCGTGGTTCCGCTCGTCGCATCTGGTCCGCCGCGGCTTCTGCAGCGATTGCGGCACGCCGCTGTTCTACGATATGCCCGACGAGAACTTCATCAACATCGCGCTCGGCTCGCTCGACGACCCTGATGACGTACAGCCCGTTTACCAATCCGGCGTCGAATCCCGCGTCATATGGTTCTCGCGGCTCGCGGGCCTGCCGCCAAGGGAGACGGATGATGGCACCGAGGTTTCGGCGACCCGCCATCTGATCGTTCTCGAAACCAACCGCCAGCATCCCGATTACGACACTGTGCACTGGCCGCTCACGAAAGACTGAAAATGACGACTGTTTTGCGTACGCTTTATCCGGAAATCGAACCCTATGCGTCGGGCCACCTCGACGTCGGCGACGGCCACGTGATCTATTGGGAAAAGGTCGGCACGCCAGGCGCCAAGCCAGCCGTTTTTCTGCATGGCGGACCGGGGGGCACGATTTCCGCAAATCATCGCCGCCTGTTCGATCCGGCGCTCTATGACGTGACGCTCTTCGACCAGCGCGGCTGCGGCAAGTCGACACCGCATGCGAAGATCGAAGCCAACACCACATGGCATCTCGTCGCCGATATCGAGCGGCTCCGTGAGCAGGCTGGGGTCGACAAGTGGCTGGTCTTCGGCGGTTCCTGGGGATCGACGCTGGCGCTTGCCTATGCGGAGAAGCACCCGAGCCGGGTTTCGGAGCTCGTGCTGCGCGGCATCTACACGCTGACGAAGGCCGAGCTCGATTGGTACTATCAGTTCGGCGTCTCGGAAATGTTCCCGGACAAGTGGGAGCGGTTCATCGCCCCCATTCCGGAAGAAGAACGGCACGAGATGATGCACGCCTATCACCGCCGCCTGATGAGCGACGACAAGGCGACGCGCCTTGCCGCCGCGAAGGCCTGGAGCATCTGGGAAGGCGAAACGATCACGCTTCTGCCGGAACTTGCGACGAGCGCACCTTTCGCCGACGATGAATATGCCGATGCCTTTGCGCGCATCGAGAACCACTTCTTCGTCAATGCCGGCTGGATGGACGATGGCCAGTTGCTGCGAGATGCTCACCGGCTTCACGGCATCCCAGGTGTCATCATCCAGGGACGCTACGACATGCCGTGCCCGGCGAAGTACGCCTGGCAATTGCACAAGGCCTGGCCCGGATCCGACCTCCATCTGGTCGAAGGGGCGGGGCACGCCTATTCCGAACCGGGCATTCTCGACCGACTGATCCGTGCCACGGATCAATTCGCAGGCAAGACCGAGTAAGACGAGCAAGAACAGAGCATTTTGGACGATTAGCCATGACCAGCGAACGCATCTATCTCTTCGACACGACGCTACGGGACGGGCAGCAGACGCCCGGCATCGACTTTTCGGTCGAGGACAAGATTGCGATTGCGAGCCTGCTCGATGCGTTTGGCATGGACTACATCGAGGGCGGCTATCCCGGCGCAAACCCGACCGACACCGAGTTCTTCACGCGCAAGCGCACGCAGAAGGCGTCCTTCGTCGCCTTCGGCATGACCAAGCGCGCCGGCGTTTCGGCATCCAACGATCCCGGACTCGCGGCATTGCTTGCGGCCAAAAGCGACGCCATCTGTCTGGTCGCCAAGAGCTGGGACTATCATGTCGAGGTGGCACTCGGCTGCACGAACGAGGAAAATCTCGACAACATCAGCGCCTCGGTCGAGGCCGTTGTCGCCTCCGGCCGCGAGGCAATGGTCGATTGCGAACATTTCTTCGACGGCTACAAGGCCAACCCGGCCTATGCGCTCGCCTGTGCGAGGGCCGCCTTCGATGCCGGCGCACGCTGGGTGGTGCTCTGCGACACCAATGGCGGCACGCAGCCACCGGAGGTGCGGGAAATCGTTGCCGCTGTGATTGCCGCCGGCGTGCCCGGCGCCAATCTCGGCATCCATGCCCACAACGACACAGGCCAGGCCGTCGCCAATTCGCTGGCGGCCGTCGAAGCCGGCGTGCGTCAGATCCAGGGAACACTTAATGGCATCGGCGAGCGCTGCGGCAACGCCAATCTTGTCACACTGATCCCGACGCTCGCGTTGAAGGAAACCTACTCCAGCCGCTTCGAAACCGCGATCGACGCCGATCGCCTGCAGGAATTGACGAAGCTTGCCCACTCCTTCGACGAACTGTTGAACCGCTCGCCCGACCAGCAGGCCCCTTACGTCGGCGCATCCGCCTTCGCCACCAAGGCCGGCATTCACGCTTCGGCCCTGCTCAAGGATCCGCGCACCTATGAGCATGTCGCGCCGGAAAGCATCGGCAACCTGCGCAAGGTCATGGTCTCCGACCAGGGCGGCAAGGCCAATTTCATCAACGCGCTGAAGCGCCGTGGTATCGTTGTCAGCAAAGACGACCCGAAGCTCGACAAGCTGATCGCGATCGTCAAGGAACGCGAAGCGACCGGGTATGCCTATGAGGGGGCGGATGCGAGCTTCGCGCTGCTCGCGAGCCGCATCCTCGGCACGGTGCCGGATTTCTTCCACGTCGAAAGCTTCCGCGTCATGGTCGAACGGCGTTTCGACGCCAACGGCCAGCTGAAGACGGTATCGGAAGCGGTGGTGAAGGTGGTCGTCGACGGTGAGACGATGATGTCGGTCGCCGAGGGGCACGGACCGGTCAACGCCCTCGATCTCGCGCTGCGCAAGGATCTCGGCAAATACCAGTCGGAAATCGCCGACCTCGAACTGGCGGACTACAAGGTCCGTATCCTCAATGGCGGCACCGAGGCGATCACTCGCGTGCTCATCGAATCGACCGACGGCACCGGCGCGCGCTGGTGGACGGTGGGCGTGTCCGACAACATCATCGACGCATCGTTCCAGGCGCTGATGGACAGCATCATCTTCAAGCTGCTGAAGAACCGTGACCACCTGGGCCTGATCGCCGCCGAGTGACCTTGGCGATCCCTAACCCCTGGCGTTTCTATGAAGGGATGATGAGCAAAACTCACCATCCCTTCACGGAAATGAATTGGTGCATAACCGGGCATTGGGGTAGGACCCGTCTATGGGAAATTGTGCCGGCCGGTAAGCCGTGCCTTCTCGTGTGACCGAAGAGCGGCCGTTGCCGCCAGGGCTCTCCGGAAAAAAAGCACCAGGAAAAGATGATATGGCCGAGCCGAAAGCACCCGCCGAAAATACCGATTCCGCGAAAGGCTTTGCCTTCGCGCTGACCGCCTATCTGCTTTGGGGCTTCCTGCCCTTCTTCATGAAGGCGGTTGCCCACATCCCGGCGCCGGAAGTGGTGGCGCACCGGATCGTGTGGTCGGTGCCGCTCGCGGGTCTCGTGCTGCTCTGGCTCGGACGCACCGATGACATCAAGACGGCGTTGCGCTCGCCGCGCATGCTGTGCATGGCGGCGTTGACCGCCGTGCTCATCACCATCAACTGGGGCATTTATGTCTGGGCAATCGGTGCGGGGCGCGCCATCGAAACCGCGCTCGGCTACTACATCAATCCGCTCTTCTCGATCTTCCTCGGTGCGGTGCTTTTGAAGGAGAGGCCGAACCCGGCGCAGATGGTTGCAATAGCGCTCGCCGCCTCTGCCGTCGCCGTGCTCGCCTTTGATGCCGGCGGTCTGCCGTGGGTGTCGATCGGCCTCTGCCTGTCCTGGGGTTTCTACGCCTTCTTCCGCAAAACCTTGCCGGTTGGCCCCAATCAGGGCTTCTTCCTCGAAGTCCTGCTGCTGAGCGTGCCTGCCATCGGTTACATTATCTGGCTGGAGACGACAGGGCAGGGACATTTCGGTGACACCGGCATGGCCGACGTCCTGTGGCTGCTGTCCTGCGGCATCGTCACGGCGGTGCCGCTGATGATCTATGCCAACGGCGCCAAGCTCCTGCGCCTGTCGACCATCGGCATCATGCAGTACATCGCGCCGACGATGATCTTCGTGATCGCCGTCTTCGTCTTCCACGAGCCCTTCGGCACCGCAAAGCTCATCGCCTTCGGTCTGATCTGGGCGGCGCTGGTGATCTATACCGGCGCGATGCTGGCCGAAAGCAGGGCGCGCCGCGCCCTGCAGGCAAGCCCTGCCGAATAAGGTCGGTGGCGATAGAAACAAAAAAGGCGCGCCGGGTGGCGCGCTTTTTTTGTTGGCTGAACAGGTTTCTTAAAGCTTGGAGATGATCTCGGCTTCGCCGCCACGGCCCTTGCCGCCATTGGCTGCCGCCAGGATGGCCGGAACGATGCCTTCGGCATCATCGACGACGAGCGGCTGCACGAGATGCGCCGTATGGACGAAGCCCTCGTCACGCATGTGCTGCAGCAGGTCCAGCATCGGTCGCCAGAAATTGTTGATGTTGCCGAAGACCATCGGTTTGCGGTGACGGCCAAGCTGCGCCCAGGTCATGATCTCGACGATCTCTTCCAGCGTGCCGATGCCGCCCGGCAGAGCGACGAAGGCGTCGGCGCGTTCGAACATCGTATGCTTGCGCTCGTGCATGTCGGCGGTGACGATCAACTCGTTCAATTGGCCGAGCGAATGACGGGTGGCTTCCTTGTCCATCAGGAATTCGGGGATGATCCCGGTGACTTCGCCGCCGTTCGAAAGGACGCCGCTGGCGACTGCTCCCATGATGCCGCGCGTGCCGCCGCCATAGACGAGGCGAAGGCCGTGATCGGCAATCGAACGGCCAAGTGCGCGGCCGGATTCCATGTAGGCGTTGTCGCGTCCGGGCTGTGAACCGCAATAGACGCAGATGGATCGAATCGTGCTGTTCTGGGTGCTCATGCCCCCAAAAAACATTGCAGCGCAGCATGGGTCAAGAAAAATGAGGGGAAACCGGGCTTTCTGCAGGTTGCCGCGCCCTCGGCTGCTTGTGCGCCGAATCGCGAATCGCTAGCAATTTCAGGGATTGATTGAACAAATCGGACGAGTTGCTTGCTGTTGCGCTATAATAACCGGCGCAAGCCCGCACCGCAGGCCGATGAGAGGGCATGCGCGGAGCGTTGCTCCGCTCCGTGTGGAGAGTGGCATGATCAAAAATAAGGCCGGCTGGGTGGCCATTACTGTCCTCGTGGCAGCGACAGCGTTGATGGTATTCGTGGTGCAACCGAACCTGCGTGGCGACGGCAAGAAGCCGGCGGACGAGCCGGCTGCAGGCGGCGCGACCCAATCGAACGACACCGCTTCGGCCTCCGGTGGCCCGCAGTCGACGGATGCGACGGCAAAGCCGCAGGATGCCAAGGCTTCCGAAGCCGCGAAGTCCGGCGAGGCCGCCGGCACCGCGGCCGAACAGACAGCCAATGCTGCGCCGACGAACGCGCCCGCCGAAAATCCGGCCGTTCCCGGTTTCGACGTGCTGCGCGTCGAGCCTGATGGTTCGACCGTGATCGCCGGGCATGCGGAGCCGGGTTCGAAGCTCGAGATTTTGAGCGGTGACACCGTTGTCGGCACCGCCGATGTCGGTGCGACGGGCGACTTCGCCGCAGTCTTCGACAAGCCTCTGCCGGCTGGCGATTATCAGTTGACGCTGCGCAGCACCGGCGAGGACGGCACAGTGAAGAGTTCCGAAGAGGTTGCGACCGTTTCGGTTCCGAAGGATCCGTCCGGCCAACTTCTCGCCATGGTATCGAAGCCGGGTGAGGCAAGCCGGCTGATGACGACACCGGAGGCCGGCAAGACGGAAGCCGGGCAACCGGCTGAGGTCGCGTCGACTGCGACGCAGGCGCCGCTAGCGACCGGCGATGCATCCTCCGCCCCGGCAAAGGCAGTCGGCGTTCCCGGCTTGCAGGTGAGTGCCGTCGAGATCGAGGGCAGCAAGATGTTCGTCGCCGGCAGCGCCAAGCCGCGTGCGCTGGTGCGGGTCTATGCGGATGACAAGCTGCTCGGCGAAATGAAGGCCGACGATAAAGGCAATTTCGTCGTCGATGGTGAGATCGAGTTGACCGTGGGCAGCCACATCATCCGAGCCGACATGCTGAACGAGGATGGCAGCAAGGTTGCCATGCGTGCATCCGTTCCCTTTGATCGTCCCGCCGGTTCGCAGGTTGCCGCAGTGGCACCGTCAAGCACGCCTTCGGCGACCGCCGGTCTTGATGGCGTACGCGCTGAGGCTGGCAAGGCCCTGGCTCTGTTGAAGGGGCTCTACGCCAACGGCAAGGTGCCGACAGGCGAGCAACTCGCCGCTGCGCGTTCCGCCACGGAAATTGCTCTGAAGTCGCTGGCCGATTTCCGGCTCGCCGATAATTCCGATCAGGTACTGGCGGCAACAGCGGCGCGGGCGTCGAAGGCGGCAGCCGACGCGCTGGCAGCCTTGAAGGCCGCGCCGCAGGATGCGCCGAGCGTTGCTTCGGCGCTTGCCAAGGTCGACGCGTCCGTCGGCCCGGTTCTGGCCGAACGCGGCAGCGCGACGCCGGCGTCGGACGAACAGGCCCTGCCGAAGGGTAATGCTCCGGCACAGGGCGAACTGGCGAAGGCCATGGGCGCAGGCAGTGCAGTGGTCAGCGATGCGGTAACGACGCCGGCACCGAGCACGGAGACCGCAGCGGCTTCCCCCACGCAGGAAGAGCCGCAGACGGTCCAGCAGGAACCGCTCAAGGAAAGCAAGTCTTCCGTGATCATCCGTCGCGGCGACACCTTGTGGCAGATTTCGCGGCGCGTCTATGGTGCAGGCCTGCGCTACACCACCATCTATCTCGCCAATCAGGATCAGATCGAAGACCCGGATCGCATTCGCCCGGGACAGGTCTTCGGAGTGCCTGACAAGGCGCTGCCGGACGATGAATCGCGCGAGATTCACAGAAAGCACATGAAACACGAGCAATAGGCTGTCGATCGCCCGCCAACGACATTGCGGCGGCGGCGATGGATGCTTATCTCTCGATCAAGGGCGGCGCCTTCAATGAGGCGCCGCTTTTCATTGAACGGTGATGACGGCGTTGCTTGTCTTCGGATAGAGGGAAAACGCGGTGTGGCAATGCTCGCGGGGCTGCCGCGGCCGCCGGCAGCGCGAAACGTAAGAGCGGATCAGAACGTGGCACCCCAGAAGAAAACCGTTTCGGCCGATACGAGCAATCCGTTGCAGACGATTGCCAATCTCTGGCCTTACATGTGGCCGACGGACAGGGCTGATCTCAAGCTCCGGGTCATCTGGGCGACCGTCATCCTGATTATCGCCAAGGTCGTCCTGATCCTCGTTCCCTATTCCTTCAAATGGGCGACGGACGCGCTGAACGGCAAGCCCGACGTCCTGGGATTCTTGCCCACGTTCATGACCGGCGCGGTCATGCTGGTGCTGGCCTACAACCTCGCGCGTCTGCTTCAGGCCGGCCTGAACCAGCTTCGCGATGCGCTGTTTGCAAGCGTCGGCCAGCACGCGGTCAGGCAACTCGCCTACAAGACCTTCGTCCACATGCACCAGCTTTCGCTGCGCTTCCATCTGGAACGGCGTACCGGCGGGCTTTCGCGCGTCATCGAGCGCGGCACCAAGGGCATCGAGACGATCGTCCGCTTCACCATCCTGAACAGCGTGCCGACCCTGATCGAATTCCTGCTGACGGCTGTGATCTTCTGGTGGGGTTACGGCTTCAGCTATCTGCTGGTGACGGCCGTCACCGTCTGGCTGTACATCTGGTTCACGGTCAAGGCGAGCGACTGGCGCATCGCCATCCGCCGCTCGATGAACGACAGTGACACCGACGCCAACACAAAGGCGATCGACTCGCTCCTGAACTTCGAGACGGTCAAGTATTTCGGCAACGAAGAGATGGAAGCCCGTCGCTTCGACAAGTCGATGGAGCGCTATGAGGCGGCGGCCACCCAGGTCTGGACCTCGCTTGGGTGGCTCAATTTCGGCCAGGCACTGATCTTCGGCGCCGGTACGGCGGTGATGATGGTCATGTCGGCACTCGCCGTTCAGCGCGGCGAACAGACGCTCGGCGATTTCGTCTTCATCAATGCGATGCTGATCCAGCTCGCGATCCCGCTCAATTTCATCGGCTTCGTCTACCGCGAAATCCGCCAGGGCCTGACCGATATCGAGCATATGTTCGATCTTCTCGACGTTCGCGCCGAAGTGGTGGACCGCCCGGGCGCGACCGAACTTGCCATTGGCAAGGGCGCCATCGCCTTCAAGGACGTGCATTTCGCCTATGATCCGGCACGACCGATCCTCAAGGGCATCACCTTCGAAGTGCCCGCCGGCAAGACGGTCGCAGTCGTCGGCCCGTCGGGCGCTGGCAAGTCGACACTCTCCCGGCTGCTCTATCGCTTCTACGATGTGCAGGCGGGAGCGATCACCGTCGATGGCCAGGATGTGCGCACGGTCACGCAGAAGAGCCTGCGCTCGGTCATCGGCATGGTGCCGCAGGATACGGTGCTCTTCAACGACACGATTGCCTACAACATCCGCTACGGCCGGGTCTCGGCCAGCGAGGCCGAGGTCGAGGCAGCCGCCGAAGCCGCACAGATCGCCGGCTTCATCCGCACGCTGCCGGAAGGCTTCCAGGCCATGGTCGGCGAGCGCGGCCTGAAACTCTCCGGCGGCGAGAAGCAGCGCGTCGCAATCGCCCGCACGATCCTGAAAGCCCCACCGATCCTGATCCTCGACGAGGCGACGTCGGCGCTGGACACGCGCACGGAGCAGGAAATCCAGTCGGCGCTCGACGTCGTATCGCGCAATCGCACGACGCTCGTCATCGCGCACCGTCTCTCGACCGTCATCAACGCCGACGAGATCATCGTGCTCAAGGATGGTGTCATCGCCGAGCGAGGCACCCATGGCGAGTTGATCGATCGCGACGGCCTCTACGCCTCGATGTGGAGCCGCCAGCGCGAAGCAACGCAGGCGGAAGAGCAGTTGAAGCGGGTGCGCGAGAGCGACGATCTCGGTATCGTCACGCGCGGCGAACCGGCGGTCTAGGGATGATTTCTTTCTTTGCTGAGCGCGACGCGTTTTGTCGCTGTCTGGTGGGTGACGTTGYCCGCCAGGGCATTTCGCGCTAGTTCACGTTCCACGGAAAATCTGGAGTAGAGTTCATGAGCCTGGTCAATACGATCCGCAACACGCTCGTACCGGTCCACAAGGAAGGCTATCGCTTCGTCGCGATCTTCTTCGTGGTGTCGCTGGTGCTTGGCTTCCTGTGGGAGCCGTTGATGTGGATCGGCTTCGTGCTGACCGCCTGGTGCGCCTATTTCTTCCGTGACCCGGAGCGCATGACCCCGCTCGATGACGATCTGGTGATCAGCCCGGCCGACGGCCGTGTTTCGTCGATCGCAACGGTCATGCCGCCGGAAGAGCTGAATCTCGGTTCGGAACCGATGCTTCGCATCTCGGTCTTCATGAACGTGTTCAATTGCCATGTGAACCGTGCGCCGATGGCTGGTACCATCACCCGCGTCGCCTATCGCGCCGGCAAGTTCGTCAATGCCGAGCTGGACAAGGCGAGCCACGAGAACGAGCGCAACGGGCTGGTGATCGAGACCAAGCACGGCCAGATCGGCGTCGTCCAGATTGCCGGCCTCGTCGCACGTCGTATCCTCTGCTGGAAGTATGAAAACGGCTCGCTGGACGCAGGCGAACGCTTCGGCCTGATCCGCTTTGGCTCGCGCCTCGACGTCTTCCTGCCTGCAGGGGCCGAGCCGCGCGTCAGCGTCGGGCAGACTGCGGTTGCCGGCGAGACCGTGCTTGCCGAATTCGGCTCGGCCAAGGGCCCGGTCATCAGCCGCCGCGCGTAAGGAGTGTACATGGAAGGCTCTGAACAGGAAAAATCGACCGAACCGCCGAAAGTGGCCGGCGACGCGAACGGCTCCAACGACACCGGTCGCGGTCCTCGTCTGCGCGAGATACCGCTGCGCCTGATGATCCCGAACCTGATCACGGTGCTGGCGATCTGTGCAGGTCTCTCCGGCATTCGGCTGGCCTTCGAAAACCGTATCGAGCTCGCCGTCGCCATGGTATTGCTCGCGGCGTTCCTTGATGGCATCGATGGTCGTGTCGCGCGCGCCCTTAAGGCGACGTCGAATTTCGGTGGCCAGATGGACTCGCTCGCCGACATCATCAACTTTGGCGTTGCACCGGCGCTTGTGCTCTACGTCTTCATCCTGGATCAGGCCCGCTCGATCGGCTGGATCGCCGCACTGATCTACGCGATCGCCTGTGGTTTGCGGTTGGCGCGTTTTAACGTCATGGCGGAACGCCAGTCCAAGGCGCCCTGGCAGTCGGAATATTTTGTCGGTGTACCGGCGCCCGCGGGCGCTATGCTGGTGCTGCTGCCGGTCTATCTCGGCCTCCTGGGTCTTGCGCCGGAACGCACCTTCGCCCTGATTGCTTCCGCCTATACGGTGCTGATCGCCTTCCTGCTCGTCAGCCGTCTGCCGGTGTGGTCCGGAAAATCGGAAAATAGCCGCGTGCGCCGCGACCTCGTCCTGCCGGCCATTCTCGGTGTTGTCTTCTACGTGGCGACGCTGATGACCTATACCTGGGAAACGATGGCCTTGACGGCACTTGGCTACCTGATCACGCTGCCGTTTGGCGCACGCTCGTGGCAGCGCAAATATGGCGGCGACTGGCCGGCCCATCCGTCGACCGGCGGCGACGGTCTGCCTGGCGACAAGGACTGAAGCGTTCCGCCGAAAGCTGCGAAACGACGAGCCCTTCAGAAATTACGGACAAAAGAAAAGGCCACCGTGGGGACACGGTGGCCTTTTCCATGAGCGATGCGTCAAAGACTATTCGGGCATCCGGTAGTCGACGATCTTGTCCTCGCGAACGATATAGAGCTTGCCGGTCTCGGTCTGGTTCGGGCCGACGAGCGGAAGCAGCTTGGCGGCAACGTCGGAAGGGTGCGGCACGGTCTCCGGATCCTCGCCGGGCATCGCCTGGGCGCGCATGGCGGTGCGCGTTGCGCCCGGATCGACCGAGAGGATGCGCAGCGGCAGGCGCTGCGTTTCGCCGGCCCAGGTGCGGGCCAGCGCCTCGACGGCAGCCTTGGAGGCGGAGTAGGGGCCCCAGAAAGGCTTGCATTTGTGTGCGGCGCTCGAAGACAGGATCAGCGCGCGGCCGGCATCCGACTTGATCAGCAGCGGCTCCAGCGAACGGATCAGCCGCCAGGTCGCGTTGACGTTGATGTTCATCACCTTTTCAAACACCTTCGCCTCGAAATGGCCGATCGGTGAGATCGTGCCGAGAACGCCGGCATTGGCGACCAGGATATCGAGTTTACCCCAGCGCTCGTTGATGGCGCCGCCGAGCTTGTCGATCGCCGCCATGTCGGCGAGGTCGAACGGCACCAGCGTGGCCGAACCGCCCGCCGCCTTGATTGCGTCGTCGAGTTCCTCGAGGCCGCCGACGGTACGCGCGCAGGCGACGACATGGGCACCGGCCTTGGCCAGTTCGAGAGCGGTGAAATAGCCGATACCGCGCGACGCGCCGGTGACCACGGCCACCCGGCCTTTGAGATCGATCGTCATTTTGTTTTCTGATTATCCGTTGCTGGCGAGAACCGAAAGTTTGCGGACATTGCTGGCGCCTTCCTGGTCGAGAAGGCGGGTCGGATAGTCCCCGGTGAAATAGTGGTCGGTGAATTGCGGTGCCTTGGGATCGCGCTTTTCGCCGCCGACTGCCTCATAGAGGCCATCGATCGACAGGAACTCGAGCGAGTCGGCGCCGATATAGCGGCACATGGACGCGAGGTCGGCATGCTGGTTGGCGAGCAGCTTGTCGCGATCCGGGGTGTCGATACCGTAGAAGTCCGGATGGAAGATCATCGGGCTGGCGACGCGAACATGTACTTCACGCGCGCCGGCATCCCGCATCATCTGCACGATCTTCACAGACGTCGTGCCGCGCACGATCGAATCGTCGACGAGGATAACGCGCTTACCCTCAATCATCGCGCGGTTGGCCGAATGCTTGAGCTTGACGCCGAAGGCGCGGATCTGCTGCGTCGGCTCGATGAAGGTACGGCCGACATAGTGGTTGCGGATGATGCCGTATTCGAACGGGATGCCGCTCTGCTGCGCATAGCCCAGAGCCGCCGGCGTGCCGCCATCCGGGACCGGAACCACCACGTCCGCCTCGATGGGCGCTTCCTTGGCGAGGTTGATGCCCATGTTCTTGCGCGAAACGTAAATGCTGCGGCCACCGACGACCGAATCCGGCCGGGCGAAATAGACGTATTCGAACAGGCAGAGCCGCTCCGGCTGCGATAGCTCGGGCTTGCGTGCATCGATCGAGATCGAACCGTCGGGCTGGATTTCGCAGATGATCACTTCGCCGTTCTCGACGTCGCGAACATAGGTCGCGCCGATGATGTCGAGTGCGCAGGTCTCGGAGCAGAAGATCGGCTTGCCGTCGAGTTCGCCCATGACGAGCGGGCGGATGCCGATCGGATCGCGCGCAGCGATCAGTTTGGTACGCGTCATCGCCAGCATCGAATAGCCGCCTTCCATCTGGCGGATGGCGTCGATGAAGCGGTCGGACGAGGAGGTCTGCTTGGACCGCGCAATCAAGTGCAGGACGACTTCAGTGTCGGAGGTCGACTGACAGATCGCGCCGTCGGCAATCAGTTGCCGGCGAAGGGTGAGGCCGTTGGTAAAGTTGCCGTTATGGGCGACCGCGATGCCACCGACTTCGAGTTCGGCAAAGAGCGGCTGCACGTTGCGCAGCGCCACTTCGCCTGTCGTCGAGTAGCGGGTATGGCCGATCGACATGAAGCCCGGCAGCTTCGCCAGCGTCGCCGGATCCGTGTAATGATCGCCAACGAGGCCCATGCGTTTCTCGGTGCAGAACTGCTTGCCGTCGAAGGTGACGATGCCGGCTGCTTCCTGGCCGCGATGCTGGAGCGCATGCAGGCCGAGCGCCGTCAGCGCCGCCGCGTCCGAGTGCCCCAATATGCCGAAGACGCCGCACTCTTCGTGCAGCTCATCACCTTCGAGTTCATCGTGGATTTCCATGGATCTCAGATCGGTCATCACAGTCGCCTTTGCTCCGTACCGGTGCGCATATCGTGATCAGGCCCGCCGTCTTCAAGCGATCTTAGCTGAAAACGGCTGCAAGCGTTATTCCCCAAAAGGACAAAGCCCGCGGGGCGGGCTTTGTCGGCAAATCGTTCCTGTCTCAGCCGTTGGTGGCCGGAGCGTCGTCGGCGGGCGCCTGTTCCGGCGTCGTCGTCGGTGCCTGGCCGGGTGCCGTTGCCGGTGCTTCGCCTTCACCTTCGCCGGTCGTATCCTTGCCGCGCAGGCGGTCGAGAATGGTGGCGTCGGCTTCTTCCGGCAGCAGCGCAATCAGCTTGTTGCCGAGATTGTCAAGCAGCGGTTTCGACTTGGCGTGGGTGACCCAGCCCGGCTGTTGCTGCGGTGCGACGAGCCAGTTGAAGAACAGCATGGCGACGACGACCAGCAGAATGCCGCGAGCGGCTCCAAACAGGAAGCCGAGCGTGCGGTCGAGCGCACCGATGCGGCTGTCGATGATGAAATCGGCAATCCGCATGGTGATGAAGGAAATGATGATCAGCGCAACCAGGAAGATCACCGCCGCCGATCCGATCAGCGCGACGGTATCGCTATTGGTGTACTGCTTGGCATAGGGCAGAAGCTGCGGGTAGAGGAAATAGGCCGCCGCGGCCGCACCTACCCAGCTCGCGACCGAGAGCACCTCGCGCGAGAAGCCTCGAACCATGGCCAGGATTGCGGAAAACAGGGCGACGCCGAGAACGATACCGTCGAGAATTGTAATGGGCATTTTGTCCTTACTCCGGACCCGGTTCGTCCGGGTCTCCTCAAGCCTATCCGCCATCGGCCCTGCCTTATGTCCAGGGCATTTGCAGCCTGCTCGCGGCCCTCACAGCGCCGCGCGTCTTTCGGACGCGCAAAGGTCGCTGCAACGCTCAGATCTGCTGCATAAATTTGTCCCTAGATCGATCCCGATCTAAGGGCTTATGCAGTAGAGGACGGTTTGCGACATCCGCGTCTTCAGTCCTCGTTTTCCGCCGGTCTCAGCGCGTTTCGCGAACCCGCGATGCGCGCCACCAGATCCGGCAGGCTTTCCATTTCGCTCCATCGGCCATTGCCGTTTTTCGGCAATTCGGTGGACGCGGACGGCAGGACCGCCTGTGAGAACCCGAGCTTCTCGGCTTCTTTAAGGCGTTGTGCGGTATGCGCAACCGGCCGGATGGCGCCCGACAAGCTGACTTCGCCGAAATAGACGCAATCCGCAGGAAGGGCAAGCCCGGCAAGCGATGAAACCAGTGCGGAAGCCACAGCTAGATCGGCAGCGGGCTCGGAAATGCGGTAACCGCCGGCAATGTTGAGATAGACGTCGTGCTGGCCGAGCCGTACCCCGCAGTGCGCTTCGAGCACGGCGAGGATCATCGACAGGCGGGCGGAATCCCAGCCGACGATGGCGCGCCGCGGCGTGCCGAGCGATGTCGGGGCGACGAGCGCCTGCACTTCGACGAGCACGGGGCGGGTACCTTCCATGCCGGCAAAAACTGCCGCGCCCGGGGATTTCTCGTTGCGCTCACCGAGAAAGAGTTCCGATGGGTTGGCGACTTCGCGCAATCCCTTGTCGGACATCTCGAACACGCCGATCTCGTCGGTCGGCCCGAAGCGATTCTTGACGGTGCGCAGAATGCGGTAATGGTGGCCGCGGTCGCCTTCGAAGTAAAGCACGGCATCGACCATGTGCTCGACGACGCGCGGTCCGGCGATCTGGCCTTCCTTGGTGACATGGCCGACCAGAACGACGGCGGTTCCCGTCTGCTTGGCAAAGCGGATCATCGCCTGGACGCCGGTGCGGACCTGGGTGACGGTGCCGGGTGCCGAATCGACGATGTCGCTCCAAAGCGTCTGGATCGAGTCGATGATCACCAGATCCGGTCGCTTGCCTTCGGAAAGCGTTGCCAGGATGTCCTCGACATTGGTTTCGGCGGCGAGCAGCACGTCGCTGTCGGCAGCACCCAGGCGCTGCGCGCGCAGACGTACCTGTGCCACGGCCTCTTCACCCGAGACATAGATGACGCGGTGCTTGCGGCGCGAGAGGGCGGCGGCCGCCTGCATCAGCACGGTCGACTTGCCGATGCCGGGATCGCCGCCGACGAGCAGCGCCGAGCCGCGCACGAAGCCGCCGCCGGTCACCCGGTCGAGTTCGGAAATGCCTGTCTGGATTCGTGGCGCATCTTCGATCTCGCCGGAAAGCGTGGTGAGCGCAACCGGCCGCCCCTTCTTTGGCGCCCGCGAAGGTCCACCACCGATGCCGGCCGTCGGATCGTCCTCGATGATCGTGTTCCATTCGCCGCAGCCTTCGCATTTGCCCACCCAGCGGGTGTGGATGGTGCCGCAGTTCTGGCAGATGAATTGTGTGCGGGCTTTCGCCATCAGGGTCGACTTTCGAAATCTGGAAGGGTCATCGGCGCTCGCGCGCGGCGATGCGTCAGTGACGGGAGAATCACTTGTGTCGTCACATAATGCCGCGAAACGCGGAACAAAAGGTGAATTTTAATGAAGGCCGCAGGGAAAACGCAGGAAAACCGCGTCAGATGGCGCCTACATAGTTCCTGATGTACCGACGCCCGAGGCTGGTCAGCAATTCATAGCCGATCGTCCCTCCGGCGCGCGCCACATCGTCGATGGCGATGTTGCGGCCGAAGAGCTCGATGTAATCGCCCGGCCGCGCTGCATCTGCCGGCAGGTCGGTGACGTCGAAGAGGCTGAGGTCCATGGTGACGCGACCCACATGCGGCACGCGCTTGCCGTGCAGGAAACCGAATGCTCCTGATGGCGTTGCCTGCCGCAGAGTCACGCCGCCGCCGGAGACCGAGCGATGGTAGCCATCGGCGTAGCCGACCGCGACGGTGGCAATGCGGCTGTCCCTGTCGAAGCGGGCAGAGGCGCCGTAGCTCGCCGTGCCGCCAGCCGCGACTTCGCGGATCTGAATGATCCGGGCCTCGGCGGTCACGACCGGGGTCATCGGGTTGGCGATGTCGTTGACCGCTTCGCCGCCATAGACGGCGATGCCCGGTCGGGTGAGATCGAAGTGATAGTCGGGCCCGAGGAACACACCGCCGGAATTGGCAAGGCTGGCATCGACGCCTTCATAGGCGGCCGTCGCTTCGCGGAATCGCCCGAGCTGGTAGGCGTTCAGCGGATGCTGCGGTTCGTCGGCACAGGCGAGGTGGCTCATGATCAGCACGGGAGAGAAGCTTGCGGGTCGCGCCGGGTCGTTGGCAAGCGCCACCGCTGCCTCGACCGTCAGGCCCAGTCGGTTCATGCCGGTATCGATATGCAGGACGCAGGGGTAGTCACCGCGCTCGGAAAGTGCTGACATGAACACGGCAAGCTGCTCATCGGAATTGATGACGGGCACCAGGTCGTTGTCGAAGAAGAGCTCTTCGTTTCCCGGCCACATGCCCGCGAGAATGTAGATGCGCCCCTCCGGAACGAGCGGCCGCAGTTCCTCGCCTTCCTCGGCATTGGCCACGAAGAAGTCGCGCGCACCGGCAGCATAGAGGGCAGGGGCTGCTTGATCGATGCCGAGGCCATAGGCGTCCGCTTTGAGGACCGCCGACGCCCGCGCCTTGCCCGAGCGCGCGTTCATTGTCCGCCAGTTATCGGCAAGCGCGCGCAGATCGATCGTGAGGCGGTTGGAAGCGGAGAGGAATTCTGGGGGGAGCATGCCGGACACCTTCGTGGACGATCCAAAGAGCAATACAGCCAACGGCCGGTGGTCGCAAATACTCCCCCGCCGCCCGCGCGAAACGGCCCCGCGTGGAACGGAGCACTTTTGTGCAAGACGGAGCCGGTTGGGTTCACTATTGTTTCCGCATGCAGACGATTTCGCAGCAGCAGGCCATCGATGACACGCCGATTGAGGGCGGCGAGCGTACACGCTTCTGGCGGGACGCTCGTTTCATGGGGATGGAATGCCTGACGGCGACCTTCATCACCCATGAATTCGCGCCGCATGCACACGAGACCTTCAGCATTGGCGCCATTGAGGCGGGTTCACAGATCAGCAAGATCAAGGGCGAGCGCTCGGAAGCTGGTCCCGGGGACTTTTACCTGATCAATCCCGACGAAATCCACGACGGTCACCCCGGCGGCAGCGGCTACCGTTACCGCATGGTCTATCCGAGCGCCGATCTGCTGGTGAATATCATAGAGGATGTGACCGGTCGCGCCTTCAGGGGAACGCCGTCGTTCTCGAAGCGTGTTCTGCAGGACCCGGACCTCGCCTTGTCCTTTCATCAGGCGCACCGAACGCTTGAGCTGGCCGGCGGCACGCTCGAGGCCGAAGAAAGAATGTTCGGTGTGCTTGCGGCGATGTTCGAAAGGCACGGCAGTACGATCATCACTCCGATCGAGACGCGCGAGCAGTCCGCCGTGCATCGGGCCCGGGATTTCCTCACCGAGAACTACGCCGACGATGTCGGGCTCGAGGAACTCGCCAAGGTCGCAGGGCTCAGCCGCGCGCACCTGATCCGCGCCTTCCGCAAGGAATTCCATATCACGCCGCATGCCTTCCTCACCGACAAGCGCGTTCGTGCTGCCAAGACCTTGCTCAGGCATGGCTGGTCGGCGGTGGATGCCGCCTATCAGTGCGGCTTTGCCGATCAGGCGCATTTCAGCCGCCATTTCAAAGCCCGCACCGGCGTGACACCCGGGGTCTTCCGCGCCGGCTGATCACTTTCGTTCAATACGGGACCTGATGTGCGGTCTAGACGTTCTCCGTTTTCGCATGGGAATGGAGACCGGGACGTTGCAGGAGAGAAGTACATTTCAGGAATTTCGGGCCGCGGCGATGGCGATGACGCCGCTGATCGTCGCCGTCATGCCGATCGGCCTGGTGTTTGGCGCGGTGGCGGCGGGCAAGGGGCTGACACCGGCTGAGGTGACGCTGATGAGTGGGCTGGTCTTTGCTGGCGGGTCGCAGTTCGTCGCCATGGATATCTGGACGCATCCGGCGTCCTGGGCGGCCCTCGGTTTCTCGGCTCTGCTCGTCAACATCCGTCATGTGCTGATGAGCGCCTCGATCGGCGGCAAGCTTCACAGCTTCTCTGGGCCGGCACGCTATGCGTCGATGCTGCTTCTCGCCGATGAAATCTGGGCGATGGCCGAGATGCGCGCGGGTAACGCCAAGCTGACGCCGGCCTGGTATGTCGGCCTCGCCATTCCCTTCTACTGCGCCTGGGTGCTGACGAGCCTGACGGGGGCAATGCTTGGCGCCTTGCTGGGCGATCCGAAGGTCATCGGTCTCGACTTCGCCTTCCCGGCCGTTTTCATCATTCTGGTCATGGGGTTCTGGAAGGGCCGAGAAACCGGCGCCGTCCTGGCCGCAAGCGCTTGTGCGGCCGTGGTCACGCATCAATTGCTGCCGGGCGTCTGGTATATCGCTGCCGGGGCTGCCGCAGGCGTCGTCGTGGCCATGCTTTCAGGCGGACGCAAGGAGGCCCACGCGTGATCGTCGATCTCAACACATTGCTTGCGATTTTCGCCATGGCGGCCGCGACAATCGCGACCCGTATCGGCGGGCTCGTGCTCATCCGCTACGTGACGATCGGAGAGGGGCAGAAACGCGCCCTTGAGGCCATTCCGCCGGCGGTTCTGATGGCGGTCATCGCTCCGACGGCACTGGTTACCGGTCCGGCCGAAACGATTGCGGCTGCGGCGACGGCCGTTGCTGCAACCAGGCTGCCGCTCCTGGCATCCGTTGCCGTCGGGGTAATTTCGGTAGCGCTATTGCGTCAGGTTTTGGGCGGCGCCTGGTAGATGACGGTGGCGGTTGGCCCCAAGGTTAGGCGGCTTTTCGTGAAGTAGAGCGGGATGGGAAACCGCAAACATTTTTCCCATCCCGCTCCGGCCGCCCCCACGGAACGTCAGTGTTCTTCGTATTGGGTGAAGGAGGGATCGGCAAGGTCGGTGAATCGCGTGAATTCCGACTGGAAGGCGAGCTTCACGGTACCGGTCGGTCCGTGACGCTGCTTGGCGATGATCACGTCTGCCGTACCCTTCACCTGCTCCATCTTCATCTTCCACTCTTCGTATTTCGGATCGAACTCGTCGCGCGGCTCCAGGTTCTTCACGTAGTATTCTTCGCGGAACACGAAGAGCACGACGTCGGCGTCCTGCTCGATCGAACCCGATTCACGAAGGTCGGAAAGCTGCGGGCGCTTGTCTTCGCGGCTTTCCACCTGACGGGAGAGCTGTGATAGCGCGATGATCGGAACGTTCAGTTCCTTGCCGAGCGCCTTCAGGCCCGTGGTGATCTGGGTGATTTCCTGTACGCGGTTGTCGCTCGACTTGCCCGAGCCGGTCATGAGCTGGATATAGTCCACCACTAGGCAGTCCAGGCCGCGCTGGCGCTTCAGACGACGGGCGCGGGCGGAAAGCTGGGCGATCGAGATACCACCGGTCTGGTCGATATAGAGCGGCACCTTCTGCATCATCTGCGAGCAGGCCACGAGCTTTTCGAAATCGGCCTCGGAAATGTCACCGCGACGGATCTTCGACGAGGACACTTCGGTCTGCTCGGAGATGATACGGGTTGCCAGCTGTTCGGACGACATTTCGAGCGAGTAGAAGCCGACGACACCGCCGTTTCTGGCCTTGAAAGAACCGTCGGCCTGGACTTCGGGTTCGTAGGCGGCTGCGATGTTGTAGGCGATGTTGGTGGCAAGCGAGGTCTTGCCCATGCCGGGGCGCCCTGCAAGCACGATCAAGTCCGAGCGCTGCAGGCCGCCCATGCGGGCGTCCAGCGACAGGATGCCGGTGGAAATGCCGGAGAGGCTGCCGTCGCGCTCGAAGGCAGCGCCCGCCATGTCGATTGCAAGCGCCACCGCGTCGTTGAACGACTGGAAACCGCCATCGTAGCGGCCGGTTTCAGCGAGTTCGAACAGGCGGCGTTCGGCGTCTTCGATCTGGCCCTGCGGCGGCATGTCGAGCGGCGCGTCGTAGGCGATGTTGACCATGTCCTCGCCGATCGTGATCAGCGAGCGGCGAAGCGCCAGATCGTAGATCGCACGGCCATAGTCTTCGGCGTTGATGATCGAAACTGCTTCGGCGGCAAGGCGCGCGAGGTATTGCGCGACGGTCAGGTCGCCGACCTTTTCGTCAGCCTTGAGGAAGGTCTTGATGGTGACCGGGTTCGCTGTCTTTCCCATACGGATGATATCGCCGGCTACCTCATAGATCTTGCGGTGCAGCGGCTCATGCAGATGGACGGGCTTCAGGAAGTCCGAGACGCGATAGAAGGCGTCGTTGTTGACGAGGATCGCGCCGAGCAGAGCCTGTTCGGCTTCAAGGTTGTTCGGCGCCTCGCGATAGTGCTGGTCCACCTGATCCTTGCTGATAGGGGATAGCTTTCGCGCCGCGTCATTCATGTCGTTTTATCTCTGCCTCTATGTGGTGTGGCACCGGTTTGCGATCTACCGCGAGCCGGGTCAAGTGCAGGGGGGACACACTCACAAAGCGTCTCATCAGAGCCTCGCGCTTTTCCCGTTGTTCGACTGATCCACAGGTCAAGTTCACAAAAGCGTAGATTCTCGCCTTCCCACAAAGTTGGACGTTGACGAGCGAATCACCCAACCGGGCTAGGCAAGTGTAGCCCTCTCTCCATTCCGCTCAAATCTCCATCTTGAAAATCGGCAGCGATTGGATTAGATAGAGACAAAATAATTAGCATGCTAGTAATATGGAAAAGGTATCAATGTATCAGCCGACCGTGAACCGCGAATTGTTCGATGCCCTGTCGCTGCTCAATCGCAAGCTGCGGGCCGTGTTCGATGCTCGGGTGAAGGAGAGGGGGCTGACGCTGTCGCGGGCCCGCGCGCTTTTCGCCTTGACCAAGAAGGATGGCTTGAACCAGCGCGAGCTTGCCGATGAGCTCGATATTGAAACCCCGACTTTGGTGCGCCTGCTCGATGGCATGGAGAAGCAGGGTTTCATCGAGCGGAGGGTCGAGGCCACCGACCGGCGCGCCAAGCAGATCCACATGACCGACTTCGGTCGCTCGGTCGCTGACGAAATCCTCAAACTTGCCGACGAAATCCGAGCCGAAGTGCTGCACGGTATCGATGCGACCGAACTTGCCGTGACCAAGCGTGTGGTGCGGGCGATCGCCGACAACGTTCAGTCCCTGGCGCGGGAGTGACAGCGATGAGCGCAGTCGCGACCGCTGCTGCAAACGACAATCGCGGTGTCGTACCGCTGGAAACAGACGAGGCGAGCGACCTGGGGGAGATTGCTCCCGTCGCACCCGCCCCAGTCCCGGCGCCGGTGCCAGCCCCAGCCGACAAGAGCCTGGCGCTGTCGGCGGTCTATGTCGTCGGTTCCGTTCTTCTGTTCCTGACGCAGGGCCTGGGCATGAACCTGGCGCTGGCCAATCTCACGCAGGTCCAGGGTTCGCTCTCGGCAACCTCCGTGGAGGCTGGCTGGCTTTCGGCGGCGTACATGGCGCCCAATGTCAGCCTGTCGATCGCACTGGTGAAGATTCGCGCCCAATACGGGCTGCGTCGGTTTGCCGAAATCAGCATCGTCGGCTTCGTCATCGTATCGCTGATGAACGTTTTCGTTTCCGATCTGCATTCCGCCGTCGTCGTCCGCTTCATCAGCGGCATCGCGGCTGCGCCGATGTCGACACTCGGCTTCCTCTACATGCTCGAAGCCTTTCCGCCAGCGCGCAAATTGACGGCCGGCCTCGCACTGGCGCTCACCTGCACGACGATCTCCGCGCCGATCACACGACTCATCTCGCCGACCCTGATTGAATATGGCCAATGGCATGCGCTCTACACGCTCGAGATGGCGTTGGCGCTGATCGCGCTGCCGATCATCTATCTTCTGCCGCTGACGCCGGTGCCGCACGCCAAGGTCATTCAGCGCATGGACATTCTGAGCTACCTGCTGGTCGCCATCGCCTTCGGCTGCCTCGCCATCGTGCTGACCATGGGCCGTCTCTACTGGTGGCTCGAAGCACCGTGGCTCGGCGTTCTCCTGGTCGTATCGATCGCGACACTGACGACCGTGGTGCTGATCGAGCTTCATCGCCAGGTGCCGCTGATCGATGTGCGCTGGATCGCCTCGAAGGAGATCATCCACTTCACCGCTGTGTTGTTGATCTTCCGCCTGGTCGCTTCCGAGCAATCGACGATCGCCACGAACTTCTACCAGCAGATCGGCCTCCAGTTCGAACAGGTCGCGACGCTCTATTGGATCATCCTCGCAGCGGCGATTGCTGGCGGTCTGCTCTGTGCCGTGCTGATGAACCCGCAGCATGCGGAGCGCGTGCATATCCTGGCGCTCGGGCTGCTGGCGACCGGCGCTTACCTGGACAGCCAGGCGACAAGCCTGACGCGGCCCGAGCAAATGTATATGAGCCAGGCGATGATTGCGTCCGGCACCGCGCTCTTCCTGCCGCCGGCGATGGCGCGCGGCTTCAAGGCCGCGCTGATGAAGGGGCCGAGCTACATCCTCAGCTTCATCGTGATCTTCCTCTTCACCCAGAGCATCGGCAGCCTGATCGGCTCTGCGGCCTTCGGGACCTTCGTCACGATACGCGAGAAATTCCATTCCAACATTCTGGCCGAGCAGATCGTCCTGTCCAACCCGCTGGTTGCCCAGCGCGTCAACCAGCTCTCCGCCGCCTACAGCAAGGTAATGGGCGACAAGACCTTACTGAATGGCGAGGGCACCCTGCTGTTGTCGCAGCAGGTGACACGGGAAGCCTACATCCTCGCCTACAACGACGCCTTCCTGCTGGCATCGGCGATCGCGCTTTTCGCGCTCGCGGGCCTGCTCCTGCACATGTCCTGCAACTGGCTCACGCAGAGGCTGACTGGCCCTGCGCCGATACTGGCTGCCTGATCAATCGAGTTGATGACCATGCTGAAGTTCCTTCGCTCCCCAACGACCATCATCGTGCTGCTTGCCGGCATCGCCGGCATGACCCTCGTGCTCTATGCCTGGCGGCTGCCACCGTTCCACAGCTCGGTGGAGATGACGGAGAATGCCTATGTGCGTGGCTATGTCACGATCATGAGTCCGCAGCTCTCGGGTTACGTTGCCGACGTTCCGGTACACGACTACGAGACGGTCAAGGCCGGGCAGCTGCTGGTGAAGATCGACGACCGCATTTATGCGCAGAAGCTGGCCCAGGCCGAAGCGACGCTTGCCGGACAGAAGGCGGCGCTTGCCAATTCCTATCAGCAGGAACTGTCCGCCACGGCCGGCATCGCCGCCAGCGAAGCTCAGCTCGACAGCGCCAAGGCGGCTTTCAATCGGGCGCGCGCCACTTGGGACCGCATTCGCCCGCTTGCCGACAAGGGCGTGTCGACGCGCAGCGACGCCGACCAGGCCCGCGCCGGCTTCGAGCAGGCGAATGCTGCCGTCAACCAGGCCGAGGCAGGCTTGCAGGTGTCGAAGCAGGCTCTGGCAACCACACTTGGTGCCCGCGCCGGATTGCAGGCGGCCGTGACCGGTGCAGAGGCAGCCGTCGAACTGGCGCGCATCGATCTCGAAAACACCCGTATCGTCGCGCCGCGTGATGGCAGGCTGGGTGAGATCGGCGCCCGGATCGGGCAATATGTGACGGCCGGATCGCAGCTTCTCGCTCTGGTGCCGAACGACGTGTGGGTGGTCGCAAATTTCAAGGAAACGCAGCTCGACGGCATGAAGGCCGGACAGCCCGTCACGATCGAGGTCGACGCTCTGCAGAAGAGTGAACTGATGGGGCATATCGAGCGTTTCTCGCCCGCAGCCGGTTCAGAGTTCAGCGTGATCCGCGCAGACAACGCCACCGGCAACTTCACCAAGGTGGCCCAGCGTGTCGGCGTGCGGATTGTGGTCGATCCCGGTCAGCCGCTGGCCGAAATGCTCACGCCCGGCCTCTCAGTCGTCGTGAGCGTCGACAAGAATGCTCCGGTGCGGACGATACCGGCTCAGGCGACCAACCGCGCCGTGCCGGTTGCCGCGCGCGGATAGTGGCGTCATCGCAACGTTTTGCGACTTTGACCGCATCGCCTGTCGCGCCACCTGTCATTAAAACCGCACCAGGGTCGCCGTAGCGCGGCCAAGAAAAAAGCCCGGATCGATGACCCGGGCTTTCGCAATTGGAATGGCCGCTAAGGCTTATTCTTCTTCGCCTTCGAATTCGGCTTCCGGGTTGAAGAAGTCTTCCGGCTTCAGCGCGTCTTCGTCGACGCCGTAGATGGCGTCGGCCGAGGTCAGGCTCTCGCCCTTGGCCTGGCGGCCGGCTTCTTCAGCCGAACGTGCAACGTTGACTTCGACCGAGATTTCGACTTCCGAGTGCAGGTGCAGGGTAACCTGGTGCAGGCCGATCGACTTGATCGGGTGGTTGAGGTCAACCTGGTTGCGGCCGACGTTGAAGCCTTCGGCAGCGAGCGTCTCGATGATGTCGCGGGCAGCAACCGAACCGTAGAGCTGGCCGGTTTCGCCAGCGGAGCGGACGATGATGAAGGACTTGCCGTCGAGCTTTTCGGCAACCTGCTGGGCTTCCGACTTGCGCTCAAGGTTACGAGCTTCGAGCGTCGAACGCTCAGCTTCGAAACGGGCCTTGTTGGCAGCGTTGGCGCGCAGCGCCTTGCCGAGCGGCAGGAGGTAGTTGCGGGCAAAGCCGTCGCGAACCTTTACGGTTTCGCCCATCTGGCCGAGCTTGGCGATACGTTCGAGAAGAATGACTTCCATGTTGGTTTCCTTTCAGTGTTCCAGTTCGTTGGTCAGTTTTTTCCAACCGGCGTGACCGCGATGGTGCGTCGCGTATCGATCAGGCCGGACAGGAGGAAGAAGAATGCCGGGATCGTGAACACGAACACCGACAGGTATGCGATCCACAGCACGGGAAGCCGCCAGGACTTGCCGCGGGTGCGGAAATGGAAGGAGGCGAAACCGGCAAGCAGGAAGCCCGCGCCGAAAGTTCCGCAGATCAGCGCGCCGATCGTTGCGGGTGCGCCGCCGAGGAAGGTGAGGACGAGGCCGCCGAGAAAGATAAAGATCGCGTTGCGGTGCATGCGCAGCGTGGAGGGGATGTCCTCGCGCGGGCGCAGCGACCGGCCCGACATCTGCACGATGCGGGTCGCGACGTAATAGGCGGTAAACAGCATCAGCACCCAGATCGCGCCTTGGACGAGCGGCAATGCGAGTGTGAAGAGCGACTTGATCTGGGCAATGGCTGCCACGTCCGGATTGTAGCCCGGGTCCTGCGCCTTCACCGCCTGGATGACGATATCGACCATGCGGTCGGAAATGTCGGCGCCATAGCCGACGATGAAGCCGACGATGATCATGCCGACGGTCACGAGACCGGCGAGGTGGCTAAGGATGTCGGAGAGCGGATACCAGGCGAGCGCTTCGTCCGGACCGCCGAGTTCGGAGGCCGGGCGGGCGAGATTGGCGAGGTGGCTGAGCCAGCCGGCCGGAATCAGCGTGACGACGAGAATGAGCAGCGCGAAATAGGGAGAGACGAGCGCGGCAGCGGTGGCGCCTGCGCTGACGATCGCGGTGATCGCCGCAGCATTGCCCCAGCCAAGACCGGCAATCAGGATCGGGAGTGCGGAAGCAGCATAGAGAACGATTGCAAGAGACGACTGCGTGTTCGCGCCCATCGACAAGAGGGCGGCGGTAAAGCCGGCGAGAACGCCGGTCAGCAGCGATGTCCTGTTCACATTCGTCACGTTCGCTGTCCTGCTTCGTGCAGTTAGGGGATGGCAAGGCCCGGCCCCAGCATGGGATTTTGGCGCTTTTGCACCGGTTCCGATCCGCGCCCATCGCGGAAGGGAGAGAAAGAGGCGCTCACCGAATGGGAGCGCCTCTCCCTTCAAGTCGGTTTCCGTCGTGTCAGCTGACTGACGGAAAGTCAGCCGTTCTTAGGAAACGACGTAGGGCAGCAGGCCGAGGAAGCGTGCACGCTTGATCGCCTGGGCGAGTTCGCGCTGCTTCTTCTGGGAAACGGCCGTGATGCGGGAAGGAACGATCTTGCCACGCTCGGAAATGTAGCGCTGCAGCAGACGGATGTCCTTGTAGTCGATCCGCGGAGCGTTTGCACCCGAGAAGGGGCAGGTCTTGCGGCGACGGTGGAACGGGCGACGAACCGGAGCGGAAGAAACTTCAGCCATTGTCATTATCTCCTAAAGCTTCTTGATTACGCGCGGTCTTCGCGCGGACGACGCGGGCGGTCTTCGCGGTCGCCACGGTCCGGACGCGGACCACGGTCGCCGAAGCCACGCTCCGGACGGTCGCCATCGCGGCGCGGACGGTCGTCGCGGTCGCGCTTCTGCATCATGGCAGACGCGCCTTCCTCGTGCTTCTCGACGGCGATCGTCATGTAGCGCAGGATGTCTTCGTTGATGCGCATCTGACGCTCTACTTCGTGAACGGCCGGTGCCGGAGCATCGATGTCCATCAGAACGTAGTGAGCCTTGCGGTTCTTCTTGATGCGGTAGGTGAGGGACTTCAGGCCCCAGTTCTCAACGCGACCGACCTTGCCGCCGTTCGCTTCGAGCACGCCCTTGTACTGCTCGACGAGAGCGTCGACCTGCTGCGGCGTGATGTCCTGGCGGGCCAGGAATACGTGTTCATAAAGAGCCATTGTGGCTTGCCTTTCTTGCGTTAATCAGCCCGGACCTCGGCGGCTAAGCCTCAACGACTGTTCTTATGGGCTGCAATGAGCCGGCAAGAAAGTGTTGTATCGAGACGGTCGAGAGCGGAGACACGGGAGGCCGGAATGTCTTTCCATTCCTGACGGCACCCTCGCGGGAAACCGGCCCTCCGTTCAGCCACCAGCCAGAAGACCGGGCATTTCGAACAGCGCGCTTATACGCATTTTTCCGCGGAAGGCAAGGCTTGGTCTGCCGTTTAGATATTTAACCGAGCCCTTGGGCCTTCTTCCATTTGCGCAAACGGCCTGAGGCGTTGGCGTAGGGTGAGGACGTGTTGAACTGAATCATACGGCCAAGGGTCCATTTGCCGTAACACGGCTGGCCGTAGAGCGCATGGTCGTCCCGCGACTCGATCATCGCTTCCAGCGTTTTCTTGCTGCGCCTCAGGCGAGTGAGGAGTTCCGATGCCGAAAGAGCCTGCGAGTCACCGTAGAACTTCTGCGCAAGCTTGCCGAGTTCGTTCCATTTGTATCCGGTTTCGGGAAAGTCGACCGGTTCGCCGCGCTGATCGCGGTCGATCCATTTGATCACGAGTTCACCCCAGCCGATGAGGTAGGCGACGAGGTCGCCGACACTCATCGTGGTGCCCTTGGTATGCGCGTCGAGTGTCGGCTCACGGTACTTGTTGTCAGGAACCTTTTCCAGTTCGCGCATCAGCTTGGCGAACTGGACCTCGATCGCCTTGAGCAGTTCCGCTTTCGTCTGGGGCACGGCCATCGGCGATCGTTTCTCGCCCTCAGATCGGCATGGGGTAGAGACGGTGCAGCCGCCGAATGCCGTTCACGACGTCTTGCGACAACGTCAGGTCGGCAGCACCGAGATTGGTCTTCAACTGCTCCATCGAGGTCGCGCCGATAATGACGGAAGCCATGAACGGCCGCGTCAGGCAGAAGGCGATCGCCATCTGCGCGGGGTCGAGGCCGTGTTCGCGTGCGAGCTGGACATAGCCGGCAACCGCCGGTTCCTGGTGTGGCGTGAAGCGGCCACCGAGATCGCCGTTGATCGAGAGGCGGGAGCCCGTCGGCCTTGCGCCGTCCAGATACTTGCCGCTGAGCAGTCCGGCTGCGAGCGGCGAATAGGCGAGCAGGCCCACGTCTTCGTGATGCGACAGTTCGGAAAGGTCGAGGTCATAGGCGCGATAGAGCAGATTGTATTCGTTCTGGATCGATGCGACGCGGGGCAGGTCGTGGCGCTCTGCCATGTCGATCATCTTCATCGTGCCCCAGGCCGTATCGTTGGAAAGGCCGATGGCGCGGACCTTGCCGGCTTTCACGAGATCGCCGAGCTTGTCGAGGATCGCCCGGAGATCGCCGGCGACCTGCGCCTTGTCCTGTTTGGTCGGATCATAGAACCAGGCATTGCGAAAATGGTAGTGGCCGCGGTTCGGCCAATGGATCTGGTAGAGATCCACATAGTCGGTCTGCAATCGCTTGAGGCTGGCGTCGATCGCCTGGTCGATGCCTTCGGGCGTGGTTGGGCCGCCATTGCGGATATAGGGACGGCCGGGGCCCGCGACCTTGGTCGCCAGCACCACGTCTTCACGCTTGCCGCGCTTGGTCAGCCATTCGCCGATAATGCGCTCGGTATTGCCATAGGTTTCGGGCGAAAGCGGCGTCGTCGGATAGAGTTCCGCCGTATCGATGAAGTTCACGCCCTTTTCGAAGGCGTGGTCCAGCTGTTCATGCGCTTCGGCGACGGAATTCTGCGAGCCCCAGGTCATGGTGCCCAGGCAGATTTCGGAGACCTTGATGCAGGTGCGGCCAAGCGTGTTGTAACGCATTGAATAAGGATCCTTGTGAAAGACGTGCGTCGACCCTGTGGGAGAAGGATGCGCGCGCCCGGAATGGAGTGATGGCCTCCGCCCCGGAAATCGTCGAAGGGCAGGTCGGCTTGGGCGGCAAACTTACGCCTTGATTGTTGAAGATCAAGGGCAAAAGGCGGTTCCGGCCCGGTTCGGCAGGCCTTGCGCGCTTGACTCCCCGTTCAGGAATGTGAATGGAGAGGAAACCAGAGCGGGGTAATGAAAAGCATATGCGGTTATCCGCCGGCGTCCCGCTCTAACTCATAAGAACCGATCACTATGATTTTGTGTCGATTCGACCCAAAATCATAGTGATCTAGGGAAGGGACTATCCCATGAGCATTGCATTCACGTTTCCAGGCCAGGGCAGCCAGGCTGTCGGCATGGGCAAGGATCTGGCGGACGCTTTTCCGGAAGCCGCTGCTGTCTTTGCCGAGGTTGACGAGGCGCTCGGCGAGAAGCTGTCCGAGATCATGTGGAACGGCCCCGAAGAAACGCTGACGCTGACGGCGAACGCGCAGCCGGCGCTGATGGCCGTATCGATGGCCGTGATCCGGGTGCTCGAAGCCAAGGGTCTCGACCTCAAGTCCAAGGTTTCTTTCGTCGCTGGCCATTCGCTCGGCGAATACTCGGCGCTCTGTGCGGCCGGTACGTTCTCCATTGCCGACACGGCGCGTCTCCTGCGCATCCGCGGCAACGCCATGCAGGCGGCGGTTCCCGTCGGCAAGGGCGCGATGGCGGCAATCATCGGCCTTGAACATGCCGATGTCGAAGCCGTCTGCCGCGAAGCCTCGGCCCTCGGTTCCTGTCAGATCGCCAATGACAATGGCGGCGGCCAGCTGGTGATTTCCGGTGAAAAGGCAGCCGTCGAAAAGGCGGCTGCACTGGCCTCCGAAAAGGGCGCCAAGCGCGCGCTGATGCTGCCGGTCTCTGCTCCCTTCCATTCAAACCTGATGGGGCCCGCCGCCGACGCCATGCGCGAAGCGCTGGCCAAGGTCGAAAAGCGCACCCCCGTCGTGCCCGTGATCGCCAACGTGCTTGCAGCACCCGTCAGTGACGCCGACGAGATCGCCCGACTGCTCGTCGAGCAGGTCACCGGCCAGGTCCGCTGGCGCGAGACGATCGAATGGTTTGCCGCCAACAATGTCACGACGCTTTATGAACTCGGTTCCGGCAAGGTCCTGACCGGGCTTGCCCGCCGGATCGACAAGACTGTCAACGGTATTGCCGTCAATACGCCTGCCGATATCGACACGGCACTTGCTGCTCTGCTCGCCTGAGCGAAAGCCCAGCTGCTCCAGTTATAAGGAATCAAAGAGATGTTTGATCTTTCCGGCCGCAAGGCTCTCGTTACCGGTGCATCCGGTGGTATCGGCGAAGAAATCGCGCGCATGCTGCACGCCCAGGGCGCGATCGTCGGCCTGCACGGCACGCGTGTCGAGAAGCTCGAAGCGCTCGCCAATGAACTCGGCGACCGCGTGCAGCTCTTCCCGGCGAACCTTTCGGACCGCGCTGAAGTCAAGGCGCTCGGCGAAAAGGCCGAGGCTGAACTTGGCGGCGTCGATATCCTCGTCAACAATGCCGGCATCACCAAGGATGGCCTCTTCGTGCGCATGAGCGACGAGGACTGGGATGCCGTTCTCGAGGTCAACCTGACTGCCGTCTTCCGTCTGACGCGTGAACTCACGCATCCGATGATGCGCCGCCGCTTCGGCCGCATCGTCAACATCACCTCGATCGTCGGTGTCACCGGCAATCCGGGGCAGGCCAACTACTGCGCCTCCAAGGCCGGCATGATCGGCTTCTCCAAGTCGCTGGCCCAGGAGATCGCGACGCGCAACGTCACCGTCAACTGCGTCGCCCCGGGCTTCATCGAAAGCGCGATGACGGACAAGCTCAACGATAAGCAGAAAGACGCGATCATGGGCGCAATCCCGATGAAGCGCATGGGTACCGGCGCGGAAATTGCGTCCGCTGTCGCCTATCTCGCGTCGAACGAGGCCGGCTACGTCACCGGCCAGACGATTCACGTCAATGGCGGCATGGCCATGATCTGATCCGGTTCCCGGGATATGTCGCCCGTCGAGATTGTGCGGCGGGCGATATTCACCGTCCCGGGATGCCACCTGCCAAATGCCTGAAATTCAATGTTGAGCAAGCGAATGTCAGGCATTTTCGGACTTTGCGGCAGACTTAAACCGTGTTAATCGGGCCATGACTGTTAGCAGTCGACCGGTCCCGCCAGGTGTCCGGCAGCCTTGGCTGCCCTGGGTTTGCCGCAGTTCCGGTTGGATGGATTGCCGGGTAGGCCGTCTTGGTCTATCAGGCTTACATAAGAGTACCGGTGCCGGAATAGGCGCCCACAGAAACGAAGGTCGAGGAACTCCGACATGAGCGATATCGCAGAACGCGTAAAGAAAATTGTTATTGATCATCTTGGCGTCGACGCCGAAAAGGTTAGCGAAGGCGCAAGCTTCATCGATGACCTCGGCGCGGACTCGCTCGACACCGTCGAACTGGTCATGGCTTTCGAAGAAGAGTTCGGCGTTGAAATTCCGGACGACGCTGCTGACTCGATCCTGACTGTCGGCGACGCCGTCAAGTTCATCGAAAAGGCTCAGGCCTAATATCTGAGCGGCTAAGGCCGTAGACGGGCCGCCTAAAGCGGCCCGTTTCAGCCCAGGGAAGTGGGCTGTCCCGCATTTGCGGGTTTCGATCAGCAAGCGTTTCCCGCTTTTCCCCCTGGTCGTGAATAAGAACCTTAAAATAGATGCCCGGATCGGGTTCGTCACACGTGGTCCGATCCGGCTCTGAAATTGAAAAGTCAGGGTGGGTCGCGGACTATGAGACGTGTCGTTATCACCGGTACCGGCATGGTATCTCCCTTGGGTTGCGGAACTGAGGCGACGTGGGCGCGCCTGCTTGCCGGGCACAATGCCGCGCGCAAGGTAACCGAATTCGAGGTCGAGGACCTTCCTGCCAAGATCGCCTGTCGCATTCCCTTCGGTGACGGCACCGACGCAACCTTCAATGCCGACGACTGGATGGAGCCGAAGGAGCAGCGCAAGGTCGATCCGTTCATCGTCTACGCGATGGCTGCTGCCGACATGGCGCTGGCCGACGCCGGCTGGAAGCCGGAGAACGACGAGGACCAGATCGCTACCGGCGTCCTGATCGGCTCGGGCATTGGCGGTCTCGAAGGCATCGTCGAAGGCGGCTACACGCTGCGCGACAAGGGGCCCCGCCGTATCTCGCCGTTCTTCATTCCCGGCCGCCTCATCAACCTCGCTTCGGGCCAGGTGTCGATCCGCCATAAGCTTCGCGGCCCGAACCACTCGGTCGTCACTGCCTGCTCGACCGGCGCGCATGCGATCGGTGACGCCAGCCGCCTGATTGCGCTCGGCGATGCCGATGTCATGGTTGCCGGCGGTGCGGAATCGCCGATCTGCCGCATCTCGCTCGCGGGCTTTGCCGCCTGCAAGGCGCTGTCCACCCAGCACAACGACGATCCGCAGAAGGCCTCGCGCCCCTACGATATCGACCGCGACGGCTTCGTCATGGGCGAGGGTGCCGGCGTGGTCATCCTCGAAGAACTCGAGCATGCCAAGGCGCGTGGCGCCAAGATCTATGCGGAAGTCGTCGGTTACGGCCTGTCGGGCGATGCCTTCCACATCACCGCTCCGTCGGAAGATGGCGACGGTGCCTATCGCTGCATGCAGATGGCGCTGAAGCGGGCCGGCCTGACGGCCGCCGATATCGACTACATCAACGCGCACGGCACCTCGACCATGGCCGACACGATCGAGCTCGGCGCGGTCGAACGCCTGGTCGGCGAGCATGCGTCGAAGATCTCGATGTCTTCGACCAAGTCGGCAATCGGTCACCTGCTCGGCGCTGCCGGCGCTGTCGAAGCGATCTTCTCGGCGCTGGCGATTCGCGACAACATCGCGCCGCCGACGCTCAACCTCGACAATCCGTCCGTCGAAACGAAGATCGACCTTGTGCCGCACGTTGCACGCGAGCGCGAGATCAACGTGGCGCTGTCGAACTCCTTCGGCTTCGGCGGCACGAACGCCTCGCTAGTCCTGCGCCGCTATACGGGCGCCTGATCGTCGGCGATCTCTCATCGCGGACAATCATCGGATCGACAAACAGTCGGTCCGATGATCCTGCTTTTGCCGCATTGCTCGTTACAAGCATGTTTTGGGAGGATGCGTCGTCAATCGCGGCGGCGCTTGCCGACCGCTATGTTCGCGCAAGGCCTATCTGTCAGATTGCCATTTAGCTATTGCCGAGAACATGTTCGCCCCAAGGATTGCCAAGGGTGCGTGTTCCGAATAGCTGCATGTCTCCTATCTGGTTCAAGGATAAAGCAGGCAGTCATTTAGAGTGTTACAGAGGCCTTGGCTCGTCCTATAAGACGTGCGGTTCTGTAAAGTGTCGGGCGCCCGCCGCGTTCTCTTGAATAGACGGTGAACCGACACATTTCTGTGGTTCTTGGGTGCCAATGCACCACGCCGCAGGTCTGTTGTAGTGAAGACTGCGGAACGCCGCCCGCCAGGTCGGCGCCGTTTATGAAATTGACTTAAGCCTGCCGCGGTCCAGTCCGAAATTCGCACCGGGGCAGGAAGAGAATGAGGCTGCGAATTTCGGGTTCGGGATAATCGTGAGCGACTCAAACGATAACAGCGCGGCGCAATTCGGCCGCAATGAAAACGCGAGCAACGGACCGATCATTCCGAAATCGGCAAACGAGGCGCTGCGCCCGGAGAAAGTGCCCCAGCCCCCGAAGCGGTCGCGCAAGGCGCGCAGCCAGGTGGTGATTTTCCTGAACTTCGTAATGACCATCATCGTCTTTGCGGCACTGGCTGCGGCCGGCACGGTCTACTATGCGATGCATCAGTATGAGAAGCCGGGTCCGCTGCAGGCAAATCAGAACTTCATCGTCAGAGGCGGCGCCGGCATGAGCGAGATCGCCAGCGGTCTCGAGCGCAGCAACATCATCACCGATGCGCGCGTCTTCCGTTTCGTTTCGGAGGCCTATCTCGACAACGAGACTCTGAAGGCGGGCGAATACGAGATCAAGGCCGGCTCGTCGATGCAGGACGTGATGCAGCTTCTGAAGTCGGGCAAGTCGATCCTCTATTCCGTTTCTCTGCCCGAGGGACTCACCGTCAAGCAGATGTTCCGCAAGCTATCCGACGATCCGGTCCTGGTTGGCGATCTGCCGAGCGAGCTTCCGGCGGAAGGTTCGTTGATGCCCGATACGTACAAGTTCACGCGCGGCACCAAGCGCGGCGAGATCGTCCAGCAGATGGCTTCGGCCCAGAAGGTCCTTGTCGATCAGATCTGGGAAAAACGTGATCCGAACCTGCCGGTCTCGACGGTCGAGGAACTCGTGACGCTGGCGTCGATCGTGGAGAAGGAAACCGGCCGCGCCGACGAGCGTCCGCGGGTCGCTTCCGTCTTTATCAACCGGCTCGACAAGGGCATGCGGCTGCAGTCCGACCCGACGATCATCTACGGCATTTTCGGCGGCGACGGAAAGCCGGCCGACCGGCCGATCCTGAAGTCCGATATCGACAAGCAGACGCCCTACAACACTTACATCATCAAGGGCCTGCCGCCGACGCCGATCGCCAACCCGGGCCGTGCGGCGCTGGAAGCGGTAGCCAACCCATCGCGTACGCCGGAACTCTACTTCGTCGCCGACGGTACGGGCGGCCATGTCTTCGCCGAGACGCTGGACGAGCACAACGCGAACGTAAGGCGCTGGCGCAAGGTGGAGGCCGAGAAGGCGGCAGAGGCGGCGAAGGCCGCTACGGATGCGACAACCGCCGAACCGGCAGCAGCACAGCCGCAATAAACGCCTGCATTGTGGACGGTTAGATCACGGCGCGGATATCCCTTGCGGGATACCGCGCCGTCGCCTTATTGCTTCTGCTGAAACACTACGGAGGTGACTATGCCGCTCCAATCGATGACCGGCTTTGCCCGGAGGGAAGGCAGCAGTGGCCGCCGCCGTTGGGCCTGGGAATTGCGCTCCGTCAATGGCAAGGGCCTTGATCTCAGGTTGCGCCTGCCGCAGGGCCTGGAACGCTTCGAGCCCGAAGTGCGCAAGCTCGCCGCCGACTTTTTTTCGCGCGGCAATCTCCAGATCGGACTTTCCGTCAGCGGCGCGGAAGCGACCGTCGAGGCGGTGGTCAACCAGGGCGCGCTGACGGCCGTCCTTAACCTGCGCGAACAGCTCGGTGATCTCGTCGATCCGGCACCGCTGAAGTTCGACACGCTGCTCTCGATCCGTGGCATCGTCGACTTTCGCGAACCGGAAGAAAGCGAAGCGGAGCGCGCCGCCCTTGATGCGGATATCCTCGAAGGGCTGAGGCTGGCACTTTCTGACCTGCGTATGATGCGTGAAGACGAGGGGGCCGCGCTCTGTCAGATCCTGCTGGCGCAGGTCGAAGGCATCGAGACGCTGACGGGGACCGTAGAGGCCGATCCGTCACGCAGCGCCGCGGCGATCGCCGATCGGCTCGCGCAGCAGGTGGCATTGGTGATGGACAATGGCTCCTCGCTCGACCGGGAACGCCTTTATGCCGAAGTGGCGCTGCTTGCCACGAAGGCAGACCTCCGGGAAGAAATCGACCGCCTCGGTTCCCACATCGTTGCGGCGCGGGAACTGCTGTCGAAGGGTGGCCCCGTTGGCCGCAAGCTCGATTTCCTGGCACAGGAATTTAACCGAGAATCGAATACCATCTGTTCCAAGTCGAATGCGGCCGCCGTTTCGGCCGCCGGCATCGAGCTCAAGGTCGTCATCGACCAGTTCCGCGAACAGGTTCAGAATCTGGAGTAAAGCATGACCCCGGCGACCCCTTCGCCCATCAAGATTGCCCGTCGTGGGCTGATGCTCGTCATTTCCTCGCCCTCGGGCGCCGGAAAGTCGACGATCGCGCGTAACCTCTTGGAAGCCGATCCGGAGATGAGCATCTCCGTCAGCGTGACGACGCGCCAGCGCCGCCCGAGCGAAATCGACGGCCGACATTATCATTTCAAGACGATCCGTGAATTCGAAGCGCTCAGAGCAACGGACTCTCTATTGGAATGGGCGGAGGTGCACGGCAATTTCTACGGTACGCCGCGCGACGCCGTCGAAGCGGCGATGGCCGCCGGCCGTGACATGCTCTTCGATATCGATTGGCAGGGTGCCCAGCAACTTCAGGAAAAGATGGCCGGCGACGTCGTGTCGATCTTCATCCTGCCGCCGTCGATGGCCGAGCTGCAGTCACGCCTGCACCGCCGGGCGGAAGACAGCGAAGAGGTGATCGCCACGCGGCTCGCCAACTCGCGTGCCGAGATCGAGCACTGGCGGGAATACGACTACATCGTGCTCAATGACGATCTCGACCGCGCCTTCTCGGCGGTCCGCTCGATCGTTGAGGCCGAGCGGCTTCGCCGTGACCGGCGTCCGGGCCTGTTCGATTTCGTCAATGGGCTTCTGACGGAAAATCCGTTCTAGCTCGCTTTGCGAGCAGGGTATGTGGCCGGAGCGTTCCGGCCACCTGCGACACGGCGGTTGCCAAGGCGGCTAGAGGCAGTTTGCCAGCCGGCAGAATTGTTCCACCGAAAGCGTCTCGGCCCGCCGTTGCGGGTCGATATCGGCCTTGGCTAGCAGAGCCTCGCCGCCAAGCGGCTTCAAGCTTTGGCGCAACATCTTGCGCCGCTGGCCAAAGGCGGCGTGCGTTACCTTCTCAAGTGCCGAAACGGAGCAGGGGATCGGGTTTTCCACCGGCTCCAGATGAACCACAGACGACGTTACCTTCGGCGGCGGCGTGAATGCCTGCGGCGGTACGTCGAAGGCCATCCGCGCGTTCGTACGCCAGCCGCAAAGCACACCGAGACGCCCATAGTGGTCGTCATCCGCGTCGGCGACGATCCTGAGGCCCACTTCGCGCTGGAACATCAGCGTCAGCGATTGCCAGAAGGGCGGCCAACGATCGGGCAGCAGCCAGTTGACCAACAATTGCGTTCCGACATTGTAGGGCAGGTTGGCGATGATTTTGACGGGCCCATCGTCGGCAAGCGTCTCGAACGACGTCTTCAGGGCGTCACCTTCGATCACCTGCAGCCGGCCCGGATAGTGAGCGCTGATTTCAGCCAGCGCCGGCAGGCAGCGAGAGTCCCGTTCGATCGCGATGACCTTCCTGGCACCGAGGGCCAGGATGGCGCGTGTGAGACCGCCGGGACCAGGGCCGACTTCAATGACTGTCACGCCTTCGAGCGAACCGGCGGTCCGTGCGATCTTCTGTGTCAGATTGAGGTCGAGCAGGAAGTTCTGTCCGAGCGCCTTCTTGGCGTCGAGGCCGTGACGCTGAATCACGTCGCGTAAAGGGGGGAGACCGTCGAGTGCGGCCATCAGCGGGCATCTCCTGGCGTATTGGCCGCAAGCATAGCGGCAAGGTCGAGTGCTGCTCTCAAACTGTCGTCGCGGGCTATGCCCTTGCCGGCCAGGCTGAAGGCCGTGCCGTGGTCGGGCGACGTGCGGATGAAGGGAAGGCCGAGCGTGACGTTGACACTGTCGTCGAAGCCAAGCGCTTTCGCCGGGATCAGAGCCTGATCGTGATACATACAGATCGCAACGTCGTAGGTCGCGCGCGCCCGGTCGTGAAACATCGTGTCTGCCGGCAGCGGTCCTACGGCATCGATGCCTTCCGCGCGCAGCCGGTCGATAACGGGGCGGATGATCGCATCATCCTCAAGACCGAGCGCACCGTTCTCGCCGGCGTGCGGATTGAGCCCGGCAATTGCGAGCCGTGGGCGCTCAAGCCCGAAGCGCGTGTGCAGATCAGCCGCCGTTATCATGCAGGTGCGATAGATGAGGTCTGGCGTCAGCTGATCCGGCACGTCCTTCAGCGGGATGTGGATCGTCACGGGGACGGCGCGCAGCTTCGGCCCGGCAAGCAGCATGACCGGCAGGACGGGTTGCCCCGTCGCCTTCTCGGCAAGATCCGCTAAGTATTCTGTGTGGCCGGGAAAGCGGAAGCCGGCATCGTAAAGGACCGCCTTGGCGATCGGGTTGGTTACGACTGCGGAGGCTTCGCCGGCGGTCACAAGGCGCACCGCGGTGTCGATCGCACCGATGACGGCGCTGGCATTGGCGGTGTCAGGATCGCCCGCTGTGACCGGGGCAGGGCAGGCAAGCGGCAGCACAGGCAGCGCCGCATCAAACGCGGACATCGCGCCGCTGCAATCCGTTTCTCGAATGGGAACCGAATAGCCAAGCAGCGCCGCTCGCGCGGCAAGTATCGAAGGATCGCCAATGAACAGAAAGTGCGCCGTCGCGTGCTCGCGGCGGCCAAGCCAGGCCGAAAGGCTGATGTCCGGACCGATACCTGCCGGGTCGCCCATGGTTAGGGCGAGTGGCCCGCCGGTTGGTTTGCGCATGTTGCCGGGTGCTTACTTGTTGACGATCTGCGCTTTCTTGCGCAGTTCCTCGAGGTATTTTTCGCTGTTGGGGTCTTCGCCGCCTTCTTTCTTCTTGCCGATGTCTTCGGCACGGAAGACGATTTCTGCGGCCGTGTCGTCGTTGACTTCACGCTTCTTGCAGATCGCCAGGTACTCGACGCCCTTTTCGGTCACGCGGGTCCCGGTCGTGCCGTTCTCGCCGGCCTTCTCGATGAGCGGCTTCCACTCCTCCGGCAACTGCTGGGCCAGCATCCGTCCGAGGCTGCGGATCGAAACGTCGCGATAGTTGGCGGCAAACGCCTTCGAGGTCTCGCAACCCGGGAACTGCGAACGGGAGGCATTCGCCTCGGCCTGCCGCTTTGCCGTGATGGCGCCGCGCTTCTTCTCGGGGATGACGAAGATCACCTGCTGCAGGAAGTACTCGGTGGTCACCGGCTTGTTGCCGCCGCCTTCCATCATTCGCTTGACGAGATCGGCGCCCTGCAGTCGGCTCGAGCTGCCAAAGCGGAAGTTCACCGCGCGCGGCCAGCTCATCTGGACGGCGATGAATTGCTTGAAGTGATCGGCGCCGACGCCGGCCTGGTCGAGGATTTTGCCGAGCTGTTCCGGCGAAAGCTTGTTGCCAGCCGCGAAACGGGCATAGGCGGCATCCACGTCCTGCGTGCTGACGGATTGACCGATGCGAACGATCTCGGCGCGCTTCAGGACCTCGTCCACCAGCTGCTTCTTCGCTTCTTCCGCACCGCCCTTCTGGCGCTGGAGGCGTATGAACGCAACTCGCTTGGCAATATCGCCCGAGGTGATCACGGTGTTGTTGACCGTTACCTTGACCTGGCTTGCAGCCTGCGCACCGGCACATGCCGCGATGCTCAGGGCTCCGGCCACAGCCAATACCGAAAGCGTCCTCGAGATCGACATTTTCCCGCCCATTACCTTTTCCTGTTCGCCGGACGATCTCCGTCGTCGGGCCTTGTCCGCCTACCGGCGTTGCGCCGTTGCCTTATCTTGTCGGAGGAAATGCATAATACATGCGGCCAAACGATGACAAGACCGTTTGAGCAGCCCAAAATTGCGCGAAGGGGCGAACTTCGCGTTTCGCCCCTTCGTTTCTATGATCTTAATAGTAATCCAGCTCTTCGAACTTGGTGTCGCCGACATTCACGTCGCCGAGCGTACGGAAGCTGATTCTGGCGCCGATCGACCAGTCGTTCGCCAGCGTGCTGCCAGTGTCGCGTTCCTGCTTGTAGACGATGGAGAACAGGGTGTCCTGATCGTCGTAGGTGACGCCGAAGCCGTTGCGCGAAATGACGTCCCGGTTGATGTCGTAGGTGATGGCACCGAACACCGACCAATAGTCATGGAACTTGTAGGCGGCGGCGGTCTGGATTTCGTCCTGGTCCACCTGCGAGCCATAAAGCGGCTGGGCTTCGATGCGCGTGTAGGTCATCGCCGCCTGCCAGGTCGTGCCGAGATACCCGACGGTCGCGTCGGCACGGCGGAGTCCCAGGTCCCTTTCGTCGAGACGGCCCGAGAGGCTGGCCATCAGGCCGGACGGCGCATCGATGCCGAACATCGCGACATAGTCCGAGCTCTTCGTTTCCAGGCCGGAGTTCGCGCCGGCCTTCACCAGGTCGTCGGTTGCAAACGAATTCAGGCCACCGAGATGGAAGGACTGACCGACGACACCGCGCAGGCCATAGCCACTGTCGAAGGTACCGGTATAGCGGAAGCCGACGTTGGCGCGCGTGCCACCTTCGACCCGGTCGAAGCCCGAGAACTTGTCGCGGTCGAAAAGGTTGGTCGCGTCGAACACAAAGCTCTGGGCGTCTTCGTTCGGCAGGCCGCCGGCATCCTGTTCGTCCGGGCGTGCATAGAGCTGAGCGATCGGCTCGAGCACGTGGCTGCTGCCTTCGCCGACGAACAGGATCGGGTAACGGGCCTCGAGACCGGCGGTCAACATGCGTCGCGTCGTCGCGTCGCTGGTGTTGTAGTCGCCGGTATAGAGCGGTCCTGGAGCGTCCATGTTGAGCCCGAGGGCATCACCACGCGCCGCCAGAAGCGGTGTGACGACGAGGCCGCCGGGGGCGATGAAAGTGCGCTTCCATTCAAGCTCGCCCGTCAGGCGGTGGGTTGTGCCCTCCAGACCGCGGAAGCGATCGACGACGCCTGGAACATTCTCTAAGTCCAGCCGGTTGCGCTTGATGTTCGTCAGGTTGACGGTTGCCGAAAGCTCGCCGCCCAAAATGGGCTGAGGCGCCTTGTAGGAGTAATCGAGAACCTGCACCGTAGGCTGCTGATTTTCCTTGATGCTGTTCGGGTCCGCGTCCTGAATGTCGAAGTAGAAGGCGCGCAGATCGAAGAAGTTTCGCTTGCCGAGCCCGGTCAGGTAGGCCTGGTTGACATAGGTCGTACCGTCGAAGTTCGACAGTTCGTAGGTCTTGGCGAAGTTTGCGTCCGACTGGACGAGAACGTTCCAGCCGAATGTCCAGCGCGGATTGATCTCGAACTCGGCCTTCGACCCGATCATGCCGCGATTGGTCTTCTCCGCGTCGACCGTGCCAGGCGTGAACTTGCTCTTGTCGAGCTGGCTGATGCCGGCGACGTTCAGCGTATGGAAGCCGTTGTGGAAGCGCTGGCGGAATTCGCCTTCCAGCAGGAAGCCCTGCCGGGTCAGGCCCGTCACGGTTGCCGTCGCATCCATATAGGGCGAGATCGCCCAATAGTAGGGAACGCCGACGCCGACGCCGAGCTTCTGTGCCGAGCGGAATGTCGGGAACAGGAAGCCGCTCTTGCGCTTGACCGTATGGTCGGGCAGTTCCATCACCGGAATATAGGCGATCGGCTTGCCGAAGAGTTCGAAGCGGGCGTTCTCGAGACGAATCGTCCGCGTGCGACCGTTCTGAATGACGCGCTGCGCCTTGATGTGCCAGAGCGAGCGATGCTCCGGCTTGGTAGCGCAGGGCGTGCAGGCCGTGTAGACGGCCTCGTTCAGGATGAATTCCTCACCGTTCCGGCGCTCGCCGCTGGTCGCGGCAAGTCGGGTCAGATCGGTGGTTTCGATGCGCATCTGCTCAAGGAAACCGTTCCCGAAATCATCGGTGACGTCCATCTTGTCCGCGTAGACGACATTGCCGCCCGGCTCGATGAACTGGATTTCCCCGGATGCCAAGATGCGGCCATTCTTCTGGTCGTATTCGACCTGACGGGCCACCATCTTGTAGCCGCCGTAGTCGATCTGCACGTTGCCGCGCACGATCACCTTCTCGGCGTCCTTGTTGTAGACGAGCTCATTGGCGGACAGAAGCAGCTTGGCGTCTTCCGGCATGTTCGGGCGCAACGAATCGAGGCGGTCCGAACCCTGCTGCGCCATTGCTGGCGCACTCATTCCCATGGCAAGTGTCTGCAGCGCCACGCCTGCAAGCAGGGTAGCGTTGATCAGCGTCATGCGTTTGCGGTTCACTACCGCCACTAGCCATCCTCCTGATTTAAAAGAATCGTCGAGCCCAGCGCCATCGCTACAACAACTGGCAACCAGGCTGCAACGAAAGGAGGCACAATGCCGCTGCTCCCGAATGCTTTGACAAGCACGGTGACGACATAAAGCACGAAGCCTGAGACGATGCCACCGAGAATTACGGAGCGAGATTGGTTAAACCGGCTAAATTTGAGCGACACGCAGGCAGCTATCAATGTCATGGCGACGAGAAGCAGCGGCAGCGAGAGCATCGAGTGGAATTGAGTTTCCATGCCGTTTGTCGAGAAGCCGAAGGAGCGAGCCACTTCGATCTTGCTCGGAAGGTCGAAAAACTGAATGGAATCAGCCTTTGCAAGACGTTCCTGAACAAACTCGGCCTTTAGATTGGTGCTGAGCTGTGCTGTTTTCAAACGGCGCGGCAGCTGCCCGTTGCGCGTTTCCGTTACGTCGTTAAGAAGCCAGTAACCATCTTCGAGTTTCGCCGACGCCGCATCCTGTCTCAGAATGATCGTGCCCTGTGGATCGAAGTGGATGACGGTGACGTTGAGGAGCGTCGTTCCGTTGTCCTGAACCGCGCGCGCGCCGATGATTGTATCCGTACCGTTGTAGATTTGCCGCAGCCACGGAATGGATCCGGCATCGGAGGATCGCGAGGCGCCCCATTCCGCCAGAAGCGCCTCTCCACGTTTGGTTCCCCAGGCAGCAAGCGGGTTCAGTACCACCACTGCAAGCACGCCGAAGAGGAAGGCGCCCAGAACGAACGGACGCAGGAACTGCCAGACGGAAATGCCCGCGGCGCGCGTCACGACCAGTTCGTAGCGCCGGTTGAGGGAAATCAGCGCCGCCATTGCCGAAAACAGCGCCACAAACGGGATCGTCTGCTGCAGGATCAGCGGAATTCGGAAGGCGGTCATCAGCAGAGCGCCTGTGATCGAATAGTGCGGCAGGTTTGCGAGGCGGCTCGCCTGCTCGCTGAAGTCGATGATGAAGATCAGCGAGAAGATGCCGACAAGGAACCAGAACGTGGTGATCACGTAACGGATGAAGAAGTAGCGGCCGAGCGTGCCCATCATGACGGCTGTCCTCCTTCGGCATCACGCCGTACGAGGCGGAGGCGAACGAGGAGGTCCTGCAGCTTTTCCTGCCCGGTCATCGGGATGTCGAGGCGCTTGTTGCTGACGAGCTGGTGAATGCAGAGCGCACCGGCCGCAAGCGGCACGAGGTACATCAGGGGCACGAACCAGATGGAATCCTCGGCGCTGTTGCCGGCATAGAAGGTCATCCAGCGGATGAGCAGCGCCGTTCCGAGCGCGCTTACCATCGGATGGACGCGTGCTTCGCGGTGGGACCGCGCGTCACTGCTGAAAACCAGTGCGATCAGCCCGAACAGAAGCGGAAAGGTCCACTCCGTCAGTCGGCGATTGAGTTCGGCGGTAAAGGCGAGCGGCTTGTTCTTGTAGACCTGGTCGTTCGGATCCGGATTGAGAAGGCCGGCAAGGTCGCGGTCCTTCGCCCGAATCGTCGCCTCGCGGGTGGTCTTGGTCATGTCGGCGAGGTCGAAGGCATAGGAATCGAACTTGATGATCGAGACGCTGCCGTCGGGCAGTTTGCGTTGCACTTCGCCGTCCTTCATCACCAGGGCAGAGCTCTTTTCATCGACCGCGCCTTCGCGGGCGTAATAGACGAGCTCAAAGGCCGGGTTGCGCGAATCGGCAACGAAGATGCCCTGCAATACGCCGCCGCTGCGCCGCGCGCCGACCTGAACATAAAGCCCGTCGGCAACCTTGCGGAACGAATTCTCCTGAACGACCGACGACAGAAGGTCGGCGTTGGCGGTTGCCAGCATCTTGCGTACCGAAACGCGCGAGTAGGGCTCGACAAAATTATCGACCGCAAAGGACAGGACGCTCAGGCCCGCCGCCAGAAAGATGATCGGCCGGATGATGGCCATGCGCGAGCTGCCGGCGGCGTTGAGCACCGTCAATTCCGAATCGGTGTTCATCGTGGTGAGCGTCTGGGTGACGCCGATGACCAGAGCGAAGGGCAGGATGATCGGGATGACCGAAGGCAGAATGAGGGTTGCGAGCTTGGCGAAAGCCAGGACTGACTGGCCGCTGTCGGTGACCAGGTTGACGTTGGCGAGCGCCTGCGTCGTCCACACAATGCCAAGCAATGGCAGGAGGGTCGCGAGGAACATGACCAAGGCACGCCGGAATATGTAGCGTTCGATCAGCTTCATGCCCGTGTCCGGTCCAAAATCCTGCTCATGTTTCTGTTCCGGCGGCGGTATCGGACCAGGCCTTGCCCGTGTCCAAACCGAAGCCTGGTTCTTGCCCGCTATTTCGTGTCGCTCAAATTGTGAAGCAACAGGGATAATTTAAGGCGAAGAACCTCGGTTAACCGCATGTAAACATCTGGGGGCATCTTGCCAAGCGGTTGAAAAGCGAGAAGGGTGCCGGCCACAGCTTTGACGGTGGCGAATGTTGCGAATATTTTCCACTGTAACCGCCCGGTAACAGGGCGGATCGCCACAGGCCTCGCCGTGTCGTCCGGATGCGTCGTGGCCCGATCACCTTGCCCTGGCGCCCGGCTCTCGGAGGCTTCTTTCGAATCTCCGGCTGCGCACAGAATCATGAAAATACCCCGGAGTTTTCCAATGCCGATGAAGTTCGAGTTCACCTTTGCCAAGTCCCACCGGCCGAGCGGCGGTGTCGCGGTACTCCTCAAGACGTCGGGCGGTGGAGCCGCTGCTGGCGCCGACGTCGCCGATCCGGAAGATGTTGTGGCAAAGGCGGCCAAGGTGAAGAAGTTCACCGGAAAGGCATTCTCCAGCCTCGATATCATAGCGCCGCATGGCTCTCCCGCAGACCGAGTCATCGTGTTCGGAATTGGAGAGGCGGATGCACTCTCGGATCACGATTGGCTGAAGGCCGGCGGCGCGGTTGCGGCGAAACTCGGCTCGGCTGACAAGGTAACCGTCTTCATCGATGCTCCCGAGGTCGAAGTGACCGGCAAGGCGGCCGCCGACTTCGCGCTCGGTATGGAGATGAACGCCTATAGCTTCGACGGCTATAAGACCAAAAAGGCCGACGACGACGCCAAGACCTCCGGCAAGCCGACCAAGGTCACGATCGTGACCGGTACCGTCATTGCTGCGAAGAAGGCTTTCGCGGCGGCGGAGGCGGTGGCCGAAGGCGTGTTCCTGGCGCGCGATCTGGTGAACGAGCCGGCGAACGTACTGGGCCCGGTCGAATTTGCGGCGAAAGCGAAGGAACTGGAGAAACTCGGCGTTGAGGTGGAAATCCTCACCGAAAAGGATATGAAAAAGCTCGGCATGGGTGCGCTTCTCGGCGTGGCGCAGGGCTCTACCCGTCCGCCGCGCCTTGTCATCATGCAGTGGAAGGGTGGCAAGGCCAAGGAGCGGCCGCTCGCCTTCATCGGCAAGGGCGTCGTCTTCGACAGCGGCGGCATCTCGATCAAGCCGGCCGCCGGCATGGAGGAAATGAAGGGCGACATGGGCGGTGCGGCTGCCGTCACCGGCCTGATGCACGTGCTGGCCGCGCGTGAGGCGAAGGTCAACGTCATCGGCATCATCGGCCTTGTGGAAAACATGCCCGATGGCAGCGCTCAGCGCCCCGGTGACATCGTCACCTCGATGTCCGGCCAGACGATCGAGGTGATCAACACGGATGCAGAAGGCCGTCTCGTGCTTTGCGATGCGCTCTGGTACTGCAACGACCGCTTCAAGCCGCAGGCAATGATCGACCTTGCGACACTGACCGGCGCGATCATGGTGGCGCTGTCGACCCATCACGCCGGCCTGTTCTCGAACGACGACCGTCTCGCCGGGCAATTGCTCGCTGCTGGCGTCGCGACCCATGAACGCCTGTGGCGCATGCCGCTCGGCAAGGAATACGACAAGATGATCGACAGCAAGTTTGCCGACATGAAGAACACCGGCGGCCGCTACGGCGGCGCGGTGACGGCGGCGCAGTTCCTGAAGCGTTTCGTCAAGGACACGCCCTGGGCGCACCTCGATATCGCCGGCACCGCCATGGGCGCGCCGACCGATGAGGTCAACCAGTCCTGGGGCTCGGGCTTCGGCGTCCGCCTGCTCGATGAACTGGTGCGGGCGAGCTACGAGGCCTGACCGGAGATGCCGGACGTGACGAAAGGCGGGAAGCAATCGGCATGACCGAAATCCTGTTTTATCATCTGACGGAATCGAAGCTTGAGGACGCACTGCCGCCGTTGCTCGACAAGAGTGTCGAGCGCGGCTGGAGGGTGGCCGTGCAGACGATCGACGCCGAACGGCGCGATGCGCTCGACACGCATCTCTGGGTCTATCGCGACGAGAGTTTCCTGCCGCATGGCACGGACGCGGGCGATTTCGCCGCAGACCAGCCGGTGTTGCTGGTGGCCGACGGAGGCAATGCCAATGCCGCGACGGTCCGTTTCGTCATCGATGGCGCCAGCCCGCCGGATGTTTCGACCTATGAGCGCATCGTCTTCATGTTCGACGGCTACGACCAGGAGCAGCTTGAAGGTGCGCGCGCCCATTGGAAACGGCTGAAGGGGGAGGGGCACAACCTCACTTACTGGCAGCAGAACCGTGACGGCCGCTGGGAAAAGAAGGCCTGAGTTTACAACGCGTTGTGACGAAAAAAAAGCCCGCGGCAGAGACCGCGGGCTTCTTGTTTCTGCCGTGTCCGGAAGATCAGTCGTGGAAGGCCTCGACGAACTTGCGCTTGCCGAGCATGAAAGCATCGGCAACGTGGCGCAGCGGCGCCAGATCGACGTCCGACTTCCGGGCTTTGACGATCTCGGCGAAGCGCCGATAGAGCATCGGGTATTCCTGTTCCGGTTCCTGGTGCACGAGCTTGCCATCGACGGAGAGCTTGGCGCCGCCTTCGGAAAGCACCATCTCGCCCGCTACGGTCCGGGCAACGATGTCCCAGCTCTGCTTGCCGGTCTGGCGCCAGTCGAACTCGGCGGAAACCGGCAGTTTCTTCGCATCCGTGAAGGTGATGTTGGCAGCGATCGGCGCGTCGCGGTTCTCGGGGAATTCAAGCACGGCCGCGGTCACGAACAGCGGGTTCGGGAGGATGTGCGTGGCGATCGAAAGAGCGTTGATGCCCGGATCGAAGACGCCGAGGCCACCCGCCGCCCAGATCCATTCCTGGTTCGGGTGCCAGTGGCGCACGTCTTCTTTCCAGATGATCTGGACATCATTGATCGTCGTCGCGGCCAGGAAGGATTTTGCCGCTTCGACGGCAGGCGCGTAACGGGAGTGCCAGCTTGCGAACAGCGACAGCCCCTTCGATGCCGCCAGTGCCTCGAGGTCGGCGACTTCGCTGAGGGTGGCGCCCGGGGGTTTTTCCAGGAACACATGCTTGCCGGCATCGAGTGCGGCGCGGGCAGCCTCGTAGCGATACTGCGGCGGCATGCACAGTGACACGGCCTCGATCGAAGGTACGGCTTCGAGCATAGCTTCGATCGATTTGAAGTTGTCGATGCCGTCGACCGTGCCATGTCGGCTTGCGGCGGCGATCAGGTGATAGTCGCTGTTCTTGGCGATCGCCGGCAGGTGCTGGTCACGAACGATCTTGCCGATACCGACAAGGGCAATATTGATGGGGGCCATGGTGTTCCGCTCGATTTGTATGACTTATTGTCGGCTCTTGTAGCAGATTGCGCAGAGGGGACAAGCGCCGCCGGTCCGCCGGCAGCTTATGCCATCAATGTCGGCGAAATCGACAGAGTATCATTCCCTCTGAACGCCACCGCGCTAGCTCTACCACCGGACGTGCCGTTTCGTCTCGTCAACCGGGCGGACGTTAGGGCGATCTGACCGCCCCTGAGGAGTGAACCATGCAGCAGAAAATCCGTCGAGCAAGCCGCGGGGAACTCGACGTCATGATCGAGTGGGCGGCCGAGGAGGGATGGAATCCGGGGCTCGGCGATGCGGGCCCTTTCTGGGCGACCGATCCGGACGGTTATTGGGTGGCCGACGGAGAGGACGGCCCCATCGGAGCGATCTCATTGGTGCGATACAATGAAAGCTACGGCTTTCTTGGTTTATACATCACCCGACCGGACCATCGCGGTCAGGGCATCGGCCGGCAACTGTGGCAGCAGGCGATGTCGGTCGCCGAAGGACGCATAGTTGGCCTCGATGGCGTGGTTGCCCAGCAGGAGAATTATCGCCGCTCCGGCTTCACCTACGCCCATGCGAATATCCGCTACGGCGGCACTATCGACGTCGTCGAACCACCGGGCGCCGATCTTCTGGAGGTGGCGCCGGTCCACATGCCGCTCCTCACCGATTTTGACCGTCGCTTCGTCCCCGCCCGACGCGAGGCCTTTCTTCGCGAATGGCTGAAGTCGAGCGACGGACGGCGCAGCGTCTTGCTGCTGCGCGATGGCGCGGTCGCGGCCTATGGCACGATCAGGGCCTGCCGCAACGGCTTCAAGATCGGGCCGCTGTTTTCCGACACCGAGACCGGTGCTGATCTGGTCTTTCGCAAGCTTGCAGCCGCTGTCAACGGCAGTGAGGTCTTTCTCGACATTCCCGAACCGAACGCCTCGGCCAAGGCGCTTTGCGATCGCTACAATCTGCGGACGGTATTCGAAACCGCGCGCATGTATCGCGGGCCGGACCCCGGGTTGCCGCTTGCGCGGATCTACGGCATCACCACGTTCGAACTGGGCTGAAAGCCGGGCCGGCTGTTCTCAACCGGCCATCGCCTCTTCGTACTCGGCGGAAAGTTCGAGCCATTGCTCTTCGGCGTGAGAGAGTTTCGCCGCCGCGTCGGAACGTTCCTTGGCCTTTTGTGCAGCCTTCGCCGGCGACTTTTCGTAGAGCGCCGGATCGGCAAGTTCCACATCAAGTGCCTGAATCAGTTTCTCCAGCTTTCCGGTCAAGGATTCGATTTCATTGATCTTCTTGCGAAGCGGCGCCAGCGATGCACGCTTGTCGGCATTGGCCTTGCGCTGGTCCGCCTTCGAAAGACCGTCATCGACGCCGGTCGGCCTCGGCTTCTCGTCCTTCGCCTTCGGGCCGCCGACGATCAGGCTGCGGTAGTCCTCAAGGTCGCCATCGTAGCTGGTCACCGTTCCATCACGCACCAGCCACAACCGGTCGGCCGTCGCCTCGATCAGGTGCCGGTCGTGCGAGATCAGGATCACGGCACCGGAATAGTCGTTGAGCGCCGTGATCAGCGCGTTGCGGCTGTCGATGTCGAGGTGGTTGGTCGGCTCGTCGAGGATCAGGAGGTTCGGCGCGTCGAAGGCAGCAAGGCCCATGAGCAGCCGCGCCTTTTCGCCGCCGGAGAGATCCTTGGCGGGCGTTTCCATCTTTTCCGTCGCGAGCCCCATCTGCGCCACGCGCGAGCGCACCTTTGCTTCGGGTGCTTCGGGCATGCGTCGCCGCACATGTTCGACGGCGCTCTGGGTGGGGATCAGGTCGTCGAGCTGGTGCTGGGCGAAGAAGCCGACCTTGAGGTTCGGCGCAATCTTCAATTCGCCCGCCTCTGGCGCAAGGCGACCCGAGATGAACTTGGCGAAAGTGGACTTGCCGTTGCCGTTCGAACCGAGCAGGGCGATACGGTCGTCCGTGTCGATCCTGAGGTTCAAGCGCTTGAGGATGGGCTTGCCGGGCTCGTAGCCGACGGTACCGCCGGTGACTGCGATGATCGGCGAGGCGGCTTCCTTCTCCGGATCGGGGAAGGAGAAGCCCTGGACATGATCTTCGATCACGGCCGCAATCGTGCCCATGCGCTCCAGCGCCTTGACGCGGCTTTGCGCCTGGCGGGCCTTGGTGGCCTTGGCCTTGAAGCGGTCGATGAAGCTCTGGAGGTGCTTCCGCGCCGCGTCGTTCTTGGCTTTCGCCTTCATCTGCAGCTCGTCGGCTTCCGCCTTCTGCCGCTCGAACTGGTCGTAGGGTCCACGATAGAAAGTGAGCTTCTTCTGGTCGAGATGCACGATGGCGTTGACCGCGGTGTTCAAGAGGTCGCGGTCGTGGCTGATGATGATGACGGTGTGCGGATAGCGGCGGATGTAATCCTCCAGCCAGAGCGTGCCTTCGAGGTCGAGATAGTTGGTCGGCTCGTCGAGCAGCAGCAAATCCGGCTCGGAAAAGAGCACGCCGGCGAGCGCCACCCGCATCCGCCAGCCGCCGGAAAACGACGAGGCGGGACGCAGCTGTGCTTCGTGGTCGAAGCCGAGGCCGGCGAGAATGCTGGCAGCGCGCGCTTCTGCCGAGTGGGCACCGATGTCGGCGAGCCGTGTCTGGATTTCGGCAATCCGGTGCGGATCGGTCGCAGTTTCCGCTTCGGCGACCAGCGCAGTGCGCTCCTTGTCTGCCTTGAGCACGATCTCGATCAGCGGTTCCTCTGTGCCGGGCGCCTCCTGCGCCACCTGACCGATGCGCGCGTTCTTCGGCAGCGCGATCGAGCCGGCTTCCGACGCGAATTCGCCGGTGATGATGCGAAACAGCGTGGACTTGCCAGCGCCGTTTCGGCCCACGAGCCCCGCCTTCGTGCCCGCCGGAAGCGTCACGGATGCATTTTCGATGAGGAGACGTCCCGCGATGCGGGCGGAAAGGCCGGAAATCTGGATCATTGCGGCCTTTTGCCCGGACTTGGCCGGGAAGGCAAGAGGCGCAGGCGCGCTGCGTTTCCTCCGGCGTCGGTCTGTGATTTCAAGAGGCCATTGTTATCAATTTTTGAACAACGCGTTCCGACAATCGATACTACACATCCTCATCGTGAGGGACCATCTCAATAGCGGAAGGGCGGGGAATGCTCTTCTGACCGCCTCGATCGACTGAACGCCATCGGCAAGGGCCCCGCGTTCCGAGGGACGACCGATCGGGCCACGGACAATTTAGATGAAACCTCGTTCAACCGAACGAGCCTCCCAGGAGTGAAGACCATGAAAACTGCAATCCAGACCGCTCTTTCCGCCGCTCTCGTTGCAACCGCCATCCTCGGTGGGGCCTCGGCTGCCTTTGCCGGTGGCAGCTACTACGAAGGCATCAGCCCGACGCCGCTGTTCACCGAGCGCACGCCTGCCGTCACCGGCAAGACCTCCTTCACCATCGGCAATTCGGAAGCTGGCTATGTGGACAGCACCCGGACCGGCTCGGTCGTAAACTACGGCGTTGCGCCGAAGAGCGTGATCGGCGGCGAAGGCGAATACTATCAGGGCATTTCGCGCTAATCGCGACGAAATAGGGTGCGGGTTTCTGCCCGCACCCACTTTCAGGGGGTTTGATTGATCATCGCCATGATCCTATGAGGCGACCTCCCAAGTGCCAAGCGGGGCTTAGTCCCACCGTCTATCTCCACCAAGGAACCGATCCATGAAGAAGTCCATTGCCGCGATCCTCGTTGCGGTCGCCATGCTCGGCGGCGCGTCGGCCGCTGTCGCCGGCGGCAGCTACTATGAGGGCGTGAGCGCCACGCCGCTCTTTACCGGCCGCGCAGACGCCTCCGCCGGCACCGGCGTCTCCGCAAGCTCGACCGGCCGCGGCGATTACTACGCAGGTATCGAAGACAGATCCGTCGATGCGACGGCAACCGGCGCGATCGCCAACAGCCGTGCCAAGCCTTTCGGCCAGGCCGACGAAAACAAGCAGTAAGTCACGCCAAACGGTTGACCGAACAGCCCGGTCCCGCCACGCGGGGCCGGGTTGTTTCGTTTTGGCGTTGCCAAATGAGGTACATTGCCATGACAGAAAAAGTCGAAGTCGCCGAGCGGCTCTTCGATCTCTACCACTGCGTTCATCGCCTGGTGAACGCGTCTATGTCGGAGGAAGGCGTTTCGCTCGCGCGCAGCAAATTCCTGTTCTATCTGAACACGCTGGGGCCTTGCCGCTGCGCGGATATCGCCTCGGCGCTCAACTTTGCGGCCAGATCCGTCACCGAAGCGATCGACGGGTTGGAGCGGGACGGCATGGTCGTTCGTGAAGCGGATCCGGAAGATCGTCGCGCGAAGATCATCTCGATCACCGATCGCGGGAGGCTCGCACTGGAAGCGGCGCTGCAGCCGCGTCATCGCACGATCGATGAACTGTTTTCCGCGCTTGACGACTGTGAGCGCACCGAGCTCTTCCGCTTGCTTGGCTGTCTCCGGGAAAAGGCGTCGGAGATCGACGAGAACCGCCAGCCGGTCGCCGCCTGACGCGCGACGGTCACGCGGCGTTCTGACCGTAGGTTCTGACGTCGTCGCGGCCGAGTGCCGCCGAATAGCCAAGGATACCGGCGCCATCGCGTGCGCCGGCCAGGGCCAGCTCCGCCTGGTTGATGACGTCGGCGCTCGTGGATGCCGGTTGCGCGATGGTGATGCCGGCAGCCAGCGAGAGCGTTTCGGCGGTGTGTGCCCGCCCGGGAAGGGTGAATTTCAGTTCTTCCACGGATTGCCGGAGGCGGCCTGCAATGGCCTCGGCATTTTCGAGGCTGACATCCCGGCAGACGAAGGCGAATTCCTGCTGGCCCGCGCGAGCGACGAAATCGTTCTTCTTGATCGACTTGCGAAACAGCGCCGACACCTTGGCAAGCGCCTTCGCCGCAACCGCGCCACCGTGGCGCTCGGCCATCTCGTGAAGCCCCTGAACGGAGACGAGAAGCAGGGCAATCGGCTGGTCTGCCCGCTCCGTTTCGAGAATGGAGTCGAGCTTCGCTGTCAGCGCCAGACGGTTCGGCAAGCCCGTCGCGGCGTCGCGGGTAAGCGACCGGCGGCTTTCGGCGAGATCCCCCTCGAATTCGGCCATGCGCTGCGCACTGGTTTCCAGTGCGTGCTGCAGGGCATTCTCTTCGTTCATCAAACGCCCTGCCGTTTCCCGGAGCCGTGCGGCGTCGTCGGCGAAGTCCGACAGGCCGGCAACGGGATCTGCCGCCAGCCGACCGGCGAAACGATCGAGTTCGATCTTGAACGTTTGCTTCTGCGTCAGCGCAAGCTTGAGCTTGCCGGCCATGTCGGCGAGGATTTCCTGGGCTGCAGCTCTCGTCCGGTCCGCTGCGAGGGCTGCGTGGGAGACAAGGTGATGCTTGAGGCCCAAGGCGTCCAGCGAGTCCTGTTGCGGGTTGTGCCCGAGTGCTGCAAGCTCCCGGGAAAGCTGGGGCAAGCGACCGGACAGCGCCTCGTAGAAAAGTTCGTAATTGCGGGGCAGGGCAGCGATCCCGTGCGCGGACATGGCATGCGCCACTTTCAGAATGATCGCTGCCTGCCGCGCCTGCGATCGGCCGGCGTCCGCTGGAACTTGCCTGGTCATTCCGTCGTGGTCCCCACATGTCTATCGGACGATGATGTCCGGATCGATGAGCACTATGGAAGGCCGCTTTTAAGGGAGTCTGAAGATTTCAGGCGGTTGCCCATTCCCGCCCGGTATGGTTGCTGAATTCCATCTGAGGGAGGCAGTACGCAACTGACAATCGCAACCGAGCTGACAGCCGTCAGCTCGTCGATCTTTATACTTGACGGCTTTAGTCACCAATTATATTCGGCGCTGCTAAATCGGGCATCGGAGCTCGGGGCAAACAGCGACGGTCAAGGATGTCCATCTCGTTCATTGCGAATCTGGCGAAATGGGGCGACCGGCCGGCGCTGGTCTTTTCCGGGCAGCGGACCGTCACCTATCGGGAGCTCGGTGAGCGGATCATCCGCCAGGCGCTGGCCTTCCGAGGTCCGCGTGGGTTGGTGGCGATCGAGGCGGAGCTTTCCGAACATGCGATCGTTGCCTATCTGGCAGCACTGGCTGCGGGGCATGCCGTAGCGATGCAGGCCCCGAAAAACGGCGCGACTGCATCTTGGGTCGATGCCTTCGAGCCAGACTTCTGCTTCCGCCGGATTGATGGCCGCTGGCGCACGGAGCATCTGCGACAAGACGGCGGGGCGCCCCATGACCAACTCGCCGTCATGCTCTCGACCTCCGGCAGCACCGGTTGCGGCAAAGCCGTCCGCCTGTCCCGGGAAAACATCACGGCAAACGCCGCGTCCATCGCGGACTATCTCGGTCTGACGGCCGCGGATCGCGGCTGCCTCATCCTGCCGCTTCATTACTCCTACGGCCTGTCGGTGCTGAATTCCCACCTGGCAGCCGGCGCCAGCCTCTATATCCCCGGCGGATCGGTCCTCGATGCCGGTTTCCTCGATGGTCTTGCCGAAAGCGGCAGCACGAACCTTGCGGGTGTGCCCTATTCCTACGAATTGCTGGAGAAGGTGGGCTTCCGCGATCGGCGGTTCCCGCACCTGCGTTTCATGACCGTCGCTGGCGGTCGGTTGGGCCCGGACGTCATCCGTCTCTACAACGACCACCTGGGCGCTCAAGGCGCGGCCTTCTTCGCCATGTACGGCCAGACCGAAGCCACCGCGCGCATCGCCTATATGCCGCCCGCTTTGCTTGCCGGCAACGAGGACAGGATCGGCGTTGCGATCCCAGGTGGGCGCCTCCTGATCGAGAATGAGAACGGTGCGCCGATCGAAAGCGACGGCCTGGCCGGTGAACTCGTCTATCGCGGCCCGAACGTGATGATGGGTTATGCCACGTCGCGTGACGATCTCTGCCGCGGTGCCGAACTCACCGAGCTGCGCACTGGCGATCTTGCGATGCGACATACCGATGGGCTGTTCCAGATCGTCGGCCGCATGAAGCGGATCTCCAAGATCGCCGGGCTCAGGATCGCGCACGACGTGCTGGAAGCAGCGCTCGAAAGGCGTGGTATCGCAGCTGCCGTCGTCGGTGACGATGCCGGCCTTCACGCCTTTTATACCGGCAACCGCGATGCCGAAGAGGTCAAGCGGTTCCTGGCGCAGGCAAGCGGGTTGACGCTCGCCCATCTGAAGGCCACCGCGCTTGCCGAGATGCCACGGCTTGCCAGCGGCAAGGTCGATTACAACGCGCTCAACATGGCAGCTCGCCAGGCAGCAGCCAACGGCGACGACGACAGTGGCGGCATCGAAGAACTCTTTGCGCAGGTCTTCTATCCGAAGCGGGTGAAGCGCTCGGACAGTTTTGTATCGCTGGGCGGCGACTCCCTTCGCTTCGTTCAGCTTTCTATGGGTTTGGAAAAGGCGGCGGGGCAAGTTCCGGACGCCTGGGAGACGCTGTCGATTGCCGACCTGTCGGTCCAGGAACGCTGCGAGACCGCAACGCGGCGGATCGGGACGGACCTGCTGGTACGTGCGCTGGCCATTCTGCTGGTCGTGGTGCACCATGAAACCGTGTGGCCGATCCCCGGTGGATCGGCGGCCATGGTCGTTCTCGCAGGCTTCAGCCTCGCCAGGTTCCAGATAGGGCCGCTTCTCGCCGGAGATGGCTGGGCGATCCTGCGGCCGCTCGCTCAGGTGCTGGTTCCCTATTATCTGATCGTCGCGGCCTATGCGGTTGCCTGGGGTGAGGTGCCCTGGGCCTCGGTTCTGCTCGTCGGCAATTTCGGCCTGACCCTGCCGGAGACGCATGGCATGGTGCCCTATCTCTACTGGTTCATCGAAGCCTATTGCCAGATGATGCTGGTCTTCGTCGGGCTTTTCGCCATTCCGCGGTTCCGCCGTTTCGTATCGGCAAGACCCTTCGCCGCAGGGATGTCTCTGCTTTTGGCGGCACTTGTCGCCCGGCTTGCCCTGCCGTTGCTCTGGCCGATCGGCAATCGACAGATCTTTACCCTGCCTTGGATCTTCTATCTCGCCGTTATCGGCTGGTGCGCCGCCGTCGCCGAAACGGCCAAACAGCGGCTGCTGCTGATGGTGGCCGGCACAGGAGCCTTCCTGTTCTTCGGCTTGTACGAGGGGGTCTGGATCGGGACGCAGATCAAGTACATCTTGCAGATCGCCGTCCTGGCCGCGCTCATCTATCTCCCGCGCATCAACGTGCCGCGTTGGGCGGCGCAGCTTATCCTGCCTCTGTCGGCAGCGGGTTTCCACATCTACATCCTGCACCGCTTCGTGCCGGAGTTGCTGATGCTGCCGCTGCAGCCGGCATTGCCAACCCCGGCGTTTTCGTTCCTGTCGATCTTCGGCGGTGTGGCGCTCGGTCTCGTCGCCTGGCTCGGCCAGCGGCAACTCTTGAAAACGCTTGCCGCGTGGCGGGAGCGTGAGATCCGGCCACTTCGGGTGCTCAACTTCGCAGTGCTGCGATCTCCGCTACGCCCACTGTAATCCTTCGGTCCTGAGGAAATAGGCGAGATCGAGCGCCAGGGATGGGCCACCGAGCGCGGTGAGCGTTGCATGCGCCTGCCCGCGGTGATGGGTCTGGTGGTTGAAGAAATGCGCGAGCGTCGGTGCCAGCTTCTGCGTGATGACCGTAGGGTTGACGACCGGCGAATAGGTGAGGGCTGCGGCAAGGCGTTCGTCGCTGAGGTCATCGATCCAGGCGATGATGCGCGCGTCTTCGGCAATCCGAGCGGCGGTGAGTGCCGACAGATCGTCATGGAGGATCGTGTCGAGCGAGGCTGGGGCGTCGCCCTCGCGCGTAAAGCGCTTCATCCAGATACGGTCTGCAACGAGGATGTGGTTGAGGGTCGAAAGCAGTGAGCCGAAGAAGGCGCCTCGGTTTTGCCGCAACTCGGCATCGGTCAGTTCAGCGGCGGCGGCGTAGACCAGGCGGTTCGCCCAGCGGTTATAGTCGGCGAACATGCGAAAGTGATCGAGCATCGGATATCTCCTGAGGGGGCTTCGGCTTGGGGCGACGACGCTAACTCGAAACCGCATTTCTGTGGCTGATATCACTCATGAAATTTACTGATTTGATGGCGCGGCCGATTTGTCGTTCAACGGGACGCCAACCGACCGGGAGTTCACATGACGAGAAAGCTCTATTCGCTTTGTGGTGCCGACAGGGCGCGTCCGTTCTCGCCGCATGTGTGGAAGACGAAGATGTCGCTCGCGCACAAGGGGCTCGATTTCGACATCGTGCCGATCGGTTTCACCGAAATCCCCGTGGTCGAGGATGGAGCGACAGGCCTGGTGCCGCTGCTGCGGGATGGCGAGCGGCTGGTGAAGGACAGCTTCGAGATCGCGCTTTACCTCGAACAGAACTATCCGGACCGCCCCTCGCTCTTTGCCGGCGCGGGAGGCATGGCCATCGCTCGCTTCGTCGAAGGCTGGTCGCAGACGACGCTGCACCCCGCGCTAACCCGCATCATCATCCGGGACATTCACGATCGCCTTGATCCGGTCGACCAGGCCTACTTCCGTGAGAGCCGCGAAAAGCGTTTCGGTACCTCGCTGGAAGCGGTCGCCGAAAGCGGGGGAGCATCTCTTGCGACCTTCCCGGAAAAGCTCGAGCCGCTGCGCCATATGCTGAAATTTCAGGGTTTCCTCGGCGGCGCGTCACCGCTTTTCGCCGACTATATCGTCTTCGGCGCGTTTCAGTGGGCGCGCATCGTCTCGCCGCAGCGTCTCCTTCAGCCGGGCGATCCCGTCACCGACTGGTTCGAACGCTGTCTAGACCTGCACCACGGGCTCGGACGTAGTGTGACGGCTGCGTGAAACCCTCTCGGCCCAAGCCGAATCATCGGTGAACCCCCTTGTTTTGCGCGGGATTGGCGGTTAATGAACCGCCACTTCTCAAGAAACAAGGGATTTGAGCCAATGGCTATTGAACGTACCTTCTCGATGATCAAGCCGGACGCGACCAAGCGCAACCTGACCGGCGCCATCACCAAGATGCTCGAAGATGCCGGCCTGCGCGTCGTCGCCTCCAAGCGCGTCTGGATGAGCCGTCGCGAAGCTGAAGGCTTCTACGCCGTTCACAAGGAACGTCCGTTCTTCGGCGAACTGGTTGAGTTCATGTCCTCCGGCCCGACCATCGTTCAGGTTCTCGAAGGCGAAAACGCAATCGCCAAGAACCGCGAAGTCATGGGCGCCACCAACCCGGCAAACGCTGACGAAGGCACCATCCGCAAGGTTCACGCTCTCTCGATCGGCGAGAACTCGGTTCACGGTTCGGACGCTCCGGAAACCGCTGCTGAAGAAATCGCCTACTGGTTCTCGGGCACCGAGATCGTCGGCTGATTCAAGATCTTCGGTTCGGGTCGCAGCGGCCTGAATTGATTCAGGATTTGAACCGGAGCGGAAACGCTCCGGTTTTTTATTGCCGGTCTCTCACACCGGGCATTTTGCCGTCTCGAAATGCTCCGGTGCCTTGCCGCCACGGAAGACCTCGGGGTTCTTGTCATAGGCGGGGCCTTCGACCAGCGCCTGTGCCGGCATGATGTCCTGGTCGATGTCGGAGATCACGGTGGTTTCGAGCTTCTGCAGCGACTGGCCCTCAGGGCCTTTGACCTCGATCGACACCGTATAGGGGCGGTCCTTCTTCACGCAGGTAATATCGGGGCTTTCCAGCACCACTTTTTCCAGCTTCGGAAACAGCTTGCGCTCCAGCGTCAGCGCGTCGCCGCCGGCCGGATTTTCAAAGCGTGCCACGACAACGCTGCCGTCGGGCACGGCCTCGGCCTTGGTGAGCGTGACCATATAGGTCGCGTAGGCGAGGCGATAGTTGAAGACGAACATCTTGCCCGTCAGCTTCAGCGGATCCGGGCCGCTCTCGCGCTGACACCCGGCAGTGACGACTGCGATGGCAACTGCCACCAGGATACCGAATGTCCTTGTCATGGGCCTGATTCTTCCCTGTTGCGATGGTAGTGGCGCCTGGCCTTGTTGCGATTGCCGCACACAGCCATGTCGCACCAGGTGCGGCTGCGATTGCGGCTGCGGTCGAGAAACAGCCAGCCGCAATTCGGGCAGATCTTCAGCCGGTCGGGTTCGGGGTTGGCCGCGAGGCTCAGCGCCGATTGCGCGGTCGCCGTGTCGAGCGGAAGCAGACCGCCAGAGTGGGGCGAGCCGCGCATGACGCCGGCGATCGCCTCAAGCAGATCCGCCAGCAGTTCCGGTCGTCCATTGGCCGATATCTCGGCGCGAAAGTGCCGATCGGTCGCTTCGCGCAGCCACAGCAGCTTGGTGCGGTTTTCCGCGGCGACGGGTGCCAGTGGGCCGAAGCGGGTGTTCTCCGCCCCGAAGCGGTTGGCCGCTTCCGCGAAGGAATCGATCGCCGCGGCATCGGCGAAACGATCGATCCGGCGTTCCGGATCGAAACGCAGGACGATGGAATTGGCCACATCCAGCGCCAAGGCGCCGCCGGCAAATCGATGGGCTGTCCAGGTGAAGGTCATGTGAAAATCCTAACTGGTAAAAATGATTTTACCAGTTATATTGATCTTGTCACGCTCCGGATGCGCCATGCTCTATTTTCTGCAGCAGCTCGCCAATGCCGTTCCCATCGCTGCCCTCTATGCCGCGCTCGCTTTCGGCTATGCCATCGCCTTCGCGGTGACGCGCCGGGCTGATCTCACCTATGGCGCGCTCTTTGCGTTCTCCGGCCAGATGTTTGTGCTGTTTGCGGATTTCGGCTGGAACCGGCTGTGGCTGGTGCTGCCAGCTGCTCTTGCCCTCGGGGCGGCGGCAGCCTTGACCTTCAGCCTCGGCGCCGGGCTCGTGGCCGGGCGGTATGTCATGCGGCCGCTTGCCTTTTCCTCCGCCAACACGGTCGTCGTCGCTTCTCTCGGTTGCCTATTGGTCCTGATGGAAATGGCGCGGCTCGCCTCGCAGACACGCAGCCTGTGGCTGCCACCGTTCCTGAACGGCAACATCGTCTTCTGGAACGATCCGCGTTTTCCCGTAACCCTGACGGTTATCCAGCTTGGCAACACGGTGCTGATGGCTGCGCTCGTGGCAGCCGGGCATTGGTTCCTCACGCATTCGCGGGCAGGGCGGTTTTGGCGTGCAGTGTCCGAGGACCGGGGGGCTGCAGCGCTCTGCGGCGTCGACGCCGCGACCGTCTACATCGTCGCCTATGGCGTGGCATCGTTGATCGCCGCGGTCTGCGGCATTCTCGCTGCGTCCTATTACGGCAACATGGACTTCGGCACGGGATTGACCTTTGGCGTCAAGGTGCTGTTCATCGCCGCGATCGGCGGCCAGGCTTCACCCCTTTACGCGGCGCTCGGTGCGGCCGGAATCGGATTACTTGAGACGCTCTGGACTGCCTATGGCCCCATTCTCTGGCGCGACTTCGCGATCTTCGGCTTTCTGGTGATCGTGCTGGCGATAACGCGCAAGGAGAAGGTCATCCCCTGATCGCAAGGGGGACGCTACTTCGTCGACCAGCGGTCCCGTGCGGTATCATCCGCATCCTTGGCGCTGACCCAGCCGCCGGTGGTGCCGTCGTCGAGGTGTTCTTTTTTCCAGAAGGGCGCCGACGTCTTCAGGAAATCCATGATGAAGTTGGCGCCATCGAAGGCGGCCTGCCGATGCCGCGAGGCGGCAACGACCAGCACGATGTTTTCGCCGGGAAGGATTTTTCCGTAGCGGTGAATGGCGGTGGCGGCCTGGAGCGAGAAGCGCTCGACCGCCTCGTTGGAGATGCGCGCGATCTCCGCTTCCGCCATGCCGGGGTAGTGTTCGAGCTCAAGGGCGGAAAGCGTGCCGGCTTCGTCGCGGCAAAGCCCCGAAAAGGTAACGACCGCGCCGATGTCGCGACGTCCAGCCGAAAGCTTCTCAACCTCGGCATTGAGGTCGAAATCCTCGCGCTGAACGCGCACGGTGACCGGCGCGCTCATGGGCTCAGCCACCCGTCATCGGCGGAAACAAGGCAATCTCCCGGGCGCCGGCAATCGGCTCCCCGTGGTCGACATGCTCCTGGTTGATGGCCGCACGGATGACGTTTTCGTGTTCGAGCGCCGCTTCGTATTCCTCGCCGAGCGTCTTCAGGTGCGTGAGCAGGTCGGCGACGGAGACAACGCTGGCCGGAACGTCCAGCGTCTCTTCGCCCTTGCCGATGCGCTCGCGCACCCAGGAGAAATAGACGAGATTGACCGTGCTCATTCGTTGACCACGTGCTTGAGGCCGGCGCGGAAATAGTCGTAGCCCGTATAGAGCGTGATGGCGGCGGCGATCCAAAGGAGCACGATACCAGCCTCGGTCGTGTAGGGCAAAACCTTGTCGCCGGCGGGGCCTGCCAGCAGGAAGGCAATCGCCACCATCTGGATCGTGGTCTTCCACTTGGCGATGCGGGTGACCGGCACGCTGACCTTCAGCGCCGCCAGATATTCACGGAGGCCCGATACCAGGATTTCGCGGCAGAGGATGATGATCGCAGCCCAGATCGACCAGCCGGCAATCGTGCCGTCGGCTGCGACGAGCAGCAGGATCGAGGCGACAAGCAGCTTGTCGGCGATCGGATCCAGCATCTTGCCGATGTTCGACGTCTGCTTCCAGATGCGGGCGAGATAGCCGTCGAAGAAGTCGGTGATCGACGCAATCGCGAAGAGCGTGACCGCGGTCCAGCGCGCAAAATCCGAACTGTGCAGCCGCCCTTCGATGAAGAAGCAAAGGACGATCAGCGGCACGATCAGGATTCGGAAATAGGTGAGCAGGTTCGGGATGCTGTAGGCGACGGGCGTGGGCATGGATTCGTGTTCTCTGGTTCGTCTGGTACAGAATGACTTTGCTGGCCGGAGGTCAACAGGTCATCGTCGGCAACTGTMATATTTGCCCTATTGCATGTGAACGCCGGGTGAATTGTGACACCCGGTTTTCATTTCGCGGCGTCGTCGTGGAAATGTTCGTAAACCAGCCGGGCCACCGTTTCGGAAATGCCGCTGACGGCCATGAGGTCGTTGATGCCGGCGCGGGAGACGGCCTTCGCGGTGCCGAAATGCGTGAGCAGCGCGCGCTTGCGCGTCGGGCCGATGCCGGCGATCTCGTCGAGCGGGTTCTTGACCATCTCCTTCTTGCGCCGCGCCCGATGCGAGCCGATCGCAAACCGGTGCGCCTCGTCGCGCAGTCGCTGGATGAAGTAGAGCACCGGGTCGCGCGGCGGCAGCGTGAAGTTGTCTCGTCCAAGCGCGAAGAAGCGTTCGCGTCCGGCATCGCGGTCGACACCCTTGGCAACGCCGATTGCGGTCACGCAGTCTTCGACGTCGAGCTCTTTAAGAATGGCCCGCACGGCGGTCATCTGGCCCTGGCCACCGTCGATGAGGATGACATCGGGCCAGGCGGGGAAGGCGCCGTCATCGGTCGGCTCGGCGCTCCTGTCTGGCTTGCCTTCTTCCTTGAGCAGTCGCGAAAACCGCCGCGTCATCACCTCGCGCATCATGCCGAAGTCGTCGCCTGGCGTGATGTCGGTCGATTTGATGTTGAACTTCCGATACTGGCCTTTGACGAAACCTTCCGGCCCCGCCACCACCATGCCGCCAACGGCGTTGGTGCCCATGATGTGGGAGTTGTCGTAGATCTCGATGCGGCGCGGTGTGCGTTCGAGCTTGAAGGTCTCCGAGAAGCCTTCGAGCAGGCGCGACTGGGAGGCGGTTTCCGCCAGCTTGCGGCCATGGGCTTCGCGCGCATTGGCAAGCGCGTGGTCGACGAGATCCTTCTTCTCGCCGCGCTGCGGCACCTGGATCGCGACTTTGTATCCGGATTTTTCGCTGAGCGCCTGGCCGAGCAGTTCCTGTTCTTCCACGGCTTCGCAAAGCAGGATCTGCCGCGGACAGGGCTTGTCATCATAGAACTGCGCAAGGAATTGCGAGAGCACCTCCGCTGTCGGCAGCGAGGGGTCGGCCTTCGGGAAATAGGCGCGGTTGCCCCAGTTCTGGCCAGTGCGGAAGAAGAAGACCTGGATGCAGGAAATGCCGCCTTCGTGGTGGATCGCAAAGACATCCGCTTCCTCGACGCCGGCGGGGTTGATGCCCTGATGGCTCTGGACGTGGCTGAGTGCCGCCAGACGGTCGCGGTAAAGGGCCGCCCGTTCGAAATCGAGGTTCTCGGCGGCCTCGCCCATGGCGGCGGCGATCGTCGCCTTCACCGCCTGGCTCTTGCCAGAGAGGAAGTCCTTGRCTTCCTGCACCAGTTCCGCATAGCCCTGATCGCTGATCTCGCCGGTGCAGGGCGCCGAACAGCGCTTGATCTGATAGAGCAGACAGGGGCGCGTGCGGGTTTCAAAGACGCTGTCGGTGCAGGTTCTGAGCAGGAAGGCGCGTTGCAGCGAATTGATGGTGCGGCCAACCGCGCCGGCGGAGGCGAAGGGACCGAAGAAATCGCCTTTGCGGCTGCGGGCGCCACGGTGCTTGTAGAGCGCCGGCGCCCGGCTGTCTCCCGTCACCAGGATATAGGGAAACGACTTGTCGTCGCGCAGAAGCACGTTGAAGCGCGGCCGGAGCCGCTTGATCAGGTTCGCTTCGAGCAGCAGCGCCTCGATCTCGGTGYGCGTCGTCACGAACTCCATGTTCGCGGTCTCGCGCACCATGCGCGCGATGCGGTTGGAATGGCCGCGCCCCTGGGCATAGTTGCTGACGCGCTTCTTCAGGCTGCGCGCCTTGCCGACATAGAGAACGTCGCCCGTCTCGTTGAACATGCGGTAGACGCCCGGGCCGTTCGGCAACAGTTTGACGAAGGCCTGGATCAGCTCCGCGCCTTTCAAGCCTTCCATTTCGGCCTGATTCTCGTTCCACTCGACCGGCGGCGCAGCGCTTGTGCTTTCTGCCGCTTCGACCAGATCGTCGTCGTCTTCCGTCTCGGTACCGTCGTAGAGGATGCCGCCGTCGGCCGGCACGCGTCCATTCATTCCACTATCTCCCTGATGTCGGGCGTTTCCCAGGCGAGGTGCTGGCCCCCGTCGAGCGCAATCATCTGTCCGGTGATCGACGGTGTGTCGAACAGGAAGCGGATGGTCCGTCCGAATTCGTCGAGCGTCGGCCCGCGTTTGAGAATCAGCGCATCGACCTGCGCCTCAAAATCCCCAGGGTCCTGCCGTTCGTTCGGCAGCGTCGGCCCGGGGCCGATGCCGTTGACACGGATGTGCGGGGCAAGCGCCTGCGCCATTGTCCGGGTTGCCGTCCACAGCGCCGACTTGGACAACATATAGGAATAAAAGCGCGGATTGGGAGCCCAGACGCGTTGGTCGATGACATTGATAATGAGTCCATTGGCGTCGGCCGGCAGCTGCCCGGCGAAATCGCGCGCCAATAGGGAAGGAGCCTTCACATGCAGGGCGAAGTGCTGATCCCAGATTGATTCGTCGAAAGCCTCGAGGCTGTCCTTCTTGAAGACCGAGGCATTGTTGACCAGCAGATCGAGAGGACCGAGCGCCTCAGCGGCGCGGGCAATGAGCGTCGAGGTCTCCGCCGTATCGGTGAGGTCGGCGCGAAGCGCGACCGCCTTCGTTCCAGCTTCGGTGAGAGCCCGGGCCAGCGCTTCCGCTTCGTCAAATGAGGCGTCGGCATGGATAGCGACCGCAAAACCATGGGCCGCAAGATCCTCAACTATAGCTTTGCCGATCCGCTTGGCGCCCCCGGTCACGAGGGCCGCCTTCAGTGCTTTCTTCAACGTTTCATCCCGCTTTTTCGAATCTTCGCGTCAGCGGACGAAGATATAGGCAAGAAACGTGAGGCTGAAGCACTCCCTGACAGTTCCTTGCGGAAAAATTAATGGAATTGGCGTAATTTGTATTATTTTGAAGGCATATAGTATAACTTTCGTTAATCTTGAAATATGGTTAACAAATCCCCTGTTGCTCCAAAGCAACATCAAATTTCGGGCGTGTTTGTGCCACCAAAATTTCACATTTTGGCTCTTGTGAATCCTCATTTGCTGGCCAATTTCAGCTCAACCGGGCGGGTTAATTGAAAGTTGTCCGATGTTTCACTGTGGGACCCCAAGCCCACGACGCATCGGTACGAAAAGGAGAATATTTATGCGTACGCTCACCACCACCCTCATGGCTTCCGCCATGACCCTCATCGCCTTCCAGGCCGCCCAGGCTGCAGATGCGATCGACGAAGTTCCGGCAGCTCCGCAGGCCGAATACACCGAGCCGGCAGTGAAGAACTGGTCGGGCGCCTATGTCGGTGGTACCGCCGATTGGCACCATGGTCAGCATGACGCGACCGGCAGCAACACGGCAGCTGGTTTCGGCGGCGGTCTCTACGGCGGCTACAACGTGCAGAGCGGCCAGCTGGTATACGGCGGTGAAGCCGATATCGGTTACTCCGGCCAGGATTCGACCAAGGGCAACCTGCGCATGAAGCAGGGCGTCAACGGCTCGCTGCGCGCTCGCGTCGGTGTCGATCTGAACCCGGTACTGCTGTACGGCACCGCCGGTCTCGCCGTCGGCCAGGCCAAGGGCAGCGTTGGTGGCGCTTCCGACACGAACACCATGGTCGGCTGGACCGCCGGTGCTGGCGCGGAAACCTTCGTCACCGACAACATCACCGCACGCGTCGAGTACCGCTACACGGACTACGGCTCGAAGGACTTCAAGATGGGCGGCACCAACGTGTCCTCCGGTTACGACGAGCACAGCGTTCGCGTCGGTATGGGCGTGAAGTTCTGATCGGCTTTTGCCGGATCAAAAAGAAGGCCGGGGTGACCCGGCCTTTTTTATGTCCTAACGTTTGTCAGGCTGATTTTTTAGGCCTTGAACTTGGAATAGTCGGGGAAGTGCTTTTCGAACTTCGCCGGCCAGTTCTTGAGCTTGGCACGGCCGCGCTGCCACTCGCCGCTGAAGCGCAACTCGATGTAACGCAGCATCGCCGCAAGGGCGAAATGCCCGGCATGAAGCTTGGCTCCGGTCTTCGGCAGATTGGCGTTCAGGTGGTCGAGACTGCGTTCCACCTTTTCCCATTGCCGGTCGATCCAGGGCTGATGCACCTTTTCCGGCGGGTGCGAGCGCTTCTCGTAGACGATCGCGAGTAGGCTGTCGCAGACGCCGTCGCACAAGGCTTCGAGGATCTCGACGTCGGTCCGCTTACCCGCGTTCTTGGGGTAGAGCTTGCCCTTGGTGTCCCGATCGATGAAATGCATGATCGCACGGCTGTCGTAGACCGAACGGCCATCGTCGAGGATGAGCGTCGGTATTTTGCCGAGCGGATTATTGGCGATCAGTTCCGGGGGATTGGCACCGGTGTCGGTCAGCACGCTGTCCGCCGAAAACCCGGCATAATGCGCGGCCATCCGAACCTTGTTCGAATAGGGCGAAGCGGGCGAGTACAGTATCTTCATCGAACGTCTTTCTTTCCAGGAATTGCGGTTTTCAAGGCGAGCATCGTTTGCGTTCCGATCCCCCGCCAGCTACGGCGCCGGGGGCAGGGACACATTGTCTTTCCGGCAGGCCTGGCGATCGACAGCCGGGCAGGATCGGAAGTTCAGCGATTTGTCGAAGCAGATCCGGATTTCTTCGAGCCTGTTGCCTTCACAGGTAACGGCGACGGCATCCTTCGTCATGCCGGGATTTTTGGCGACGAGCGCGACTTCGATCGCGTTGACGGACAAATTGGTCTGCTGTCGGGGTGGTGAGAGTTCCGGCGGCAGCGCAAGCCGGTTCCACGCGGAGCGGGTGACGGCGAAATAGTCCTCCTGGCTGAGGCCCGAGCAGGTGCCGTGCTTGCGCCATTGATGGCCGATCAGACCCATGGACGGGATGAGATCCAGATACTGCTTGCCGAGCGACGACGGCACACGATCGGATTGCCGCGTCGGGCAGAAGTCCGGATATCCTTTTTCGTTCTGGGGCCAGAGGCCGTGCACGATCACGCCGCGATTGGATCCCGCCTCGCATTGGCTGGATTTCCCGTTGGGATCATTGTCGCCACACCAGGTCGGCGACCAGGACAGTGACAGCACGTAAAAATCGAAACCACTGCCGATCGGTACCGCGGCGGCTGTGTTCGCGCTGTCGCCTTTGGTTGCCGTCGGCGCTTTCTCGGTGTTCTGGTCACTGCAGCCGATCAAGTTTGCCGCAACGAAAAGCGCCGGCAAAAGCCGGCGCATAGTCCGGAGTGGCGCCATTTTTATTGAAGCGATGCGCAGTGCGCACCGTAAACGTACCAGGGATCAAGCCCGCCGACGCAGAACTCGATGCTGCGGCCGACACCGGCAAAGCCCCAGGGGCGTTCGATGACATAGTACAGCGAGCGCTGATACCCGTCCGTCATCACAGCGGTGGCGTGGCAATATTCGCGTTCGACCAGGTGCGTCTCGTCGCGGAGCTCCTGCCTGCTTTGTCCCGTGTTGCGGATCTCGGCGATCGACAGATTGGCGTGGAGATAGTTCGCATCCCGGTATTCGAAGCGGGACGTGATGAAGCCGAGCACCGACGCCTCGCTGCAAACACCGGTATCGTAGAAGGACTGGGCTGGGGCACCGCCGATGTAGTCGGCGGCCATAGCGCCCGGCGCTGCGGCGCCGGCGAGCGAAAGCGAAATGAGAAGCTTGGCGGCGAGCGTGCGAGTCATGGGCGTCTCCCTAAGTCGTCACTCAAGATTGCGGCGTGTGGCCGCCACCCGTCAAGCCCCTCCGGTTGCCTGTTCTTCGCCGCGCAGCCAGAAGCAGCGCGAAGAGGCGAAGCGATCCTGCGCCAGCCGGGTTTTCAGGAACGGCAACAGCAGGTCGAGTTCGCCCTTCAGCGTGAAAGGCGGGTTGACGATGATGAGGCCGGAGCCGGAAAGCCCGGTGGTCTCCCGGTCGCTCCGGACCGAAAGCTCGGCGCACAGCATCTTCGGAATATCGAGCGCCTTCAGCGTCTCGTGGAATGCCTTGATCGGCGCGCCCTGCTTCAATGGATACCACAGGCAGTAGACGCCGCCGGTAAATCGCCGGTAGGCGCGCGCGAGGCCCTCGGCGAGGCGGTCGTATTCGCCTTCCTTTTCAAAGGGCGGATCGACGAGGATCAGTCCGCGCTTTTCCTTCGGCGGCAGATGTGCGCCGAGCGCCAACCAGCCGTCGAGCTCGGTAACCCGGCTTTGGAAATCACCGTCGAAAAGCCGGTGCAGCGTTTCGTAGTCGTCCGGATGCAACTCCATCGCCGAAAGCCGGTCCTGCGGACGGAAGAGCATGCGGGCAAGCTTCGGCGAACCAGGATAGAGTGTCAGCTCGGGTCCGGGATTGAGCGTGCGGATCGACGCCAGATAGGGAGCGAGGACGGCAGCGATCTCGGCGGGCAGTTCACCCTCGAGAAGTCGGCCGATGCCGTCGCGCCATTCCCCGGTCTTCTGCGCTTCCTCGCTGGAGAGGTCATAGAGGCCGATGCCGGCATGGGTATCGAGCACCCGGAATGCCTTCTCCTTCTGCTGGAGATAGGTGACGAGCCGCGCCAGCACCGCGTGCTTCAGGACGTCGGCAAAATTGCCCGCATGGTAGATGTGCCGATAGTTCATGAGCGCCGCCGATGGCCCCGATCAATTGTTTCGATGGGTGGACGATTGGCTCTTTGAGCCCGTTTGTCGATGCCATATAGAAAAGCCATGAACGTTGCGACCCCCATCAAAGCAGAAAAATCGATCGGTCATTCGGTCTGTCCGCACGACTGTCCCTCCGCTTGCGCGCTGGAGGTGGACCTGACCGCCGAAGGGCGGATTGGCCGCGTGCGTGGCGCTTCCGCCAACACCTACACCGCCGGTGTGATCTGCGCCAAGGTGGCCCGTTACTCCGAGCGCATCTACCATCCGGGCCGGCTCATGGTGCCGCAGCGCCGCAAGGGCGCCAAGGGCGAGGGCAGCTGGCAGGAGGTGAGCTGGGAAGCGGCGCTCGACGAGATTGCCGATCAGTTCATCCGCGCCGAGCAGAGGCATGGCGCAGAAGCCGTCTGGCCCTACTTCTATGCCGGAACCATGGGCCAGGTGCAGCGCGACTCGATCGATCGGCTGCGTCACGCCAAGCGCTATTCCGGCTTCTTCGGCTCGATCTGCACCAACATGGCCTGGACGGGCTTGACCATGGCGACCGGCGCCTTGCGTGGTCCCGATCCGCGCGAGATGGCCAAGGCCGACTGTGTGGTCATCTGGGGCACGAACGCGGTCGCGACTCAGGTCAATGTGATGACCCATGCGGTGAAAGCCCGTAAGGATCGCGGCGCGAAGATCGTCGTCATCGACATCTACGACAATCCGACGGTCAAGCAGGCGGACATGGGGCTGGTGCTGAAGCCCGGCACCGATGCAGCACTTGCCTGCGCCGTCATGCACATCGCCTTCCGCGACGGCTATGCCGACCGGGCCTATATGGCGAAGTTCGCGGACGACCCGGCCGGGCTTGAGGCGCATCTCCAGTCGCGCGGGCCGGAATGGGCTTCCGCCATCACCGGGCTTTCGGTCGAGGAGATCGAGGCCTTTGCCAAACTCGTCGGCACAACGCCACGCACCTACTTCCGCCTCGGCTACGGCTTCACCCGCCAGCGCAACGGTGCCGTCGCCATCCATGCGGCGACCTCCGTGGCGACGGTGCTCGGCTCCTGGAAGCACGAAGGCGGCGGCGCCTTCCACTCCAACAACGATATCTTCAAGCTCGACAAGCGCGAGCTGGTCGGCTCGGCCTTCCACGATCCGGATGTGCGCATGCTCGACCAGTCGCAGATCGGCCGCGTACTGACCGGGGACGCCGAAGCATTGCGCCATCGCGGGCCGGTGACGGCGATGCTGATCCAGAACACCAATCCGGTGAACGTCGCCCCGGAACAGCGGCTGGTGAAACGCGGCTTCCTGCGCGACGATCTCTTCGTCGCCGTGCACGAGCAGTTCATGACCGATACGGCTGCGGTCGCCGATATCGTCCTGCCCGCCACCATGTTCCTCGAACATGACGACCTCTATCGCGGTGGCGGTCACCAGCATATCCTGATCGGACCCAAGGTGGTGGAGCCGCCCTCGACCGTGCGCACCAACCTCTTCGTCATCGAGGAACTGGCCAAGCGCCTGGGCGTTGCCGACCATGCCGGCTTCGGCCTGACCGAGCGCCAGCATATCGATCGGCTGCTTGCCAATTACGGCATTGGTTACGAGGAGATGAGACAAGAGAAGTGGCTGGACTGTCAGCCAGCCTTCGAAGACGCGCATTATCTCAACGGCTTCGGCCATCCCGACGGCAAGTTTCGCTTCAAGGCGGACTGGACGGGAACGCCCGCACCGAACCGGCCGCCGAAGTCCATGGGCATTCAGGGGCCGCACGCGGAACTGCCGGAGTTCCCTGACCACGTCGATCTGATCGAGGTGGCCGACGCCGAGCATCCGTTCCGTCTCGCGACCTCGCCGGCCCGCTCGTTCCTCAACTCGACCTTTGCCGAGACGCCGTCCTCCATCCAGAAGGAAGTGCGCCCGGAAGTGATGCTCCATGCGGACGATGCAGAGGCGCTTGGCATCGCCGATGGCGATGTCGTCCAGCTCGGCAACCGACGCGGCGAGATCCGCCTGCATGCAAAAATCGGCGGGGGAACGCGCCGCGGCATCGTGATCGCCGAGGGGCTGTGGCCGAACGGCGCCCATCTCGACGGGGAGGGGATCAACGTGCTTACCGGTGCCGATGCCGTGGCGCCCTATGGCGGTGCCGCTTTCCACGACAACAGGGTCTGGCTCAGGTTGGCGCGCTAAAAACAGGTTGTTCAACGACGGAACCCTCCATGAGCGGCGACCACCACCATGCAGATGTCAGCAGCACGCCCGTCTCCCGGCTTTGGGCTTCGCTTGGCCTGACCGGCGGCTTCATGCTGGCCGAAGTCGTGGGTGGGGTGCTGACCGGCAGTCTGGCGCTGATCTCCGACGCCATGCACATGTTGACCGACACGGCCGCCCTGGCGATCGCGCTCGTCGCCATCCATGTGGGCCGCCGCCCGTCCGACCTGTTGCGCACCTATGGCTATGCGCGTTTCGAAATCCTGGCCGCCGCCTTCAACGCGTTGCTCCTGCTCGCCGTTGCCTTCTACATTCTCTACGAAGCCTGGAAGCGCCTGTCGGAGCCGCAGGAAATCCAGTCGGGCGGCATGCTGGTGATCGCGATCATCGGCCTGCTCGTCAATCTCGCTTCGATGCGGCTGCTGACGAACCACAAGGACGAGAGCCTCAATGTCAAGGGCGCCTATCTTGAGGTCTGGTCCGATATGCTCGGGTCGCTGGCCGTCATAGTCGGCGCGGCGCTCATCTGGTTCACCGGCTGGCAATGGGTGGACTCCCTGCTTGCGGTCGGTATCGGCTTCATGGTCTTCCCGCGCACCTGGGTGCTCCTCAAGGAGTGCGTCAACATCCTGCTCGAAGGGGTGCCGCCGGGCATGCGGCTCGCCGATGTCCACGCGACCATCGCGGCCGTGCCCGGTGTCACCTCGGTGCACGACCTTCACCTCTGGGCAATCACCCAGAGCCAGCCGTCGCTGACCGCCCATGTGGTGCTCGCCGAGGGCGCCGATGGTGAAGCGGTGCGCCAGGCGATCGAGAGCCGTTTGCGCCAGGAGTTCGACCTGCACCACACGACCTTGCAGACGGAGCGCGAGGATCGCGCGGCAACGGAACATGTTCACTAGAACGCGCGGCGGTCTAAGGCCGGAGCGGCCGGATTGCTTCCGCCAATGAAGGATTTCGCATGAGCATACATCACGATCCGCGCGTCAGGATCATCGGCCGACGCACGCTCTGGGACGGGTTCATCCACCTCGAGGAGGTGACGCTCGAACAGGACATGTCGAACGGCGTGACCGCGACGCTGAAGCGCGAGGTTCACGATCATGGCAGTGCCGCGACCATCCTGCTCGTTGATGCCAGGCGGCAAAGCGTAGTGCTGGTGCGGCAGCTGCGCGTTCCCGTGCTTCTGCAGGGGCACCCTGCCTACATGATCGAAGCGGTGGCCGGGTTGCTGGACGACGACACCCCGGACGTCGCGATCGCCCGCGAGGCCCTGGAAGAGACCGGCTACCACGTCGAGGGCGCCACCCACCTTTTCGATGCCTATATGAGCCCGGGCGCGATCACCGAACGCACGAGCTTCTTCGTCGGCCATATCGACGTCACGGAAAAACGGGGGGATGGCGGCGGGCTCGCGCATGAGGGCGAGGATATCGAAGTTCTCGAAATACCGTTCGACCAGGCCTTCGCGATGATCGCCACCGGCGAGATCTGCGACGCCAAGACGATCATGCTGTTGCAATGGGCCAAGCTAAACCGCAACGAGCTCATCGGCTAACTTATTGTTTTATAAGAATATAATTTATTACGGATATTTCACTTTTTGATCCGTATCGGGTAAGCTAAAGCGCTGATGTTCTCATCATTTGACATGGGCGCCCATGACATCCTCCATCTCGGAAAGCGCAACCGACGACGAGCAGCAGGCGGAGGGAGGTTGGATCTCCTTCCTGCGCCGCAACCGTCGCTATTTTTCGGCCGCCGGTACGCTTTTTGTGATCGCTCTCTTCGGCTTTGCGATCTTTCATCTGACATCGGAAGTTCAGTACGACGAAGTCGTGCAGGCACTGGCGGACACGCCCTGGACGGCGGTTGCGGCAGCGATTTTCTTCACGGCATTGAGCTTCCTGGCGCTGACCTTCTATGACGTCAGCGCGCTCGACTACGTCCGGCGCAAACTGCCCTACGCCGATGTGGCGCTGACGGCCGCGTGCGCCTATGCCGTCGGCAACACCGCGGGCTTCGGTGCGCTGAGCGGTGGCGCGATCCGCTATCGGTCCTACTCCCGCCTCGGCATTGAGCCGGAAAACATCGCCCGGATCATCGCCTTCGTGACGCTCGCCTTCGGGCTTGGCCTTCTGACGGTGACCTGTCTCAGTCTGCTCGCGGTGGGCGAATATGTGGCGCCGATGACAGGGCTCGATCCCCTGTTCCTGCGCCTGATTGCAGTCATCATCCTCGGCGGGTTGTTCTCCGTGTTCTTCCTGGCGCGCGACGGCCGCGAGGTGAGCCTGGGACGCATGACCCTGCGGTTGCCCGATTCGCGCACGGTCTCGCGCCAGTTCCTGGTGACGGCGCTCGATCTGGCCGCTTCGGCGACCGTGCTCTACGTGCTCCTGCCGGCCGGAACCATCGGCTGGCCGGCTTTCCTTGCAGTCTACTCGCTGGCCGTCGGCGTCGGTGTCCTCAGCCACGTTCCGGCTGGTCTCGGGGTGTTCGAGACGATCATCATTGCGACGCTCGGCCACAACACCGATGTCGACACCATTCTCGGCGCGCTGGTGCTTTATCGCGTGATCTATCACGTGCTGCCGCTGGTGATCGCGATTGCCGTCGTCATCGGTATCGAGCTTCGCCAGCTTGCCGGCCATCCCGTCGCCTCCAGCGTCCGGCGTATTGGCGGGCGGATGACGCCGCTGCTGTTGGCGACGCTCGGCATCGTGCTGGCGATCATGCTCGTGCTGTCGAGCGTGACGCCCACCCCGGACGAAAATCTGGCATTTCTCGAAAGTCTTCTGCCCCTGCCGATCGTCGAGGGGGCGCATTTCCTCGCGAGCCTGCTCGGGCTGGCGCTCGTCGTCGTCTCGCGCGGACTTGCTCTGCGGCTCGATGGGGCCTGGTGGGCATCGATCGTGATTGCCATCGCCGCCCTGCTGCTGTCGCTGATCAAGGCGATCGCGGTGGTGGAGGCAGGCATGCTCGCCTTCTTCCTGCTGGGGCTGCTCGTCAGCCGGCGCCTGTTCGTTCGGCCGGCTTCGCTCTTCGGTCAGGCGCTCACCATACCGTGGCTCACGGCGCTCGGGGTCATCTGCCTAGGCGGACTGGTCGTCCTGCTCTTCGTTTACCGCGATGTCGAATACAGCCACGAACTCTGGTGGCAGTTCGAATTCTCGGCCGAGGCGCCGCGCGGGCTGCGGGCGCTCTTGGGCGTGACCATCGGCGCCAGCATGCTTGCCATCTGGAGCCTGATGCGGCCTGCTGCAGGGTCGGTCGAACCCGCCTCCAACGACGCGATGGAACGGGCTTTGGCGATCGTCGAGGCACAGAATATGTCCGACGCCAATCTGGTGCGCATGGGCGACAAGAGCATCCTGTTCTCGGCTGATCGAAGAGCCTTCATCATGTACGGCCAGCGGGCCCGTTCGTGGATCGCACTCTTTGATCCGGTCGGCCCGATCGACGCCTGGCCGGAATTGATCTGGCATTTCATCGAGAAGGCGCGTGCCGCCGGTTGCCGGGCGGTCTTCTACCAGGTCTCGCCCGAAGGGCTCGCCTATTACGCCGATGCGGGGCTACGCGCTTTCCGGCTCGGTGAACTGGCGCGCGTCGATCTCGCCCGCTTCGAGATGAAGGGCGGCAAATGGGCGAACTTGCGGCAACAGGTTAGCCGCGCTCAACGTGACGGTCTTGAGTTTCGCGTCGTGTCGCCGGCGGACGTTCCGGGGATCATGGCGGACCTGACGGAAGTTTCCGATGCCTGGCTTGCGCACCACAATGCCAAGGAAAAAGGTTTCTCGCTCGGCGCCTTCGATCCCGACTATCTGACCGAGCAGCCGGTTGCCATCCTGACCAGCGGCGGTCGCATCGTCGCCTTCGCCAACATTCTCGTGACAGCGACGAAGGAAGAGGGCACCGTCGATCTGATGCGCTTCTCCCCGGATGCGCCCAAAGGGGCGATGGACTTTCTTTTCGCCCAAGTTATGGAATACCTGAAGGCCGAAGGCTTTCGTGCCTTCAATCTCGGCATGGCGCCACTTTCAGGCATGTCGACGCGCCAGATTGCGCCGGTGTGGGACCGGGCCGGCCGTACCTTCTTCGAACACGGCGAGCGCTTCTACAACTTCAAGGGTTTGCGTGCCTTCAAATCGAAGTTTCATCCGCAGTGGCAACCGCGGTATCTTGTCGCCAGTGGCGGCATCAATCCGATCCTCGCCTTGATGGATGCGACATTCCTGATCGGCGGCGGTCTCAAAGGAGTGGTGAAGAAATGATCCGTGTCGCGAACGCCTGGAAATGTCTCACCTCGGCGGCGCTGCTGCTTTCGGCTTCCATTCTTCCCGCTCTCGCGGAAGACGCGCCGAAGAGCTACGATACCGGGATGATCCCGTCGCCGCGCATCATGCTCCCCAAGGAAAAGGCGGCCGCACTCGTCGTGCTGCTTTCGGATGCTGGTGGCTGGACGGACAAGGAGCAGGCCGTTGCCGATGCGCTCACAAGTGACAAGACCGTTGTGATCGGTGTCGATCTCAAGGCCTACCTCGCGTCGCTCGCCAAGGATGACGGCGACTGCATCTACATGGTCTCCGACATCGAGTCGCTCAGTCAGCAGGTACAGCGCGCCATCGGCAGCGATTCATACCAACTGCCCATCGTCGCCGGTGTCGGCGCCGGTGGCGCCATGGCGCTCGCGATTGCCGCCCAGACGCCACCGGCCACAATCGGCCAGACGCTGGCGGTGGACCCGGAAGAGGGGATAGCGCTCAAGAAGCAGCTCTGCACGCCGGCCGAGAAGGTGAAGAAAGGCGACCGCATGGTCTACGGCTTGACCGACGGCCCCCTGCCGGACCCGGTCTCCGTCGTCTTCTCGCCGGAAGCCTCCGCGGATGGCCGTTCGCATGTGGCCGCGCTCATCGCGAAACACCCGGATGTCGATCAGGAGGACAGCGACGATGACGCCTTCACGACCTTGTCCGGCCACCTCACTGACATCATCGACAGCGAGAGCGACGCCGGCAATCCGTTCGGCCTACCGCTGACCATTCTCGACGCCAAGCCGACGCGCGATACGATGGCGGTGATCTATTCGGGTGACGGCGGCTGGCGTGACATCGACAAGGAGGTCGGCGACGTCCTCCAGCAGCAGGGTGTTCCCGTCGTCGGTTTCGATTCACTGCATTATTTCTGGTCGGAGCGCGATCCCCAGGTGACGGCGGACGATCTCGCCAAGGTGATGAGCTACTACCGCAAGCACTGGAACGTCCGCAACGTTCTGCTGATCGGCTATTCCTTCGGTGCCGATGTCCTGCCTCGAACCTTCAACCTGCTGCCGCCGGGCGAAAAGGCGCATGTGCGCCAGGTGACGCTGATGGCGCTGTCGCACATGGTCGACTACAAGGTCTCGGTGCTCGGCTGGCTGGGCGCGGAAGGCGATGGCAAGGGCGGTGATCCGCTCGACGACATCAAGCGCATCGATCCGGCGCTTGTGCAGTGCATTTACGGAATGGACGAAGAGGATGATGCCTGCCCCGAATTGAAGGGCACAGGCGTCGACGTCATTGGGATCGACGGTGGTCACCATTTCGACGAGGACTATCCGGCGCTGACACGGCGCGTGCTTGATGCCCTCGATCGCCGGCTGGCGTCGGCGAAGTGACGATTTGATTTAGTCAGGCCGCCGGTGAGATCAGCGTGTCGCTCGCTTCGGCAGCGCTCTGGCTCACCGCGCGGCCGCCTTCCATGCGCACCTTGCCCTCGGCCATCAGCCGAAGCGCCATCGGATAGGTGCGGTGCTCGACGGTCAGTACCCGCGCCGCAAGGCTTTCCGATGTGTCGCCGGGTACAACTGGAACCACCGCCTGCGCCAGGATCGGGCCTTCGTCCATGCCTTCGGTGACGAAATGCACTGTGCAGCCGGCAACTTTCATACCGGCGTCGATGGCGCGCTGATGGGTGTGCAAGCCAGGGAAAAGCGGCAAAAGCGAGGGGTGGATATTGAGGATCCGTCCTTCATGGCGCTGGATGAACGTCGCGGAGAGCAGCCGCATGTAGCCGGCCAGGCAGATGATGTCGGGCGACAGGCGGTCGAGCTCGGCAAGGATTGCTGCCTCGTGGGCGTCCTTGCTGTCGAAATCCTTGCGCAGGAAGCTGCGTGTCGGAATGCTCAATGCCGCCGCCTTGGCGAGGCCGCCGGCATCCGCCTTGTCGGCGATGACCGCGACGATTTCGGCCGGGAAGCCCGGCTCGGCTGCCGCTTTGGCCAGCGCCAGCATGTTGGAGCCGCCGCCCGAAATGAAGACGACGACCCGCTTCTTGCCCGTCGAGACCTCAGTCGTCATAGAGCGAGGTTGCCCTTGTAGATCGTGCCGGCAGCACCTTCGTCGCGGGCCACCATACGGCCGAGGGTGAAGACGGTCTCACCTTCGCCGGTCAGCGCGGCGGAAACCTCTGCAGCCTTGTCGGCCGGAACGACGGCGATCATGCCGACGCCGCAATTGAAGGTGCGCAGCATTTCATTGGCGGCAACGCCTCCGGTCTGGGCGAGCCAGGAGAAGACCTTCGGCGCCTTGATCGCGTCGAGGTCGATCTCGGCAGCGAGATGCTTCGGCAGCACGCGCGGAATGTTTTCGGGGAAGCCGCCGCCGGTGATGTGGGCAAGCGCCTTGATCGAACCGGTTTCGCGGATCGCCTTCAGGAGCGGCTTCACATAGATGCGCGTCGGCGTCATCAGGAGATCGGCAAGCGTTCCTTCGCCGAACGGGGCAGGGGCATCCCAGGCAAGGCCCGAGAGCGCGACGATCTTGCGCACCAGCGAATAGCCGTTGGAGTGGACGCCCGACGAGGCGAGGCCGAGGATGACGTCGCCTTCGGAGATGTCGCCGGCCGGCAGCAACTGGCCGCGTTCGGCAGCGCCGACAGCAAAGCCCGCGAGGTCATAATCGCCGCCCGAATACATGCCCGGCATTTCGGCGGTCTCGCCGCCGATCAACGCACAGCCCGCCTCGCGGCAGCCGCTGGCAATGCCGGCGACGATGGCCGCACCCTGGTCCGGATCGAGCTTGCCGGTTGCGAAGTAGTCGAGGAAGAACAGCGGCTCGGCGCCCTGGACCACCAGGTCGTTGACGCACATGGCGACGAGGTCGATGCCGACGGTGTCATGCTTGTTGGCGTCGATCGCGATCTTGAGCTTGGTTCCGACGCCGTCATTGGCAGCAACCAGAACCGGGTCGGTGAAGCCTGCCGCCTTCAGGTCGAACAGGCCGCCGAAGCCGCCGATTTCGCCATCGGCGCCGGGGCGCCGCGTCGAGCGCACATGCGGCTTGATCTTCTCGACCATCAGGTTACCGGCGTCGATATCCACGCCCGCGTCGCTATAGGTGAGGCCGTTCTTTCCCGACTGGCTCATGCTCGTTCTCCAAGGCTCGTCGTGCGACAGGTATTTTGCGGATGCGATTGGCACGGCAGGCAAGGGAGTGCAAGCCGAGAGCAGGCATTGGCGGCGTTTTTTCAACATTTTGCCCATATCCCACGGTAGAAACGAACAGCATGGCTCCAAACCGCGCGGTGCCGCCCGGTTGGACTTGACCGGCGCCCGCGCCGCCCCCTATCTCCTCTAAAGGGTTGTGATACGCGTTCGGCGCGTGCAGCGCGCGAGAGCGAGATGAGGAAGAGTGTGCGGTTCCCCGCCCGCATCCCGCTTTCGCTGATGAGAAACGACCGCGTTTATGATTTTGGGTCGATCCGACCCCAGATGATCGTGGTCTAAGGGAGTGTCATGGATATCAAGGTCAGTGGTTCCGGATTGCAGCGCCAGGTCATCTTCTGGATGCTGGTGCTTGGCGCCTTCATTGCCTTCCTCATGGTCTTCAGCTCTATCCTGCTGCCGTTCCTTGCCGGCATGGCGCTTGCCTATTTCCTCGATCCGGTGGCCGACCGTCTCGAGCGCCTCGGCCTCAGTCGCCTGATGGCGACGGTCGTCATTCTGATCGGTTTCGTCGTCGTCTTCGTGCTGGCGCTGATGATCATCATTCCCGTGGTCGTCAGCCAGGCTTCGGACTTCATTGCGAACATCCCCGGCTATGCGTCCAAGTTGCAGGTGCTCGTCAATGAAGCACAGACGCGGCTCATTCCCGATTGGCTGGCGAGCCAGATGCCGTCGATCAAGCAGAGTTCAGGCAAGCTGTTGGAGCAGGGGGCGGCCTTCGTCGGCACGCTCTTCCAGCAGATCTGGAACTCCGGCGTGGCACTGCTCGACGTCATTTCGCTGCTCGTCGTGACCCCCGTCGTCGCCTTCTACATCCTGCTCGACTGGGACCGGATGGTGGAGAAGGTCGACAGTTGGGTGCCGCGCGACTACGTCTCGGATGTGCGCCAGATCGCCCGCGACATGAACGCGACGATCGCCGGTTTCGTGCGCGGTCAGGGCTCGCTCTGCGTCATTCTCGGCCTCTATTACGGTATCGGCCTGTCTTTGGTCGGCCTCAATTTCGGCCTGCTGATCGGCCTCTTCGCCGGCATGATCAGCTTCATCCCCTATGTCGGCTCGATGGTCGGCCTCGTGCTTGCCGTTGGCGTCGCCCTGGTGCAGTTCTGGCCGGACTATCTCTGGATCGGCCTTGTGCTTGCCGTCTTCTTCAGCGGCCAGTTCATGGAGGGCAACATCCTCCAGCCGAAGCTGGTGGGCAAGAGCGTCGGCCTGCATCCGGTCTGGCTGATGTTTGCCCTGCTCGCCTTCGGCGCGCTCTTCGGCTTCGTTGGCCTGCTGGTGGCGGTGCCGGCGGCAGCGGCCATCGGTGTGCTTGTCCGCTTCGGCATCCAGCGGTACCTTGATAGCGATCTCTATCACGGGCACGGCAAGGCAGTGGAAAAGAAGGCGAAGAGCGACAAGGCCGCCTGATTTCCGACGATTGTCCCGAGTACAGCATGACAAAACGCCCATTTGAACAAATCCCCCTGGCCTTTGGCCACGACCCGGCGACGGGCCGTGAAGACCTGCTCGTCTCCGACAGACTGAGCGCGGCGATCGCGATCGTCGACCATTGGCCGGACTGGCCCTCGCCGGTGGTCATCATCGCCGGGCCGGTCGGCTCGGGCAAATCGCACCTTGCCAGTATCTGGAAGGAGCGGGCAGGAGCTGAGGTCATCCACCCGCTCGCCGGTTCCGATGCTGCCGTCATCGCGGCTGAACGGCCCGTTCTCTTCGAGGACGCCGACCGCAGCGGCTTTGACGACACGACGCTGTTCCACGTCATCAACAATGTGCGCCAGCATGGCACCGGTCTGCTGATGACGACCCGGCTGTGGCCGATGTCCTGGCCGGTGACCCTGCCGGATCTGCGTTCTCGCCTCAAGGCTGCGACCGTCGTCGAGATCGGCGAGCCGGATGACGAGTTGCTGACGCAAGTGCTGATCAAGCTCTTCGCCGACCGCCAGCTCTTCGTCGACGAGCGGCTTGTGGGTTACATCGTTCAGCGCATGGAGCGGTCGCTCGAGGCGGCGCAGACGATCGTCGAACGCATCGACCATCTGGCACTTTCCCGTAGCACCAAGCTCAGCCGGGCGCTCGCTTCGGAAGTTCTCGAAGAACTGGGGAATCAGCGGCGTTCCGATTGACTGTCACAGAACCGTCGTCAAACTGAGATAGCCGGTGCAACCGGAGCAATGGGATCGGATGAGCATGGACAACGCGGTATCGGCGGTGAACGAAAACCAGGCAGCGGTGGAGGATGTCGATCTGCTGGCCAGCCCGCAGCGCTTCATCAATCGCGAGTTCTCCTGGCTGCAGTTCAATCGTCGGGTGCTTGAAGAGACGCTGAACACCGCACATCCGCTGTTGGAGCGCATCCGCTTTCTGTCGATCTCAGCCGCCAATCTCGACGAGTTCTTCATGGTGCGCGTCGCGGGTCTGGAAGGCCAGGTGCGCCAGGGACTTTCCATGCGTTCGCCCGACGGCAAGACCCCGGTCGAGCAGCTCGAAGACATCCTCAAGGAAATCGACAACCTGCAGATGGAACAGCAGGCCTCGCTGGCCGTCCTGCAGCAGTATCTCGCCAAGGAAGACATCCTGATCGTGCGTCCGGCATCACTGTCGGCGCAGGACAGGAGCTGGCTTGCCAACGAGTTCGACCAGTCGATCTTCCCGGTGCTGACGCCGCTCTCGATCGACCCGGCCCATCCGTTCCCGTTCATTCCAAACCTCGGCTTCTCGATGGGTCTGCAGCTCGTCAGCAAGACCGGCCGCGAGCCGATGACCGCGCTCTTGCGCCTGCCGGTGGCGCTCGATCGCTTCATCCGGTTGCCCGATGTCAAGAATGTCATCCGCTACATCACGCTTGAAGACGTCGTCAGCCAGTTCATCGACAGGCTGTTTCCCGGCTACGAGGTCAAGGGTTCCGGTACGTTCCGCATCATCCGCGACAGCGATATCGAGGTGGAGGAAGAAGCCGAAGACCTGGTACGCTTCTTCGAAACGGCGCTGAAGCGCCGTCGCCGCGGTTCGGTGATCCGCATCGAGACGGATTCGGAGATGCCGGCGTCACTGCGCCAGTTCGTCGTGCAGGAACTTGGCGTTCCGGAAAACCGCATCGCCGTTCTGCCGGGGCTCCTGGCGCTCAACACGCTCTCGGAGATCACCAAGGCGCCGCGCGACGACCTGCGCTTCGAGCCCTACAATCCGCGTTTTCCCGAGCGCGTGCGCGAACATGCCGGCGATTGCCTGGCCGCGATCCGCGAAAAGGACATGGTGGTCCACCACCCCTATGAATCCTTCGACGTCGTCGTGCAGTTCCTGTTGCAGGCGGCGCGCGACCCGGACGTCGTCGCCATCAAGCAGACGCTCTACCGGACTTCCAACGACAGCCCGATCGTGCGCGCGCTGATCGACGCGGCCGAGGCCGGCAAGTCGGTGACGGCCCTGGTCGAGCTCAAGGCCCGTTTCGACGAAGAAGCCAACATCCGCTGGGCGCGCGACCTCGAACGCGCCGGCGTGCAGGTCGTCTTCGGCTTCATCGAATTGAAGACCCATGCCAAGATGTCGATGGTGGTCCGGCGCGAAGAGGGCAAGCTCAGGACCTACTGCCACCTCGGCACCGGCAACTACCATCCGGTAACGGCGAAGATCTACACCGACCTGTCGTTCTTCACCTGCAACCCGGTGATCGCCCACGACATGGCGAACATCTTCAATTTCATCACCGGTTATGGCGAGCCGGAAGCGGGCATGAAGCTCGCCGTCTCGCCGCACACCCTGCGCCCGCGTATCCTCAGGCACGTCGACGAAGAGATTGAGCATGCCAAGGCCGGCCGCCCGGCAGCGATCTGGATGAAGATGAATTCGCTGGTCGATCCGGAAATCATCGATGCGCTCTACAAGGCGAGCCGCGCCGGCGTCGAGATTGATCTCGTGGTGCGCGGCATCTGCTGCCTGCGTCCGCAGGTCCCGGGTCTGTCCGACAATATTCGCGTCAAGTCCATCGTCGGCCGTTTCCTCGAACATTCCCGCATATTCTGCTTCGGCAACGGCCATGGGCTTCCATCGGAAAATGCCCTTGTCTATATCGGCTCGGCGGATATGATGCCGCGCAATCTGGACCGGCGGGTCGAGACGCTCGTGCCTCTCATCAACCGGACTGTGCACGAACAGGTTCTGTCGCAGATCATGCTGGGCAATCTCATCGACAACCAGCAGAGCTACGAAATTCTTCCTGATGGCACGTCTCGCCGGATGGAAGTCGGCAAGGACGCCGAGCCTTTCAACGCACAGCACTATTTCATGACCAATCCCAGCCTCTCCGGCCGGGGTGAGGCCCTGAAGTCCAGCGCACCGAAGCTCATAGCCGGCTGGAAAAGCGGCTGGCACAAATAAACTGGAATTGCATGGTCGAGTCTGAAGCGCAGGGGCGTCTGCCCGGCATCCGCCCGGTTTCTGTTATCGATATCGGTTCGAACTCCATCCGCCTTGTCGTCTATGAAGGCCTGAGCCGTTCGCCGGCCATGCTGTTCAACGAAAAGGTGATGTGCGGTCTCGGCAAGGGCATCGATGCCACCGGACGAATGGACGAAGAAAGCGTCGAGCGCGCGCTGAAGGCGCTGCATCGCTTCCACGCGCTCTCCAAGCAGGCGCGTGCGACGTCGATGTATGTGCTGGCGACGGCCGCCGCACGTGAGGCGAGCAACGGCCCGGCCTTCATCGAGAAGGCGGAGGCGATTCTCGGTCACAAGGTCCGCATCCTCACCGGCGAGGAGGAGGCCTATTACTCCGCGATGGGCATCGTCAGCGGCTATCACGATCCAGATGGTGTCGTTGGCGACCTTGGCGGCGGCTCCCTGGAACTCGTCGACGTCTCCGGCACGAAGATCGGCAAGGGCATCACCCTGCCGCTCGGCGGCATTCGTCTGTTCGAACACAGCAACGGCTCGTTGACGAAAGCGCGTACCTGGGTGCGCAAGTTCATGAAGAATTCGCCGGTGCTGAAGACCGGCACCGGGCGTACCTTCTATGCCGTCGGCGGCACCTGGCGCTCGATCGCCAAGCTGCACATGGAGATCCGCGACTATCCGCTGCACATGATGCAGGGCTACGAGATTTCCTATGGCGAGGCGATGGCGCTGCTGCCGGAAGTGATCGAGCCGAAGAACATCAAACCCTCGGCCTATTCGACGATCTCGAAGAGCCGCCGCAGCCTTCTGCCCTTTGGCGCGATCGCCATGCAGGAGGCGCTGTCGATCATGAAGCCGGAGCGGATTTCCTTCTCGGCGCTCGGCGTGCGCGAAGGCTATCTGTTCTCGTTGCTCAAGGACGAGGAACGCGCCCAGGATCCGTTGCTGACGGCGGCGAACGAGATTGCCATCCTGCGGGCCCGCTCGCCCGAGCACGCCCGTGAACTGGCCGACTGGACCGGCCGCATGGTGCCGTTCTTCGGGATCGAGGAGACGGAAGAGGAAAGCCGGTATCGCCAGGCCGCCTGCCTGCTCGCCGATATCAGCTGGCGCGCGCATCCGGATTATCGCGGCCTGCAGGCGCTGAACATCATCGCCCACTCGACCTTCTCAGGAATCACCCACGCCGGCCGCGCCTATATCGCGCTTTCCAACTACTACCGCTTCGAAGGCCTGAATGATGACGGCGCGACGAACGCGCTTGCCGGGATCACCACGCCGCGCCTGCTGGAGCTGGCGAAGCTGCTCGGTGGCCTCTTGCGTGTCGCCTATCTCTTCTCGGCATCGATGCCCGGCGTTGCGCGGAACCTGACGTTCCGCAAATCGTCTCTGCCGGACGTGGATCTGGAAATCGTGGTTCCGGCCGCCTACTCAGAGTTTTCCGGCGAACGACTGGATGGGCGCCTGCAACAGCTTGGCAAGCTCACCGGCAAGCGGCTCGCCTTCCACTTCGAAAGCTGAGCTGAAGAAAATCCCGGATCGAACGGGCAGGGCGCGCGAACTTCGGTTCGCGCGCCCTTTTTTGATTATTCGGCCTTCAGGAAGTCGCCGACTTCGAGCAGCACGAACTCGTTGTCGTCGGCCTTGTCGAGCGAGCGACCGGCCGAGAACGGCAGGTTGTTGTCGTTGCCGACGATAATGTGGGTCTCATCGACGCGGTCGACGTTCTCGATGGTGACGAAAGGCATGTCGTAGAAGCCCTCGCCGCCGCCCTGGCGCTTCCTGTTGTCCGGGTCGGCGATCTTCAAGAGGTCGATGTAGCCGATCTTGCGCACCGCCTTGCCGACATTGCTGTCGTCGAAGGCGATCTTGTAGATGCGTTTGACCTTGGAGCCCGTTGCGAAGCAGTCCGGCTTCGGGTCCTTCGGATCGGCGCAGGCCTTGTCGACCGTGCCAGCGCCATTGTCACGCTCGATCACCAGCGCGGTCTTGTCGTCGAGCATGTTGAAGTCGCCGATCGCCTCACCACCTTCCGCCAGCGGATAGAGCCAGCTGCGGCCGGTCCAGGCTTTGCTCGCAACATCGAGTTCGATGATGCGCAGCGCGGGGCGGCCATCGGCCTGCTCGACCGTTTCGCTGTCGGTCCAGATCGGGCCTTCGAGCAGGCCGTAGAGCTTGCTGCCGTCCTTGGAAAGCGCCATGCCTTCATAGCCGCCGGAACGCTTCAGGTTGAAAGCGGGCGTCTTCTTCGATGGATCGCCCTGCAGCGTCAGCGTCGGATTGTCGGGCGAAAGCACCGGCTTGCCATCGACCGTGGTCGCGATCACGTCCGTCAGTTTGCCGTCGAGGTCGAACTTGAGGACGTAGGGCCCGAATTCTTCGCCAACCCAGAAGCCGTCGGCGACCGGCTGGATCGATTCGACGTCGAAGTCAGCGCCAGTGAGATAACGCTTGTCGGAGCCTTCCATGACGATCGGGAAGGGGGCCTTCTTGTCCGGGTCGGTCAGGAACAGCGTCTTCAGGGCTTCGACCTTGCCGCCATCCCAGTCCATCTTCACGTGATGCAGCATCAGCATGGCGTCGCTTGAGTTCAGCTTGCTGCCGAAGCCGTTGTCGGAGAGGCTCCAGAATGTACCGTCTTCCATCGCCTTGATGCCGGAGAAGCCCTGCATCGGCTGGCCGTCGAAGGGAAGCGACAGGCCGGTCCGGCGAACGCCATCCTTGCCGGGAACGGTGCCGAGCGCTTCGGCGCGCTTGCGGTCCGCGGTGGTGAACTTGCCGGAGGTCTTGAGATACTCAGGCGCGTCCGCAGGGGCGGCGATGATCGTGTTCGCCGGCAGGATTGCGTGACCCTTGAGGGTCGCGGTGAAGGACTTTTCCTCGGCCGAGGCGGCCATCGTCATCAAGAGAGAAAGAGCCGCGGTGGCGAGAAGCGTTTTCGTCATGAAAGTCACCCTGGGTTGGAGCCTTCTGCATGTCTCCTTGGATCGCCCTCGATCCAAGGAGACAGACATGCAGCAAATTCGACGTGCCACAGCGACCGTTGCGCGTCTTGAGACACGCGGTGCTGCAGTCCGCAACCCGATAGGCGGCTATGATGACGGTTGGGTGATGCTTGCTTTACAACCCGATGAAGCTTTGGTGACAGGCTCAGCCTGCCATGGCGAGGCTTGCCCAGCGTCCGGGCGTGATGCCGTAGGCGCGCTTGAAATGGCGGGTGAAATGCGCCTGATCGGCAAAGCCGGTTTCGAGCGCAGCGCCTGCAAGACTTTCTCCCCTGGCGATCATCTGGCGGGCACGCTCCAGTCGGCGCATCAGGAGGTAGCGATGCGGGCTGGTGCCGAGAACCCGGCGGAATTGCCGGGCCAGCGTAAAGCGATCGAGCCCGCTGACCGCCTCGAGTTCCTGGGAGCCGACCGGGCGTTCGAGGTTGGCGCGAAGGAATTCGGTTGCCTCGAGAACGGCCTGCTTGTCGGCCTTACCAGGCTTGGTGTCCCTGGCGCCGGCGTGGCGGTAAAGGCCCTCTGCGATCCGCACGAGGATGTCGTCGAGCGCCAACTCGTCGATGCCATTGTCGAGATCCATCACGGCTTCTCCGACCGCCTGCCGCAGGGCCTCGTCACCCACGACCGGTGCTGCCACGAAGGGCAGAGTACGGTCGGTTTCGCCGAGTGCTGCGAGCAGCCGTTCCGGCTGCAGGTACATCATCCGGTAGCGCAGCCCGATCTCCGTTCCGGCGCCGCCATCATGGACCTCGTCCGGGTGGAGGATGATGATGCTCCCGGGATTGCTGAAGCGGCTTTCGCCGCGGTACTGGAACGTCTGGACACCGCCCAGCGTCACGCCGATCGCATAGGTGTCGTGACGGTGCGGCTCGAAAAATTTTCCGTGCAAGCGCGCCTCGATGCGTTCGATGCCATCGACGGCAGGTGCGACCCGGATGCCGTCGCCAGGCGCACCGCACAATCGTTCAAGATCGATCGCGGCATCACCCGATAATGCGTCTTCCGGCACACCCTGTCGGGCTGAAATGGAGATGACCGTCATGTTCAATACCAAATTTGCAATCGTCTTGCGCGAGGACCTGGCAACCTGGCAGAAGCTGAACGTCACCGCCTTCCTCGCCACCGGGATTGCCGGGCAGAAGCCCGATATTATCGGTGAAGATTATCGCGACGGCGCCGGCAACGTCTACAATGCCTTGAGCATTCAGCCGATCATCGTACTCGCTGCAGATGGGAAGACGCTCGGCGACATTCAACGGCGCGCGATCGAGCGAGACGTGCGAGCATCGATCTATGTCGATGGCATGTTCGCCACCGGCCACGACAACGCCAATCGCGCGATTTTCGCAGAGACCCGCCCGGATGACGCCGCGGTCGCCGGCATCGCCATCCACGCGGACAAGAAGCTGGTCGACAAGATTACCAAAGGCGCAAAACTGCACGGCTGACGGATGCAGATCGACGACGGCTATTCCGCGGCGCTGGGCGCAAGAGCAGGTGTCGCGCTACCGACACGCAGCGCCAGAACGCCGAGCTTCTGGCCGCGCCCCTTGACCGCGTGCTCGCCGAGATCCTCAACCCTGACATAGTGCGGCAAGCGCATTTTGCGGGCTAGGTCGGTAGAGATCAGCACCTGGTGGCCGAGCGTCTTGCAGAAGCCTTCCAGCCGGGCGGTGGTGTTCACCGTGTCGCCGAAATAGGTGATCTTGTGCCTGTCGAGGCCGATTTCGGCAGCGACGATGGTGCCGCCGTGGAGGGCTGCGCGCAGGCGTGGGACCTCACCGAACTCCTTCTGCCAGCGGTGCGCGTCCGCATCGATGGTTTCCAGAATATCGAAGACGCAATGGATGCAGGCGGCGTTGTTGGTGGCGCGGTCGAAGGGCCAGGTGATGACGGCGGCGTCGCCCACATAATCGTCGATCGACCCGCGATAGCGCAGCACCGGGTCGGCAATCGTTGCGAACAGCTTGCCGAGATATTCCTGCATGCGAAGATCGCCGTACCGTTCGGCAAAGGAGGTCGAGCCGGCAAGATCGATGAACAGAAAGACCCGCTCTTCCTGGATCGGTCTGCGGTAGCGCCCCGTCAGCAGGCTCAGGAACACGTCGCGCCCAAGCAGTTCGCGCACCCTTAGAATGAAGACGAGCGATCCTGAAATGCCGAGCGCGAAGAACAGGACCGTCTTGGACGGCATCATGGCCGCCATCCAGTGGTCCTCCATCACGCCGGTCGCCTGCATGATCAGGCCGGCGACGGCGTAGCCGACGTCGAGAAGCACGAAGTAGACCGCGAGCGAGGCGACGAAGAACACTGGGGTTGAGAAGGCGTGGATGCGTCGATTGAGGCGCCGGAAGACGACGCGCCGTTCAAAGGCGATGATCGGCAGGCACATGAAGAGCGCATAGGTGGCGCCGATCAGAGCGCCTTTTCCATAGAAGACCCATGCGTAAACCGCGCCTGCACCCGCAACGACGAGCAGCAGGAGAAGTCCTTCGAAAGTGGAGAAGCGCCAACGCATGCGGAAAGCCCCGGTACCGGAAGAAGCGGCTCCGTGTCAGTCGGCACGGTTGACCGCGCCGGCTGCACGCCTTGTCACCCCGTTTGAGACGGTGGTGATTCTGTTCCGCCGCGCTTTCAGCTAGAGCCGGATTCGGGCGGAAACTTGTCTCCGCCCGTGTGGGGCTCAGTTCCCGAGCTCGACAGTCTCGATCTTCTTGTCGACGAAACGAAGGGCCACTTCGCCATTGATGAGCTTCAGCGCGGTTTCACCGAAAAGTTCGCGACGCCAGCCCTTGAGCGCGCCGACATCGGCCTTGTCGCCCTCGGCGGCGATCTTGTCGAGATCGTCGCTGTTGGCGATGATCTTCGCGGCCACGCCCTGCTTTTCGGCGATCAGCTTCAAAAGCACCTTCAGCATTTCGCCGGCGGCAGCGGCGCCTTCCGGCGTGTGGCTTTGGCGCGGCAGTTTCGGCAAGTCGGCCTTCGGGATCGCAAGCGCCTCGTTAACCGCCTCGATGACCGCCGTTCCGGCGCCGGAGCGTTCCCAGCCCTTGGGGATGGTCCTGAGCCGCGCGAGCGCTTCCGCGTCCTTCGGTTGCTGCTGGGCGATTTCGTAGATGGCGTCGTCCTTGAGGATGCGACCGCGCGGTACGTTGCGGGCGCGCGCCTCGCGTTCGCGCCAGGCGGCGACGGTCTTGAGGACGGCGAGTTCGATCGGCTTCTTGACGCGCATCTTCAGACGCTGCCAGGCATCGTCGGGATGCAGGTCGTAGGTGTCCCGCGCTTCGAGGATTGCCATCTCTTCGGTCAGCCACAGCGAACGCCCCTCGCGCTCCAGTTCGGCGGCGAGATACTTGTAGATGTCGCGCAGATGCGTGACGTCGGCGAGTGCGTAGTCGAGCTGCTTGTCGGTCAGCGGCCGGCGGCTCCAGTCGGTGAAGCGCGAAGACTTGTCGATCTGGGTACCGGTGACGCGGTTGACGAGCTGATCATAGGAGACGCTGTCGCCGAAACCGCAAACCATGGCCGCGACCTGCGTGTCGAAGATCGGGTGCGGAATGAGGTTGCCGAGATGGAAGATGATCTCGATATCCTGGCGCGCTGCATGGAATACCTTGATGACCTCAGGATTGGCCATCAGCGCGAAGAATGGAGCGAGGTCGATGCCCTTGGCCATCGGGTCGACGATGACGGCAAGATCCGGGCTCGCCATCTGGATCAAGCAGAGCTCCGGCCAGAAGGTCGTCTCGCGCAGGAATTCGGTATCAATCGTAATATAATTTGAGCGGGCCAGCTGTTGGCAGGCGGCCTCAAGGTCTGCGGTTGTTTCAATCATCAGATTTAGATCACTGTGGCAAAAATGCGGCTTAGATTTTCGTGTAACCCTTCGCGGCATCTGTCACAATCGAAATTCTCAGACGATCTTGAAATAACCCGTCATGCCGGCCTTCTGGTGCTCGATGATGTGGCAATGGATGACCCAATCGCCCGGATTGTCTGCCACCAGCGCCACTTCCGCCTGTTCGTCGGGCAAGAGCAGGATCGTATCGGTCGGCGGCGGCAGGAAGGTCCGCTTGTTGGAATTGAGGATGCGGAAGCTCAAGCCGTGTAGGTGGATCGGGTGGGCGTGCGGCGTCCGGTTGGCGACCTGCAGCACATAGCTCTTGCCGAGCTTCATCTCCTCAATCGGCGCGATCGGGTCAGGCGTGTCGCCCGGCCACGGCACCTTGTTGATCGCCCAGAACGTATAGCCGAGCGAGCCGCAGATCGAAGGAGCGGCCTTGTGTTCGGCTGTCGCCGTCAGTTCGATCGGCACGCGGATCGCGGTGGAAAGGTCCGCCTCGGCGACAGGGTTGGCGGGCAGGGGGGCGACATCCCTGAGATCGCGTTTGAGTGTAGCGCCAGTCGCCCGGAAGCGCGCGATCGTCCAGGGATGCGAACCCCGGAAATTGCCGAGTGCAACCGTCTGCCCCTCGCCATCGGGCATGCGCACGACAAGATCGACGCGTTGGCCCGGGCCGAAATCGTAGCGGTCGAGCGCAAACGGCTTGTCGACCGGATTGCCGTCGAGCGCGATCACCGTCGCCGGCGCGCCGTCGAGACCGATCGTATAGATGCGGGTGACGTCGGTTGCGGCGATGCGCACGCGCACCAGGCCGCCGGCGGGCGCGTCGTAGGTCGGTTCCTGCTGCCAGTTGGCGGTACGCACCGTGCCGTAGGTGCCGCCGCGTGCCGCATCGCGCGGCTTGAAGGGATCGATGAAGGCACCGCCTGTGCCAAGCCGCCAGTCGCGCAGGTTGAGCACGATTTCGGCGTCGAACACCGGATCCTCAGGGTTCTCGACGACAATCACGCCGGTCATCCCGGCGCCCATCTGGGTCAGCGTGTTGCAGTGGGGATGGTACCAGAAGGTGCCGGCGTCGGGCGGCGTGAACACGTAGTCGAAAGAATCGCCCGGATAGACATAGGGCTGCGTCAACTCGGGCACCCCGTCCATGGCGTTGGCGATCCTGAGCCCGTGCCAGTGCACCGTCGTCGGTTCGTCCAGCCGGTTGATGAGGCGCGCGGCATAGGGCTCGCCTTTGCGCATGCGCAGGACTGGTGGCATGCCGCTGTTTTCGGCCTCACCCAGTCCGTAGGTCATCACTTTCGGCGTCACGCCGTCGCTGGCGATCTTCGCGTCGATCAGCTGCGCCGTGAGAAGCTGCGGATCAGGCGCGGTGCCCGCACGCGCCGCCATGCCGGCGCCGAGCGCAAAGGCGCCTCCCAGCGCGGCAGAGCCTTGAAGAAAAGTACGGCGGCTGATGACGGGCATTCGGCAATCTCGGGAGCTGTTCGCGTTGTCGCCGGTTCTAAACCTGATTGTGGAGTTCAGCAATTCTTTCAACGGCGCGCATCTTGCCGCAGGTCGGGGTCAACCGTCCTTGCGCTTGTGGTTGTTGCTGGCCGCAAGCTTGTTGAAGAAAGACGAGGTGCGCAGAAGATTGCGGAACGGCATCGCGCGCTCCTGTGTGGGCACCGGCGCGCGCGCCGTCATGCGCTGCAGGGTGTAGAGCATGAACAGGAAGAGGATGGCCGCGGTATAGATGAACAGCGCCTGCGGTCCGAAGATCTCGAGCAGGAAGGATGCAAACAGCGGCCCGATGATGGCGCCAAGAGACCAGAAGAACAGCATGCCGGCGGACACCAGCGCGTGCTGACCCTCTGCTGCGTGGTCGTTGGCATGCGCTGAACAGAGCGAATAGAGCGGCATCGCAAAGGCGCCGAAGAGGAAGATGCCGGCAAAGTTCAGCCACTCGTCGTTGCCGGCGCCGAAGGCGAGGAACAGGCCGGCGAGCAACGAGCCGAAGGTGGCGATCAGGATGATCAGCCGACGGTCGAGCCGGTCGGAGTAATGACCGAGCGGGTATTGCAGCACGACGCCACCAATGATGCCGGCGCTCATGAAGGTGGCGATGGCCGTCACCGACAGGCCGATCCCTTGCGCATAGATCGGGCCAAGCGAGCGGAAGGCCGCGTTGGTCAGGCCGACGACGATGCAGCCGACGGTCGCGAGCGGCGAGATGTTCCAGAGCGCCTTGACGTCGAAACGGATCGCTTCCGGCGCGACCGGGCTTGATCGGTCGGCAAAGGAGATCGGCACGAGCGACAGCGTCAGCGCCATGGAGATGATGGCGAAGAGTTCGAAGCCTTCGAGACCGATGCCGGGGATGACATATTGCGCCGCCGTCACCGAACCGAGATCGACGAGGCGATAGACGGAAAGCGTGCGCGCCCGGTTGGCATTGGTGACGCTGGCGTTGAGCCAGCTTTCGACGGTCGCGAACAGGCAGGCAAAACAGATGCCGGCCAGCAGCCGCATCAGGAACCACATCAGTGGATTGATGACGAGCACCATCGAAATGGCCGCGGCCGAAGCGATCGCCGCCATGGCCGAGAAGGTGCGGATGTGACCGATCGATCGCAGGATGCGCGTGACATAGACGCAGCCGAGCGCGAAGCCGATGTTGTATCCGGCGCCGATCACGCCGATCAGCGATGTCGAAAAGCCCTCTTCCAATGCGCGAAGCGAGATGAAGGTGCCCTGCAGGCCATTGCCGCCGATGAGGATGCCTGCAGTTGCGAGAAGGGGGATGAGCGGGCGAATCTGAGACATGGGGCAGGCGACATCCGGAAATCGGCCGCGACTCGGGGATCAATGCGGGCCTTCAAATGTGTAGCCCTGCATTCTGCCGCCGGACAGTCCCGAATTGTGACGATTGCCGTTCTTTTCGCGGCATTTCGGCTTGCTCCTGCCACAAGCGGCCTTGGACTGGCCGTTTCCTTCGTTTACAACGCACCTCCATCGGGGGCGGCAGCGGTCGCGCGGCTTGACAAAGGCTGCGCATCATGCGCTTTTCCGCCCGATTTTGACCATGTTGCCGCGCGCCGTTCCAGCGAGCCTGCGCGGCTCTTTGCAATTCCGGGATAAGACGATGCATCGTTACCGCAGCCACACCTGTGCCGCCCTCCGCAAGTCGGACGTCGGCTCCACCGTTCGCCTTTCCGGCTGGGTCCATCGCGTACGCGACCATGGCGGCGTACTCTTCATCGACCTGCGTGACCACTACGGCCTGACCCAGGTCGTTGCCGATCCGGACAGCCCGGCCTTCAAGGTCGCGGAAACCGTTCGCGGCGAGTGGGTTATCCGCATCGACGGTATCGTCAAGGCGCGTACCGACGACACCGTCAACAAGGGCATGCCGACCGGCGAGGTCGAGCTCTACGCCCAGGAGATCGAAGTTCTCTCGGCCGCCAAGGAACTGCCGTTGCCGGTCTTCGGCGAGCCCGACTATCCGGAAGACGTGCGCCTCAAGTACCGTTTCCTCGATCTGCGCCGCGACACGCTGCACAAGAACATCGTCAAGCGCACCCAGATCATCTCGTCGATGCGCCGCCATATGGGCGATGTCGGCTTCACCGAATACACGACCCCGATCCTGACGGCCTCGTCGCCGGAAGGCGCGCGCGACTTCCTGGTTCCTTCGCGCATCCATCCGGGCAGCTTCTACGCCCTGCCGCAGGCGCCGCAGCAGTACAAGCAGCTCCTGATGGTTGCCGGCTTCGACCGCTACTTCCAGATCGCACCGTGCTTCCGCGACGAAGATCCGCGCGCCGACCGCCTGCCGGGCGAGTTCTACCAGCTCGACCTGGAAATGAGCTTCGTCGAGCAGGAAGACGTCTGGTCGACCATGGAACCGGTCATCCGCGACATCTTCGTCGAGTTTGCCGATGGCAAGCCGGTGACCGAGAAATTCCCGCGCATCCCCTATGACACGGCGATCCGCAAGTATGGCTCCGACAAGCCGGACCTGCGCAACCCGATCGAGATGCAGGCCGTCACCGAGCACTTCGCCGGCTCCGGCTTCAAGGTCTTCGCGAACATGATCGCGTCGAACCCGAAGGTCGAAGTCTGGGCGATCCCGGCCAAGACCGGTGGCTCGCGCGCCTTCTGCGACCGCATGAACGCCTGGGCGCAGAGCCAGGGCCAGCCGGGCCTCGGTTACATCTTCTGGCGCAAGGAAGGTGAAAAGCTCGAAGGCGCCGGTCCGCTCGCCAAGAACATCGGCGAAGAGCGCACGGATGCGATCCGCACGCAGCTCGGCCTCGACGACGGCGACGCCTGCTTCTTCGTCGCCGGCGACCCCGCGAAGTTCTACAAGTTTGCCGGCGAAGCCCGCACCCGCGCCGGCGAGGAACTGAACCTCGTCGACCGCGACCGCTACGAATTCTGCTGGATCGTCGACTTCCCGTTCTACGAATGGCTGGAAGACGAAAAGAAGATCGACTTCGCCCACAACCCCTTCTCGATGCCGCAGGGCGGCCTGGAAGCGCTCAACGGCGAAGATCCGTTGTCGATCAAGGCCTACCAGTACGACATGGTCTGCAACGGCTTTGAGATCGCCTCGGGCTCGATCCGTAACCAGCTGCCGGAAGTGATGGTCAAGGCGTTTGAGCTGACCGGCAAGTCGCAGCAGGAGGTCGAAGACCAGTTCGGCGGCCTCTACCGGGCATTCCAGTACGGCGCACCGCCGCACGGTGGCATGGCCTTCGGCATCGACCGTATCGTCATGCTGCTCGTCGGCGCCAAGAACCTGCGCGAGATCTCGATCTTCCCGATGAACCAGCAGGCCGTCGATCTGCTGATGGGCGCGCCGTCCGAAGCGACGCCGGCCCAACTGCGTGAACTGGCGCTCCGCCCGATCCCGCAGAAGAAGGACTAAGGTCGAACGGACCCGATGAAAAACAAAGCCCGGCGATCGTCTCGCCGGGCTTTTCTTTTGATGCGGTCGATCTGTTCAGCGTTTGCCGTAGACTGCGTCGCGAACATCACGGGTGAATGGCCCCCACATGCCTTCGAAGGTGGTATTCGTCATGGCGACGACGGTGATCTTCTCGACCGGATCGACGAACCAGTTGTGCCCATAGGCGCCGCCCCACTGAATGGTGCCTTTCGATTGCGGTGTGGCGCCGGCCTTGGGATCGACAAGCACGGCCCAGCCATAGCCGAAGCCCCAACCGGGACCCTGCGTCTGAGCCTCCGCACCGGTCTGGTCCTGCGTCATCTTCTTCACGGTCTCTGCCGACAGGATAGGGCTGCCGCCCTTGCGGATGGCTTCGAGGAACGTCAGCACATCCTTGGCCGTACCGGCCATGCCGGCCCCACCCGAGGGGAATTGCTTGGCGTCGAGGATACGGCCCGGCGAGAACGTCAGCTTGCCTTCCCCGATCGGCACCGCGACACTTCCTTCCATGCGCTTCGGAGCAGGGGACGCATCGAAATAGGCGGCGGTCAGTCGCTCCGATGGCTTCGACGAGAAGCCGGCGTCGGCGAGGGAAAGCGGGGCGACAACGAGTTCGTTGACGGCCTTGTCGAGCGTCTTGCCGGTCGCTTTCTCGATGACGCTGCCAAGCACGTCGATCGCCAGCGAATAGCGAAAGGTCTTGCCCGGTTCGGATGCGAGCGGGACGCTGGCGAGACGCTTCAGGTTCTCGTCGAGCGAGATGTTCGTGAGATCGAGACCGTCGGAGACGCCGGCCTTGGCATAGAGGCCGCCGGGTGGCTGGAAGAAGCCGTATTCTAGCCCCGCCGTATGGTTGAGCAGGTGGCGGACGAGGATCGTCGCCGGCTTGCCGTCAAAGGTCGGCTTGAAGTCCGAGAGCCACTTGCTGACCGGATCGTCAAGCGTGATCCGGCCCTCTTCGACAAGCCGCATGGCCGCCGCCGTCACGAAGGGTTTCGTGACCGAGGCAAAGCGGAAGATGTCGTCCTCCTTCATCGCGCGGCCAGCCTCCCGGTCGGCGAGGCCCGCAGCGCGGGCATAGACGAGTTCGCCGTCGCGGGCGACCAGGATCACGGCCCCGACGATGCGTTTGTCGGCGATCGCTTGGTCGATCACCGGGTCGAGCCGTGCGCCGAGAGATGCGTTCTGATCTTCGGCCAGTGCAGGGGAGGCAAGCAGCAAGGCGAGGAGCGCAGCTTCTTTCAGGTGGAGACTCATCGGACAAATCCCTCTATAATCACAATGACCATTCCTTAATACGTCAGGTTGCGAGGGAATTCTAGAGTGACCATTGTGAAAAATAATGAATCCGCAGAATCATCCGTTCGCCGCCGGGGACGGCCGCGCGCCTTCGACCGCGACGTGGCTCTGGCTGCAGCCGGCGATACCTTCTGGAGGCTCGGCTACGAGGGCGCCTCGATCTCCGATCTCACAGCCGCCATGGGGATTACGCCGCAAAGTCTCTATGCCGCCTTCACCTCGAAGGCAGATCTCTATCGCGAGGCGCTTGAACAATATCGGCGCGAGGCGGGCGCTGCGGCGGGCCGCAATCTCGCCAGCGAAGGGCATGTGGTCGAGGTGATCGACAAGATACTGCGCGCCTCTGCGCACGAGTTTACGCTTCCCGGCAGACCGAAGGGCTGCATGATCTCAACCGCGGTGCTGACCTGCGCCGTCGAGAACCATGCGATCGCACAGCACGTGTCCGCCTTGCGCAGCGAGACCCTGGCGCTGCTGGAGGCCCGTTTCAGGCAGGGCGTCGTCGACGGAGAGTTGCGTGCCGACACGGACCTCGCCGGGCTTGCGCGCTTCGTCGGCGCGATCCTCCAGGGCATGACGGTGCAGGCGCAGGACGGCGCCAGCGAAGTGGAACTCCTGGCGATCGCCGAACTGGCGATCGCCGAGGTGGCGCGCCATCGGCATCCTTCTTCCTGAGCGGACTGAGCGCGTCAGAAATCCATGCCGGGGCCGGGCGGTGGCGTGGGGCCGTTCTTCTTCGGCTTCTCGGCGACCATAGCTTCGGTCGTCACCAACAGGCCGGCGACGGAGGCCGCATCCTGAAGCGCCGCGCGCACCACCTTGGCCGGGTCGATAACACCCATGCGGAAGAGATCGCCATATTCGCCGGTCTGGGCGTTCCAACCGTGGGCGAAATCATTGTTCTCCCTTAGCTTCCCGACGATGACAGAGCCTTCGGCGCCGGCGTTCTCTGCAATCTGACGCACGGGCATCTCGACTGCTCGCCGCACGATCTCTACGCCGACGCGCTGATCGTCGTTGGCAGCCTTGAGCCCGTCGAGCGCATGGACGACCCTGAGCAAGGCGACGCCACCGCCTGGCAGAATGCCTTCCTCCACGGCGGCGCGCGTTGCATGCAGCGCGTCGTCGACGCGGTCCTTTTTTTCCTTCACCTCCACTTCGGTCGACCCGCCGACGCGGATCACCGCGACGCCGCCGGCAAGCTTGGCGAGCCGCTCCTGCAGCTTTTCGCGATCATAGTCGGAGGTCGTTTCTTCGATCTGCGCCTTGATCTGGCTGACACGTCCGCCGATATCCGCTTTCGCTCCGGCGCCGTCGACGATCGTCGTGTTCTCCTTCTCGACCATGACCCGCTTGGCGCGGCCGAGCGTTTCGAGCGTCACGTTCTCGAGCTTGATGCCGAGATCGTCGGAGATGACCGTACCGCCCGTGAGGATGGCAATGTCCTCAAGGATCGCCTTGCGCCTGTCGCCAAAGCCTGGCGCCTTCACCGCGGCGATCTTCAGGCCGCCGCGCAGTTTGTTGACGACGAGCGTGGCAAGCGCTTCGCCCTCCACATCCTCGGCGATGATCAGCAAGGGTCGGCTCGCCTGGATCACCGATTCGAGGATCGGGATCATCGCCTGAAGGTTGGAGAGTTTCTTCTCGTGAATGAGAATATACGGGTCTTCGAACTCGACGCGCATCTTTTCCTGGTCGGTGATGAAGTAGGGGGAGAGATAGCCGCGGTCGAACTGCATCCCCTCGACGATTTCGAGTTCGATCTGGGCGGTCTTGGCTTCCTCGACGGTGATCACGCCCTCGTTGCCGACACGCTCCATCGCCTGTGCCAGATAGCTGCCTATTTCCCTGTCGCCGTTGGCCGAGATCGTGCCGACCTGCGCGATTTCCTCGTTGTTGGAGATCTTTCGGGCATGGGTTTTCAGCTGCGCGACGATCGCCTCGACGGCGAGGTCGATGCCCCGCTTGAGGTCCATCGGGTTCATGCCCGAAGCGATCGCCTTGATGCCTTCCCGGACAATGGCTTGAGCAAGCACGGTGGCCGTCGTCGTTCCGTCGCCTGCGACGTCGCTGGTGCGCGACGCGACCTCCCGCAGCATCTGCGCGCCCATATTCTCGAATTTGTCTTCGAGTTCGATCTCCTTGGCAACCGATACGCCGTCCTTGGTGACGCGTGGTGCACCGAAGGCCTTGTCGATCACGACGTTCCGACCTTTTGGACCGAGCGTCACCTTTACGGCGTCGGCGAGGATGTCGACACCACGCAGCATACGATCGCGGGCATCGCTACTGAACTTGACTTCCTTGGCTGCCATTGTGGATCTCCCTCAACACAAAACACGTGGCCTCATGCTCCCGCCGCCCGCCGAGCGAGGGGGCAGCCTTGCCTGCAATCGAAAACCTTCGCACGCCTTGCTGCCTGTTCGGCTACGTCGCGAAGTCCCGTTCCTCGTCATTGTCCGGCGTCAGGATATCGATCAATGCCGCAACGCGGCCGGCCGGCAGGTGGCGGCCTTCACCGATCAGCGCTTCGTCGTTGTTGACCCAGGCAATAGCTTCGGCGAGTTCACCCGCCGTGGCGCCCGTCGCAAGCAATTCGGCCATCAATGTCTCGTCGACCGGGCCAAGGATGGCGGTGATATCCGCATGCTTCAGTCCCATGGACTCCTCCTTCCGTTTTATCGGTCAGGAATGCGGGGACCTCGGATCCCCGCCCAAGGTAAATAGGCCGGGGTCCGAAGGCATCAAGCGTTGATCATATCATGGAAGCCAAGCCGGCGAAAAACCAAGAGGTCGTCATTCCGGCCGAAGCGCGTTGTCGAGGTAGTACCATTGGTCGAGATGCGCATGAACGATGGGCTCGATCGCGTTGTTCAACAGCAGCATATCGTCCAGGAGGCGGGCGTTGGGGTCATCGGAAGCCGGTAGCCGGATGGGCTCCAGCGCCCGGCATTCGAAACGGAATCCCTTGGTGCGCACACCGTACCAGGGGCAGATCGTGGCACCCGTCATGCGCGCTAGGCGAATGGCGAGCGCAAAATTGCCTTCCTGATGTGGCTTGCGGTCGAAGAACGGCCCGCGGATCATGCCGCCAAAGCCTTCGTCGCAGAACATGCTGACGACGCCGCCGTTCTTCAGGATCTTGATCGCCGGGCGGATCCCCTCCATGCCCGGCGGCAGAAACCGCAATCCGGCTTTGCTGCGAACGCGCTCGGCGATCCAGGCCTTGGCACGGCCCTTGGGCGGGAGATAGAAGGCATAGGGGCGCACATTGATGCTCTGCAACACAGTCGGGCCAACTTCCCAGTTGCCGAGGTGCATGCCGACGATGATCACAGGCCCAGTCTTGGCCACTTCGCCGATGATGTCGAGGCCGTTCAACGTCAGCCGATCACGGTTGTTTTGCAGCCGGTTCACGACCGAGAATTCGGTCATCAGCCGACCCTGTGACCGGCAATTCTCGCGAAAGAGCGCCTCTTGCCCGGCCGCGTCGAGATCGGGCCGCAGTGCGCGGATCGTCTCGCGTGCGCGCTGCGATGCCACCTTGTGGAAGCGCGGCACGGCAAAAAGACCGAGCGCTGCCCCAAGGTTGGAGCAGGCGTCCATTGGCAGCAGCTTCATCCCGAAATGGCCGGCGAGATGCGCGAGGTTCCAGAGATTATCCGTCACCCAATAGCGTCGGAACGCATTGAAACCCTCGCGTCCCGAAAGGGCGTCGGCGAAGGTCGGTCGGCCTTCGCTTGTAAAGCTCCAGGCCTTTCGTTTGGCAATCTTCTCGGTCTGGCGTGGTTCTTCAGCGGTCATGGGATGGTCTCTGCCGTCTGTGCAGGGTCACCGGTAGTCCGCCCTTCGGCCTGAGCGTCAGCCGGCAGATCGGCTCGACCGCGTGGTGTTCGCGCAGGCGCACCCGGTACTGTTGAGCAATGATCGCCAGGCAGAGGATCGCTTCCGTCAGGCCGAAATGCAGGCCCGGGCAGACGCGCGGGCCGCTGGCGAAGGGGATGAAGCTGTATGGCGTCGGGCGACGGCCTTCGGTGAACCGCTCTGGGTGGAAATGGTGTGGATCCTGGAAGAGGCTCTCCGTACGGTGCAGGAGCCACGGCACGATCAAGACGAGCGAGCCCGGCTCGGCGGCAACATCGCCGATCATGTCCGCCTCGCGGGTCTGCCGCGCCAGGATCGGAACCGGCGGGTAGAGGCGCAGCGTTTCCTCGATGACGGCGCGGCACCATTCGAGCTGCGGCACGTCGTCGATCGTCGGCGTTCTCTCGCCGCAGACCCTGGCGATCTCGTCATGAACGGCTTTCTCGATCCAGCCTGCCTTGGAAAGTAGATACCAGGTCCATGTCAGTGTCGCCGCCGTCGTCTCGTGGCCGGCCATGAAGATGGTCGCGGCCTCGTTTCGCAAGGCGACGAGGTCGAGTTTCAGCTCCGGATTTCGCTGCTGTCGTCGGATGAGCAGCTCGACCATCGAATTGTGGTCGCCGCGGCCGGCAAGGTGATCCTCCACAACCTTGTCGATCGTTCCGTGGATGCGCTTGACCGAGCGGCGCAGGCTCGGGGTGCGCAGGACGGGCAGGCCGTCGTCGAAGCCGAGGAAGTAGCCGATGTTGATGGAATCCACCAACGACTGGTAGCTGGTAAAGCCCTCGGTCACGGCGGCCGCACTGTCGTCGCCGAGCTGGTTGCCGAAGACGCTGCGCGCGATGATCTCGGCAGTCAGGCCCGCCATTTCGTGGAGCGCATTGACCTCGGCTCCGTCGGGCATCTCGTTCCAGCGCTCGACTAGTTCGCTGGTCGTCTTCTCCATGACAGGGCCGAAGGACGGCACTCTCTTGGCGTGGACGATATCGGCGACCAGCGGACGGCGTTGTTTCCAGGTGTCGCCGTCGGAAATGAACAACCCGTCTCCGAGGAGAAACTCGAGCGCCCGGCGCATCTGTGGGCTCTTGCGTTCGAAGTTCTCGTGCCGCTTGACGACGACCTGTCGGATCAGATCGGGCGAGTTGACGACGATGATCTGCCGACCGAGGATCCGGATCTGCGAGACCTTTTCGGTATAGTCACTGGCGCGCCAGATCGACAGGAAATCTGTTCGTGCCTGAAGCAGCAGCCGCAGCGGCTTCCCCGGTGGACCCGAATAGTAATCGGCGCGGACGGGAGCGAACTTCCCCTCCAGCAATTCTTCCCTGAAATTTACAGATTGCTGGAACCAGGCGAGCATTTACGTCCGATCTGCCGTAACGTGACGATGATATTCAGGCATCTATTTGTATTTCGTGCACGAGGTCCGAGAATTCCCGGTGTGCTTTAAATGTTCTCAAGTTGCTGGACGTCGGTTTAACGACGGCCTGATTTTGGCATGCACGATTTTGGCAAAAAACGCTATCACCCGGGGCCAAATTTTCTTGGTGGCATGAGTAACGTGTCGAAATAGCAACGGCAGCATAAGCCAAGGCGCGCGCCTTCAAGAAGTGCACTGCCAACCGGCCGCGTGAGCGCAAGTAGTAACGGCCCTTGTTCTGTCGGGGGCGGGCGGGTGCGCAATAAAGATATGCTTGAATGAAGTTGGACCGGAGGTCCTGCGGGCTCGGATAAATCAGACCGGCTGAGCCGCGGAGCCGTCAAAGCTTGCGCGCCCGTGTGGGCGCGCAAAACTCGTTCCGAGGTCGTCTGTTCCCGGCAGTCGGCGACGCCGGGAGCAGGCCAATACATCAGTCGTTCGCGGTCACCTTGACGCCGAGCACCGACGGGATCGTGTTCGGCGCGCCCATGGCAGCGCCCATGATCATCGGGAACGGAACCGGCTTTTCCGGTGCAGCGCTGATCGTCAGGCTCTTCGGGCCATCGAGATAGGCGTTGATGGCGGCGGACACCTGGTTCTGCAGTTCAGGCACGTTGAGCTGGGCCATCATTATCGGCACCAGGCCCTTCAGCGACTGCGCCATCTGATCGCCCGTAACGCCCTGCTGCGAGCCGGCATAGTCCAGCGCCTTCTTGGTGATGGAAGCGTCGTCGAAGCGGATTTCGGCGCTGTTGAAGGTCAGTTGCTGCACCAGTCCCATCATGGCGAGGCCCATGGCCTGGTTTGCCTCTTCCTTGTTCGGATTGGCCTCGGCCGCCTTCATCGCTTCCTGCATAGATTTGACGAAGCCCAGCGTGTAGCCGGAGATATCGAAGGCGAAGTTCAGCCGGCCGACGTTCTTGAAGTCGAAGGCGTATTCTTCCAGGGCGACATTGCCGCTTTCGACTTCCCAGCTGCCCTTCATCGTCAGAGCACCGTCAATGGTCGTGAGGCCGAGCTTTGCGATCGCGTCCTTCGTCTTGGCGTCTTCGACCGAAGAAAGGTCTGCCTTGATGCCGGAAGCCGTCGCGTCGAAGTCGAAGCCGGCGTCATTTTCCTGGCGTGCCAGGTTGGCTTCGGTGCTTTCGAGCGAGAATACTTCCTTACCCTTGGCGTTGAGCGTTATCGGGCCCGTGCTCGCGCTTTCGTAGAGAAGGATGTCGTTGATTGTCTCGCCCTTGGCATTGGCGGGAATCGTAAGGCCAGAGAGCAGGATGTCCTTGACCGAGAGGCTGCCTTCTTCCTGGCTGAGGTTCACGTCCGGGAAGGTTACGGTTTCGGCGTAGTAGCCACCGCCCTCGGTTTCCTCAACGCCTTCAAAGGTCAGATCGCCGATCTTCAGGTTTGTCGGTTCGCCCGGCTGGCTGGCGAACTTCAGCTGCACGCCGGTCACCGTCACCTTGTCGCCGTCGACTTCGGCCTTGTCATAGGTGAGGGAGGTGCCGTTCGCGTTCGTTGCCGCATCGAGCTTCTTCATCAGGTCCGCGCCATCGAGTGCGAAGGCCGGGCTGGCGAGAGTAAGGAGCGCGGCGCTCGCCATCATCAGGCGGATCTTGCGCGTGTGCATCATTGTCGAGTTCCTTCGTAAAATCTTTGATTGTGTAGCTGTTTCGAAGATGAGGCTTGGCTAATCTGGTTTGTCCCGGCAGAGGGCGTCAACTGGGAGCGAACGGCAACATCCGGCAGTTTTCGGCGGCCAGTTCGTGTCTTGCAATCCCCCTCACAGATCGTCCAAATCAACTGCAGCCGAAGCTATTACGAAACAGGGCGAAATTATATTCGCTTGGCCAAACCGCACATGTTCCTGACCGGGCATGCTTTCCGGGATGTTACCAAGCGCTCGCCTCAGACGCATAGCGGCCCGACCGTTGCACGAACATTGCGCCGGAGCAAGCGGATCGCTTCAGGCGCCAACTGTCGGCTGGCCGGGGGTTCTCCACAATCGCATCCCCTGAAAACCTTGCTGTTCCGGGTTTGTTGCGCTAGCAAGGACCTATGGGACAAAGCCTTAATCCCCCGTCAGGCGGGGACGACAATATTCAGCCGGTTGACCTCAAGGCGGCGCTGGAAGAGCGTTATCTCGCCTATGCCTTGTCGACCATCATGCACCGCGCGCTTCCGGACGTTCGCGACGGGTTGAAGCCCGTGCACCGCCGCATCGTGCATGCGATGAGCGAGATGGGTCTCAGACCCAATTCATCGTTCAAGAAATGCGCCCGCATCGTCGGCGACGTCATGGGTAAGTTCCACCCGCACGGCGACGCCTCGATCTATGACGCGCTGGTGCGCCTGTCCCAGGAGTTTGCGATCCGCTATCCGCTGGTCGACGGCCAGGGCAACTTCGGCAACATCGACGGCGATAACGCTGCAGCGATGCGATACACCGAAGCGAAGATGACGGACGTCTGTTCGCTGCTTCTTGAGGGTATCGACCAGGACGCGGTGGATTTCCGCCCCACCTATAACGAAGAGGACCAGGAGCCGACCGTGCTTCCCGGTGCCTTCCCGAACCTGCTTGCAAACGGTGCAACCGGCATTGCAGTCGGCATGGCGACCTCGATCCCGCCGCACAACGCGCATGAACTGTGCGATGCGGCGCTGCATCTCATCCGCCATCCGGAAGCGAGCGTCGAGGATCTGCTTTACGATCCGGCCAATCCGCAGAAGGGCGGCATCGAAGGACCTGATTTCCCGACCGGCGGCGTGATCGTCGAGAGCCGCGAAAGCATGGCCGAATCCTATCGCACGGGCCGTGGCGGCTTCCGCGTCCGTGCCCGCTGGGTTCAGGAGGACATTGGTCGTGGCGGCTACCAGATCGTCGTCACCGAAATTCCCTACCAGGTCCAGAAGTCGCGCCTGATCGAAAAGATTGCCGAGCTGCTGGTGGCCCGCAAACTGCCGCTGCTCGAAGACATTCGCGACGAATCCGCGGAAGATGTCCGCATCGTACTGGTGCCGAAGAGCCGCTCGGTCGACGCCGGCATCCTGATGGAGTCGCTGTTCAAGCTGACCGAGCTCGAAAGCCGCATCTCGCTCAACATGAACGTCCTGTCCATGGGGCGCGTGCCGCGGGTCATGGCGATCAACGAGGTGCTGTCGGAATGGCTGGCGCACCGCCGCGAGGTATTGCAGCGCCGGTCCCGCCATCGCCTGGCGGCGATCGACCGCCGGCTCGAGATCCTTGGCGGTTACCTCGTCGCCTATCTGAACATCGACGAAGTCATTCGCATCATCCGCGAAGAGGACGAGCCCAAGCCTGTGATGATGGAGCGGTTCTCGCTCACGGACCTTCAGGCCGAGTCGATCCTCAACATGCGCCTGCGCTCGTTGCGCCGGCTCGAAGAGTTCGAGATCCGCACAGAATTCGACGCCCTGTCGAAGGAAAAGGCCGAAATCGAGGCGCTGCTCGCCTCCGAGGAGAAGCAGTGGCAGACCGTCGCCTGGGAGATCGGTGAGGTCAAAAAGAAGTTTGCCAAGGCGACCGATATCGGTAAGCGCCGCAGCACGTTTGCCGATGCTCCGGAAGCCGACGTGGAGGCGATCCAGCAGGCGATGATCGAAAAGGAACCGATCACCGTCGTCATCTCGGAAAAGGGCTGGATCCGTGCGCTGAAGGGCCATATCTCCGACACGTCCTCGCTCCAGTTCAAGGAGGGTGATGCGCTCAAGGTGGCGTTCCCGGCGCAGACGACGGACAAGATCCTGGTCTTTACGACCGGCGGCAAGGTCTACACGCTTGGCGGCGACAAGCTGCCCGGCGGTCGCGGGCATGGCGAACCGCTGCGCATCATCGTCGACATGGAGAACGATCAGGACGTCCTGATCGCCTTTGTTCACGATCCGGCGCGCAAGCTGATCGTCTCGTCGGCGGCAGGTAACGGCTTCGTCGTGACGGAAAGCGACATCGTCGCCAATACTCGCAAGGGCAAGCAGGTGATGAACGTCTCGATGCCGGACGAAACGAAGCTGGTCGTGCCGGTCAAGGGCGACCATGTTGCTGTCGTCGGCGAGAACCGCAAGATGCTCGTCTTCCCGCTCGTCCAGATCCCTGAAATGGCGCGCGGCAAGGGCGTCCGGTTGCAGCGCTACAAGGATGGCGGCATCTCCGACATTCGCTGCTTCACGATCGCTGAGGGGCTCATCTGGGAAGACAGCGCTGGCCGCGTCTTCACCAAGACGAAGGATGAACTGATCGAGTGGCAGGCGGACCGCGCATCGGCTGGCCGCGTCGTTCCGAAGGGCTTCCCGCGCAGCGGAAAGTTCAGCGGCTGATCTTGAAGTCCCAGCCATGCGGCCGATTGGCTGCATGGCTGGTGTCCCATTTCGGGGCGTCGAATTTTTGCATTAAGGTATTGGAAACACAGTTGAAACCGAGCGAAATGCGGCGCTTGTAAGGTGTCGCCGTATCGTGGATCACTGCCCATCCAACAGGATGGAGATGATGCCGAACGCCAGCACCCTCGACGACATTCTCCTGGCGCTCGCCAGCCCGATACGCCGGCGGATCTTCGAGATCCTGTTTGCCGGTGAGGCGCGCGTCGCCGACATTGCCACGGCGGTGGCGGTCCGAGGCGAAGAGCTGGAGAAGCATATCGCGCTACTGGAAGCCGCCGGGCTCATCACGCGCCTGCGGCGCCGTGAGGGCGAATCGCTGAGCGGAAATCCGGCACCTTTGAGCGAGGCGGCCACCTGGATCAACACCAACCGCGAGCTTTGGGCGATGCGCGTGCAAATGCCGGAAACCAGGCTGGCATCCGCCGCGCCGGAGCCTGTGCCCGAGCGGACACCGGTGCGCGACCGTCGCAACGAAACGGATCAGAAGTCGCGCCGTCCCCGGCCAACCGGTCCTCGCCGCGACAATTGACCGGTTGCGCTACTCGGCGCAGGCCACTGCGGCCCTGAGCGCTCTGCTGCGCATCTGCCAGAGCGAATGGCCGATGAGCGCGAAGATCAAAATCGCGCCGCCCATCAAGGTCTGCGTCGTCGGAGTTTCGGCAAAGACCAGCCAGACCCAGATCGGCGCGAGGATCGTTTCCAGCAGATAGAACATGCCCACTTCCGGCGCCGAGAGGTAACGCGGTCCCGTCGCAAGGCAGAAGAATGCAAGCGGGATCATCACGAGCCCGTTGAAGAAGATGTAGCCGGGTTCCGCAATCGTGAAGCCCGAAGAGGGCAGCATCAAGAGCGCAAGTGCTCCCGGGAAGATCGCTGTGACCAGTGGCACGAGCGCCATGTCGCGTTTGCTTGCGCGGCTGATCGTGATCGCGCTTGCAAGCAGGAAGGCGGAGGATGCCGCCATCGCGTCACCGAAAAGATGGCCGCTTTCCAATCCGTCCTGGACGATCAAGCCGACGCCGAACACCATGACCAGCATGGTCGCGAGCGTGGCGTTCGATGGTCGTTCCTTCAGGAAGATCCAGGAAAGAATGGCGGCGAACATCGAGGTGAAGGCGAGGATGAAGACCACGTTGGCCGTCGATGTGTTGAAGACGGCAAGCAGGAACGTGCAGGAATTGATGCCGTAGAACAGCCCGACCACGAGGCCTGTCTTGCCCGGCAGAAGGGAGATCTTCCGGCCGAAGAGGCGGTTGATCACGAACCAGGTGCCAAGCGCGATGACGAAGGTCGACAGGCTGCGCACGGCAAGCAGTGACCAGACGTCGCCACCGGCGGAACGAATGAGCGGGATGTCGAAGGAAAGTGCAAGGCCACCGATGCCGGTGATGGCAAGGCCGCGCCGGTGCATCGCGGCATCAGAAGATGAACTCAATTTCTAACCCGTTTTCGTAGGAGCGGCTTCCAGGGTGGTGTCCCCGCCTTCATAGCGTTCCCAGCCACGGGCCATAAGGTGTTCTTGCGGCAAAAACTTTGTTTTATAGCCCATCTTCCGCGATCCCTTGACCCAATAGCCAAGATAGACGTGGGGAAGGCCGCGCTCTTTGGCAYGGCGAATATGGTCAAGAATCATGAAAGTGCCGAGCGATCGGTCTTCGTGGGCGGGATCGAAGAACGAATAGACCATGGAAAGCCCGTCGCCCATGCGATCGGTCAGCGCTGCGGCGATGAGCGGTCCACGCGCCTTCTGGCTGATCCCGTCGCCTTCGACCCGCAGGCGGTACTCGATGATCTTCGTGTGCACGTGCGTGTCTTCGACCATCATTGCATAATCGAGGACCGACATGTCCGACATGCCGCCCTTCTGATGGCGACGGTCGAGATAGCGGCGGAAGAGATTGTACTGTTCGCTGGAAGGTTCGGCCGGATACTCGGCCGAAATCACGTCGTGATTGGTCGCAAGCACCCGGCGCATCGAGCGGCTGGGTGCGAACTCGTTGGCAAGGATCCGCACCGAGATGCAGGCGCGGCAAGTCTCGCACGCCGGGCGATAGGCGATGTTCTGCGAGCGGCGGAAACCGCCCTGCGTCAGGAGGTCGTTGAGTTCCGGCGCGCGCTCGCCGACCATGTGGGTGAAGACTTTTCGCTCCATCTCGTTCGGCAGATAAGGGCAGGCTGCCGGCGCAGTCAGGTAGAATTGCGGAGACGGTGCGGTCTGTGTGTTCATCGAGTGCGGAGGTCAATCTTCGCGCGGTTGTTCATGACAATAGCATGGCGGAAGAATGGAAAACGTCAACTCACTCGTTTGCAGCTTCCGCCTCCGCCGGCCAGTTATTTTAGCGTTGTCGACAATAGTCTGCGCTTCCGGTCAGTACATGTCGCGGCGGACGGTGACGGTGCCGATCAGCAGGTCGTGCAGCAAGCGGCTTCGATCGGTAAAAAGACCGATCAGGAGGATCAGCGGCGTCAGCAGGGCGTTGGCGATCCAGAAGATGACGAGATGCACGATTGCGGTCAGGAAATCCATCGGACGTCCGTCGGTGCGCGCGATCGCAAGGCCCATCATCCGCATGCCGGGCGAAGCCTGCTCGCGACCGCCGACCGTCAGGCCGAAATAGAGCATCGCGACGATCGCAAAGAGCGCCGGATAGAGCATGAAGCCAAGGCCGAGCGTGAGGATGCCTAGGAAAAAGACGACGACTGCCGCGGGAATCCACAGCAGCCCGATGATGGCGTAATCGAGCAGGAAGGCAAATATGCGCCGGGACAGCACGCCCTGATAGGCGCGCCAATCATTGCTCGGCAGCCTCAGTTCTTCGTTGTGCATGGTCATCCGTTTCAGCCTCGCTTGGTTCCATTGAGGATATGGGATCACACCCCGGCCAAAACAAGGAGAAAAGACTTGATCGGATTGCTGATCTAGCGGCCCTTGGCGAGGATGCGAGCCACTTCGACGGCGAAATAGCTGAGGATGCCGTCGCAGCCGGCGCGCTTGAAGGCGAGCAGCGTTTCCAGCATCACCTTGTCGCCGTCGATCCAGCCGTTTGCGGCGGCTGCCTTCACCTGCGAATATTCGCCGGAAACCTGATAGGCGAAGACCGGCAGGCCGAATGCCTCCTTCATGCGCCAGCAGATGTCGAGATAGGGAAGGCCGGGCTTCACCATCAGCATGTCGGCGCCTTCCTCGACGTCGAGGGCCGCGTCGCGGATCGCCTCGGTGCCGTTGGCCGGGTCAATGTAATAGGTCTTCTTGTCGCCCTTCAGCAGCCCGCCGGTGCCGATCGCCTCGCGATAGGGACCGTAGAAGCCTGAGGCGAACTTCGTCGCATAGGCCATGATGCCGACATTCTGGTGTCCGGCTGCGTCGAGCGCCTGGCGGATCGCGCCGATGCGACCATCCATCATGTCGGAGGGTGCGATGATGTCGGAGCCGGCATCCGCCTGGGCGACCGCTGCCCTGGAGATCATCTCGACGGTTTCATCGTTGACGATCTCGCCGTTGCGCAGGATGCCGTCATGGCCATGGCTGGTGAAGGGGTCCAGCGCCACGTCGGTGATGATGCCGATCTCGGGTACTGCCTTCTTGAAGGCGCGGGTCGCCTGGTTGATCAGGTTATCGGCGGCAAGGCTGTTGGAGCCGGTCTCGTCGCGCAGCGACATGTCGACGTTCGGGAAGGTGGCGATCGCCGGAATGCCGAGGTCGGCCGCTTCCTTGACCGCTTCCACGGCCTTGTCGACGCTCATCCGGTTGACGCCGGGCATGGCATCGATCGGCTCCACGATATTGCTGCCCGGCACGATGAAGATCGGCCAGATGAGATCGTCGACAGTCAGGCGGTTTTCCTGCACCAGTCGTCGCGTCCAGTCGGCCTTGCGGTTGCGGCGCATGCGGCGGTGGCCGGTAATCCTGTCCACAAGATTTGTCCTGTCGTTCATTGGGCCCGCGCCTTTCCGGTCAAAATCGTCGTTGGCCAAGCGCTTTATCATGGGCCGACGGCAATTGGGAACCGCGCGACCGGGAAACGGGCTGCGGCATTTCTTCTCTCAATGATGCGGTAGGGGAGGGGAAGCTGCGATCCCGCTGGCGGATGAGGAAGACCCGCCCTATCTTGCCGGCCATGCTTCATGATTCTGCCCATGTGCTGAAACCTTCGCTGACCGAGATCCTCTTCGGTCTCTTCCTGCGTCTCGTTTCCGCCTCATGCATCTGGTTCGCACTCAACTACTGGGCCATGCTGATCGGCTTTTCCCATGGCGGTGCCGGGCGGTTCGATCTCTTGACGCCCGAATGGCGTGCGGCGGCGACCGCGCTTGCCGTCGTCTATCCCGTTGCGGCCCTCGGCCTCTGGTTGCTCGTCTCCTGGGGGCCCGTGGTCTGGGTGGTCGCAGCGGCGATCGAAATCGCGATGTACGAGTTCTATCCGGCCAGTTTCGGCGCGCGTCCAATGCTGGTCGTGCTGCATGTGGCGGTTGCCGTGACTTTCGTTCTTTTCCGGGCGGCGCTGCTCTATCAGCGCTGGCGGCAGGCCAAGCAGGTAAGAGTTGATTCACCCTGAGACAGGCTCGTCAAATGGCAAGCTCTTGTTAAGGCTGCGGTTTAAGTAGAATTTTAGACGTATTCGATAGGGTCTCACTCAAGGCGGGAAGACAAACAGACACCGCCAAACAAAACAGTGAGGCAGTCAAATGAACACCAAGATGAAGCCGCAGGTTGCTGCGCCCCGAGACCCCCAGGAAGAAACCATCCGCGGTCTCTATATGGAATCCCTCCACCTCGTCGAGCGCCTGCATCGCCGTCTGCTCGACGTCATCAAGGACGAGTTCGATCGCGAAGGTCGCAGCGACGTCAACGCCGTCCAGGCCCTGTTGCTCTTCAATATCGGCAACTCGGAACTGACCGCCGGCGAACTTCGCTCCCGCGGCTATTACCTCGGCTCGAACGTTTCCTACAACGTCAAGAAGCTTGTCGATCTCGGCCTGATCAACCACCAGCGCTCGCGCGTCGACCGTCGCTCGGTCCGCATCAGCTTGACGGAAGATGGCCAGGACATCGCTGAAACTGTTGCCAAGCTTTACGAGCGCCACATCGGCTCGATCCAGAAGGTCGGCGGCATCGGTTCGGACGAGTTTACCCAGATGAACAAGCTCCTGCAGCGTCTCGATCGCTTCTGGAACGACTCGATCATGTATCGCCTGTAATCCGGGTCAAAACCTCCAGTTCAAGGGTCGGGCGCAATCCCTGCGTGTCCGACCTTTGCCATTTGCGACCTTCCCATCCTGTTGCTGAAAAGCCGCACCGCTGCAGCGCCGCATTCCGGGGTTCGGGCTGCCTTCCAAGCGGAAAATATTAGAAAATCAAAATGTTGCCGTCCGCAGGCTGGTCCGCCAAACGCCCGCGGTGGTGAAAAGCAAAAGGCGTGCCATGTCGCGGTTCAGCCTCGCCGAGACACGAATTGGCCATATTGCTGTGACAGCGACGACGACATGCGGTAGGTGCGGCCACGTGTTTTCTGACGTGTGGATTCGTTTCGCGTTTCGCCTGCCGGATGAGGGTCCTCACTCGCGGTATCGTGAAATCATGTGAGGGCAGGGTGGCTCGTTGGTTGACCTTTGTTAACCACGATCGTGTTAGGGCTCCGGCAGCGTGCGTTTCAGCGCATAGGGCGCGTGCCAACGCATTGGGATGGTAGGAATATGTCGAAAAAGAATGGAATTGATGCATTCTCGCGCCGCGCCTTTCTGCGCTCGGCAGCAACCTTCGGCGCTGTGGCAGTCGCCGGCGCGGCAAGCGCACAGGATGCCCTGAACGAGATCATCAATTCGCCTCGCCGCGGCTCCTGGGACGACCAGTTTGACGCAAAAGGGGCATCGCGTACCGCGACGACGGTCGTTTCGAATACGCCTGTCTTCGGTCCGGAGACGATCGCCCACGTGCAGCAGGCGATTTTCGACTACCAGAACATCGTTTCTCAAGGTGGTTGGCCGACGGTCCAGACCAGCGTCAAGCTCGAGCTCGGCGTTACCGATCCCTCGGTACAGCAGCTCCGCCAGCGCCTGATGGTTTCCGGCGATCTACCGCGTTCGGCCGGCGTTTCCTCGTCCTTTGACAGCTACGTCGAAGGCGCCGTCAAGCGCTTCCAGGCGCGCCATGGCCTGCCGCCGGATGGCGTTATCGGCGAATACACACTGAAGGCAATCAACGTCGACGCCAACACCCGCCTCGGCCAGCTCCAGACCAACCTGGTGCGTCTGCAGTCGATGTCCGGCGATCTCGGTCGCCGTTACGTGATGGTCAACATTCCGGCCGCCTATATCGAAGCGGTGGAGAACGGCCGCGTGGCGCTGCGCCACACGGCGATCGTCGGCAAGATCGATCGTCAGTCGCCGATTCTCAACTCGAAGATCTACGAGGTTATTCTCAACCCCTATTGGACCGCGCCGCGTTCGATCATCCAGAAGGATATCATGCCGCTGATGCGTAAGGATCCGACCTACCTCGCACGCAACTCGATCCGTCTGTTCGACGGCAGCGGCGGCGAAGTGTCTCCGGAGACGGTCGACTGGAACGCCGAAAAGGCGCCGAACCTGATGTTCCGCCAGGACCCAGGCAAGATCAACGCGATGTCGTCGACGAAGATCAACTTCCACAACGAGCATCAGGTCTACATGCACGATACGCCGCAGCAGGGCCTGTTCAACAAGCTCATGCGCTTCGAATCGTCCGGTTGCGTGCGCGTGCAGAACGTGCGCGACCTTTCGACCTGGCTGCTCAAGGAAACGCCCGGCTGGTCGCGCCAGCAGATCGAGGCGACCATCAAGACCGGCGTCAACACGCCGATCACGCTCGCCGAGGAAGTTCCCGTCTTCTTCACCTACATCACGGCTTGGTCCGCCAAGGACGGGGTGGTCCAGTTCCGCGACGACATCTACCAGCGCGACGGCGCTACCGAACTGGCGCTTCAGACCCCCTATGGCGTCGAGCAGTCCGCCGGTTCGGTCGACCAGGACGCACTGCCGCAATAAGCAGATTTGCGACACGAGATCGAAAAGCCGCGCTCTCCCCGGGAGCGCGGCTTTTTCGTGCGCCGGACCCCGCGATATTTCGGCGCGGCAGATAGGGGAAATGACGCAAACCGCACAGCGGATATTGCTCTCTCCGTGCGAGGAAGTTAAAGAACTGCCACCCTTGAGAGGAGCCTCGCGCCGATGCCTGAACAGACCAATGACGCCTTCTTCACCCGCTCTCTGGCCGACAGCGATCCGGACATCTTTGGTGCGATCGAGAAGGAGCTGGGTCGTCAGCGCCACGAGATCGAGCTGATCGCCTCCGAGAACATCGTTTCCCGCGCCGTGCTCGAAGCCCAGGGCTCGATCATGACCAACAAATACGCCGAGGGCTATCCGGGCAAGCGCTACTACGGCGGCTGCCAGTTCGTCGACATCGCCGAGGAACTGGCGATCGAACGTGCCAAGAAGCTGTTCGGCGTCAACTTCGCCAACGTTCAGCCGAACTCCGGTTCGCAGATGAACCAGGCCGTGTTCCTGGCGCTCTTGCAGCCCGGCGACACCTTCATGGGCCTCGACCTCAATTCGGGCGGTCACCTGACGCACGGATCGCCGGTCAACATGTCCGGCAAGTGGTTCAACGTCGTTTCCTACGGCGTGCGTGAAGACGATCACCTGCTCGACATGGACAATGTTGCCGAGCAGGCACGCAAGCACAAGCCGAAGCTCATCATCGCCGGCGGCACCGCCTATTCGCGCATCTGGGACTGGAAGCGCTTCCGCGAGATTGCTGACGAAGTCGGCGCCTGGCTGATGGTCGACATGGCCCACATCGCCGGCCTCGTTGCCGGTGGCCAGCATCCGTCGCCGTTCCCGCACTGCCACGTTGCCACGACCACGACGCATAAGTCGCTCCGTGGTCCGCGCGGCGGCATGGTTCTGACCAACGACGAAGATATCGCCAAGAAGATCAACTCGGCCGTCTTCCCGGGCCTCCAGGGCGGTCCGCTGATGCACGTCATCGCTGCGAAGGCGGTTGCGTTCGGCGAAGCGCTGCAGCCGTCGTTCAAGGACTATGCGGCCCAGATCGTCAAGAACGCCCGCACGCTTTCCGAAACGCTGAAGGCCAACGGCCTCGATATCGTATCCGGTGGCACCGACAACCACCTGATGCTGGTCGACCTGCGCAAGAAGAACGCGACGGGCAAGCGCGCAGAAGCCGCTCTCGGCCGCGCCTTCATCACCTGCAACAAGAACGGCATTCCGTTCGATCCTGAGAAGCCCTTTGTCACCTCGGGCGTCCGTCTCGGCACGCCTGCCGGCACGACCCGCGGCTTTAAGGAAGCCGAGTTCAAGGAAATCGGCGAGCTGATCGTCGAGGTCCTCGACGGCCTGAAGGTCGCCAACTCCGACGAGGGCAATGCCGCCGTCGAGGCGGGTGTTCGTGAAAAGGTCGTCAAGCTGACCGACCGTTTCCCGATGTACGGCTACATGTGATCGTTCGCCCATGCGCTGCCCCTATTGCGGTTCTGAAGACAGTCAGGTGAAGGATTCCCGTCCGGCAGAGGACGGGAATGCCATTCGCCGCCGCCGGATTTGTCCGGATTGCGGAGGTCGTTTCACGACCTTCGAACGGGTGCAGTTGCGTGAGTTGATGATCATCAAGAAGACCGGTCGGAAGGTTCCTTTCGACCGGGACAAACTTTTGCGGTCCTTCGAGATCGCACTGCGGAAGCGTCCGGTCGACCGGGACCGAATCGAGCGGGCTGTTTCCGGCATCGTGCGTCGCCTCGAAAGCTCCGGCGAGACCGAGATCCCCTCGGAGGAAATCGGCCTGCAGGTGCTCGAAGCGCTGAAGAGCCTCGATGACGTTGCCTTCGTGCGCTACGCTTCGGTTTATCGCGATTTCTCGCATGCCGAGGATTTCGAGAAGGTCATCACCGAGATCAGCGCCAAGATCGCGCGCGATCCCGGCGAGTAGCTCACGCTGGATAGAGCCATGACAGCGCCCAACCGTGAAGACGAGAGGTTCATGGCCGCGGCGCTGAGGCTGGCCCGCCATCATCTCGGACAGACATCCACCAATCCTTCCGTCGCCTGCGTCATCGTCAAGGACGGCGTCATCGTCGGCCGCGCTGTGACGGCGCGAAGCGGCCGTCCGCATGCCGAAACTCAGGCGCTTGCCGAAGCGGGCGAGGAGGCGAGGGGCGCGACCGCCTACGTGACACTGGAGCCCTGCTCGCATCACGGTAAGACGCCGCCTTGCGCCGACGCGCTTGTCGCATCCGGCGTTTCCCGCGTGGTGATCGCGATCCTCGACCCGGACGAGCGCGTCGCCGGGCGTGGTGTCGTGCGGCTGCGTGACGCCGGCATCACCGTCGATATCGGTGTCCTTGCGGAAGACGGACAGCACGCACTTGAAGCTTATCTCATGCGTCAGGTCAGCCGGCGGCCCTATGTGACTCTCAAGCTTGCCGTTTCCGCTGATGGCATGATCGGCCGGAAGGGGGAGGGGCAGGTGCGGATTACCGGCCCCATCTCGCGCGGCCAGGTGCAGATGCTGAGAGCCGAGACCGATGCGATCCTGGTCGGCATCGGCACGGCGACGGCCGACGATCCCGAATTGACCGTGCGGTTGCCGGGGCTCGAACATCGTTCGCCGCTACGCATCGTGCTTGATCGCCGCCTCGACCTGCCGCTTTTTTCGAAGCTGGCGCGAACGGCGCGGGATGTCCCGGTGATCGTGGTATCGAGTGATGAATCCGGCGATGCGGACACCGACGATGGCCGCACCGCACGCAAGGCAGCCCTGGAGGCTGCCGGCGTCGAGGTGCTCGAGGCCGGTTCGATTGCCGACCTGCTGGCGGCCCTTGCTTCCCGTGGCCTCTCCTCGCTGATGGTCGAAGGCGGAGCTGTCGCGGCGCGTGCGTTTCTCGATGCGGGCCTCGTCGATCGTATCCAGCTCTACACCGGGCCTGGGACGATTGGCGAAAACGGCATCGCATCCCCATTTGACCGTAGGTCCGTGCCGACAGGCTACCGACGCATCGCCGAGGCACGGTATGGCGACGATCTGTTCGAGGAATACGAAAGAGAGAGCTAATGTTCACAGGTATTGTTACCGATATCGGCACCGTCGATGCCGTCACCCCGCTCAAGGAAGGCATCAAGCTGCGCGTTGCCACGAGCTATGATCCGAAGACCATCGACATGGGGGCTTCGATCGCCCATTCCGGCGTGTGCCTGACGGTGACTGCCCTTCCTGACGCCGGCAGCAACGAGCGCTGGTTCGAGGTCGAAGCCTGGGAAGAGGCACTGCGGTTGACGACGATCGCGGGGTGGGCGAAGGGCACGCGGATCAACCTCGAGCGGTCGCTGAAGATCGGCGATGAACTTGGCGGTCACCTGGTCTCCGGTCACGTCGACGACAAGGCGGAAATCCTCTCGGTCGAGCCGGAAGGCGACGCGGTGCGCTTCCGGTTGCGGGCCCCCGAGCATCTGGCAAAGTTCGTTGCTCCGAAGGGCTCCGTCGCGCTCGATGGCACGTCGCTGACGGTCAACAAGGTCGACGGCGCAGAATTCGACGTGCTGCTCATCCGCCATTCGCTTGAGGTCACGACCTGGGGAGAGCGCAAGGCGGGCGATTTTGTGAACTTCGAAGTCGACACCATGGCCCGTTATGCAGCGCGGTTGGCCGAGTTTCCGGCACCCAAGCCGGCGTGAGAAACGTCTGAAGGTCTTGCCGGGGCCATCTCGAAAGCAAACCGCCCCCGACTGGGGGCGGTGGCGTTTTGGGAGGGTGATTTGAGGCTCAGCGCAGATAGAAGGTCAGGCTGCCATCGGCCGCCTGTTCCGCACCGGCGATGTTGCTTATCTCGACGTTCTGGCCCTTCAGCTTGGCGGCCAGCGGCTTGTTGGCGTGGACCGCGGCGTGCAAGGCCGAGACTTGCTTCGGCGTGGCTTCCTTGAGCCAGGTCCGTGTCTCGCTCGATTCCTTGAGCGTGTCGACGTCAACGATGTTGAAGTGGTTTCCCTTGAACTGACGTACGGTCTGATCGATATGCGCCGGCCAGTTCATCGCGGTGCCTGCCGCGAAGGAGACGCCCCCGAAGGAAAGGGCGGAGAGAGCAGCGATGACGGAAAGCTTGGCTATGCGGTTCATGGTCATGCTCCTAGGTTGCTTGCGACAGCGTGACCGTCGGCCTCCTACCCGAACGCGGGACCCTCAGGGGTCTCGGAGGCCGATCTCCATTTCGTGCCGCAGCGGCCAGCAGATGTCGCTTGCGGGTTGCGTAACCCGCAGCAGGACGTGCCGGACTGTTTCGACTGATTGGGGCGGCGTTTCCTCGGCTTGGGGCGGGGGCGCGTCGTGCCAACGCCTAGGAAACTGGGCTGGAATCTGGCCGTTTCCGTGGCACCTGGGGCCGCAAAACAATTAAAAATTGTTCATGTTTCGGAGTGCGCACGCATGTTCCTCGTGGTCGAGGCCGATGCTTTCTGATGGCGTTCGAACATGATCACGTGATTGCCGTGATAGGTCGTTCGCCAGAACTCCTGGAAGCCGTGCTTTTCCGCGACACGGATGGAGGCGTGGTTGCCGATGTCGATGATGCAGGTCTTCCGCAGTGTCGGAAACTGCTGATCGGCCCATTTGAGCGCAGCACTGACGGCCTCGGTTGCCAGGCCTCGGCCATGAGCCTTTGGCGACAGCGCCCATCCGGTTTCCATCGTCCCTTCGAGCGACGGCGTGATGGCCCGGTGCACGTCGTGGAACCCGGCTTCGCCAAGAAAGGTGCCTGTCTCCCGGTCCTGGATGGCAAAGAAGCCGAAGCCGAAATAGTGCCACATGCCGACCTGGCGCAGGAAACGGGTCCAGGATTGTTCGCGCGTAAACGGCACCCCGCCGACGTAACGGATAACCTCGGCATCGCCGAACAGCGCAGCGTAAGAGGGGAAGTCGTCACGGCGATAGGGGCGCAGGATGAGGCGATCAGTCTCGATGATAGGCACGCTATACATGTTCGATCCTATGCTGCGGTGAACTCAGACGCCGGGCTCGCCGTCCCAATAGTCGACGGTGCTTTCCGCGCGGCCGATGAAACGGAAATGTCGTTCGCCGCCGGGCGTGCGCGTCTTGGCGAGAAACTTACCGGAATCGGGATATTCGCAGATCTCGGTTGCCGCGAGGGTCGAGATCGACAGGTATTTGAGTGGCACCGTGCCGGTGTTGATCAGGTGATGTGCCGTTTCGGGCCCACCCGTGGGTGCGCCCAGGATATCACCCGGGCCCACCGAATAACGCTCGCTGCCGAAACGGTACGTGCCTTCGCCTTCGAGGATAATGAAGAGCTCTTCCTCGACGTGGTGATTATGAAACGGACAGCCGGATTTGCCGGGCGGCACTTCGCCGTAGCCGATGCCGAGATCCTTGAGGCCCAGCAGCGCTCCAAAAGAGACGTCGCGCGATTCGAATAGTTCGCCCTTCGTCCAGTGGTCGAGGTCGAGCGTCTTCGGGTTGACGATCGGTTTTCGTGTTTCCGTCATGTCTTCCTCCCTGGTGCCGCCAGCGCCTCGAGAAGCATCGACGGTCCGTCTCTATCCGTGTCCTGTGATCAGCGGATCGTCAACCGACAAGCGTTGAAATCTGATAAACGTCACGTTGATTGTGTCTCGATTTTGCAATCCTATGACGATGAACGCGGCGCGTCGTTTGCTTGTCGCTGTGTCGCCTTGAGCGCTTCGCTGACGTCGTGGAGGCTGTTGGCGATGCCGATGCAGATGGCCCTGACGTCTTCCGTTGGCGGCAACAGGTCGTGAACCATCACTGTCATCATGCCGGCAGATGTCCCCAGTGCACGCCGTTATGGCTGTCCTCCAAAGCGAGGCAGAATTCCGGTGCTACGGCGAGCCGTTTTGCTGCCGTCAGGAACGGATCCGGATGTGGCTTTCCACGGGCATAGTCGCCATAGGCAACGACGGTCGGGAAGCGGTCTATCAAGGCGAGTGCCCCGAGATTGCGCTGGACGTCGTCGTGTCGCGACGATGTGGCGATCGCAAAGCGCAGTCCCATTTCTTCCAGCAGGCCGACGAGTTCGGTCACTCCCGGTTTCAAACGGAGTTCGGTGGCTACCAGCATTTCGAAATGGGCCGCTGCACGGTCCCAGAATTTGTCGGCATCGAACGCTTCGCCGAAATGCTGTCTCAGCACGGACCGCGTCGCGTCGCCCGGAAGGCCGATCATGTCGAGATAGAGCGAGACGGGCATTTCGTAACCGAAATCCGGTGCAGTTCGCATCATGGCGTCGCGGGCAAGCGTCTCCGTATCGAAGAGCAGCCCATCCATTTCGAAGACGACCGCTTGAGGGGTGCGGGGGAGGCGGATCGTCGACCGGGTCTCAAACATGCGGATGCCTCATTGAATTGCTACCTGGTACCTGAGCTTGCTGTTCTGCACTGCAAACCTCAAGCAACCATGCGATTGTGTTCCAAGCCCGAACGGCAAAGATGGCCCTTCGGGCGTGGTATTCTGGCGCCATCCAGCGCGGCAAAAGGCCGTCTGCGGCGGAATTTGCTTGCCATTCGGCGCCGGGCATGGTTTTACCGCCGCCTGCCGGTCGCATCCGGCGACGAACTCTCAAAGACAGGTGATCCATGGCAGAGACCACGGCAGCCCACATTCTGATTGTGGAAGCGCGTTTCTATGACGATATGGCCGATGCATTGCTCGATGGTGCCAAGCATGCACTGGACGCAGCCGGGGCCACCTATGATATCGTGACGGTTCCGGGTGCGCTCGAAATCCCGCCGGCTATCGCCATGGCGCTTGACGGTGCGGACGAGGGCGGCACGGAGTATGATGGCTTCGTCGCGCTCGGCATGGTGATCCGCGGCGAGACCTATCATTTCGATATCGTCGCGAATGAATCTTCGCGGGCCATCATGGATCTCGCCGTGAGCGAAAGCCTCGCCATTGGCAATGGTATCCTGACGGTCGAGAATGACGATCAGGCCTGGGCGCGTGCCCGCCGGTCGGAAGGTGACAAGGGTGGGTTTGCTGCACGCGCGGCCCTCACCATGATTGAATTGAAGAAGAAACTGGGCACGGAAAAGTGACGAAGACACCCTCGGATCAGCCGCTGAAGCAGGTCAACCAGCGCGGCGCAGCGCGCCTTGCCGCCGTGCAGGCACTCTATCAGATGGATATTGGTGGTACCGGCGTGCTCGAAGTGGTCGCCGAATACGAAGCCCATCGCCTCGGCCAGGACGTCGACGGCGACACCTATCTGAAGGCGGACGCCTCCTGGTTCCGCTCGATCGTCGCCGGCGTCGTGCGCGATCAGCGCAAGCTCGATCCGTTGATTGGTTCGGCGCTGCAGGACGATTGGGCGCTGTCGCGGCTCGATTCCACAGTCCGCGCCATCCTGCGCGCCGGCACCTTCGAGATGCTGGAGCGCAAGGACGTGCCGGTTCCGGTCATCGTCACCGAATATGTCGAGATCGCCAAGGCCTTCTTCGAGGATGACGAGCCGAAGCTCGTCAATGCCGTTCTCGACCGCATCGCCAAGCAGGTCCGTAGCGAGTTCAGGAAGTAGAACAATGGTTGCGGTTGCTGCGGATGACATGGGGGCCACCCTTCGCGAAGCGCGCCGCAATGTTTTCCATCTGACTGCCGCACAGGCCATCCTCGGCGTCGTCGGGCCGATCTGCTTCTCCATCGGCGGGGTTGCCGGCTATCAATTGCTGGCGGAAGACAAGTCGCTGGCGACCGCACCGCTCACGGCCTTTAACGTCGGCATGGCGCTCGGCGTCGTGCTGGTAGCGATGCTCTCGCGCCTGATTGGTCGCCGTTTTGCGTTCATGACCGGGACGGGGATCGCCGCCGCAGGTGCGGCGCTCGCCGCCGTCGCACTTTTCCGCGAAAGCTTCTGGCTCTTCGCCTTCGCTCTCGCGATGCTCGGCTCTTCGAACGGCTTCACGCAGAAGCTGCGCTTCGCCGCCGCCGATGCTTCCCCGTCCTTCTACAAGCCCAAGGCGATCTCTTTGATCCTGGGGGGCGGTATCGTTTCCGCTGTGCTCGGCCCGCAGATCGTGATCTTTGCCGGTGACCTGTTTGCACCGGTATCCTTTGCCGGCGCTTTCGTCGTGCTGCTGCCGATCAGCCTGCTGGCGGCCTTCTTCTTCGCGCCCCTGCGGTTGCCCGAACCGAGCGCCATGGCGAAAGGGCATCACGATCAGGCCGTGCGTCCGCTCGGCGCTATCGTGCGCAACCAGCGCTTTGCCACCGGCATGGTCTGCGGCATCTCCAGCTACGCGCTGATGACGTTCATGATGACCGGTGCACCGGTCGAGATGGTGGTGGGCTGCGGGTTTTCGACCGAGCTCGCAACGCTCGGCATCCAGTGGCACGTACTTGCGATGTTTGCTCCGAGCTTCTTCACCGGCTGGCTGATCAGCCGGTTCGGCGCCGAACGTATCGTCGGCTGCGGCCTGCTGTTGCTGATGGCCTGTGCCACGGTTGCGCATATGGGCATCGAGCTCTGGAACTTCTGGGGCGCCCTGGTGCTGCTTGGCCTCGGCTGGAACTTCGGCTTCATCGGCTCGACGGCGATTGTTGCGAGCAGCTATCGCCCGCAGGAAGCCGACAAGGTCCAGGCCTTCCATGACATCATCCTGTTCACGACCGTGGCGCTGTCGTCCTTTGCCTCGGGCAAGGTGCTTTCGGTCTATGGGTGGGACATGCTGAACGCGGTCGTCTGGCCGGTCACCATCGTCTGCCTCGTGCTTCTGCTGCTATTGAAGCGTGCGCCGCGGAACGCCGCCGTCTAAGTCCTTTCCTCCTGACATTCAAAGTCGTCGGAGCGCCTTATCACTGGCGTTTTCCGGGGCTTGACGATCTCCCGTTGCAACCGCACTCTGGCCGCGCCGTGGGGGGCGCTGCTTGAGGAGGTGGCGCGTGATTCGCGGTTTTGAGGGGCCCGTGGCCGGGAGTGAGTCTGCGGGTTGTAACGGAGGGTAATGCGAAATGACCATTTTATTGGGCGTTATCGCATGCGGGTTGCTCGCGGTGGCTTATGCCATCTGGGCAACACAGTCGGTGCTGGCCGCCGACCAGGGGAACGCCCGCATGCAAGAAATCGCAGGCTACATTCGTGAAGGGGCGCAGGCCTATCTCACGCGTCAATACAAGACCATTGCCATCGTCGGCGTCGTCGTTTTCATCGCCGCTTGGGTACTTCTTTCTCCCGCTGCCGCTTTCGGCTTTCTGGTCGGTGCGATCCTTTCGGGTGCTGCGGGCTTCATCGGCATGCATGTTTCTGTTCGGGCGAACGTCCGCACCGCCCAGGCGGCTTCCGTCAGTCTTGCCTCCGGCCTCGACATTGCATTCAAATCCGGGGCGATTACCGGCCTTCTCGTAGCGGGCCTGGCGCTTCTCGGCGTCTCCGTCTACTACGTCGTGCTCACCGCCGGCCTCGGGCATGAGCCCGCGTCGCGCGAAGTCATCGATGCGCTGGTCGCGCTCGGTTTCGGCGCTTCGCTGATTTCGATCTTTGCTCGTCTCGGCGGAGGTATCTTCACCAAGGGCGCAGACGTCGGCGGCGACCTCGTCGGCAAGGTGGAAGCCGGGATTCCGGAGGATGATCCGCGCAACCCGGCGACGATCGCCGACAACGTCGGCGACAATGTCGGCGATTGCGCCGGCATGGCCGCTGACCTGTTTGAAACCTATGCCGTATCCGTCGTCGCGACCATGGTATTGGCGGCGATCTTCTTCGGTGGCACGCCGATCCTGGCGACTGTGATGGTCTACCCGCTGGCGATCTGCGCAGCCTGCATCGTTACTTCGATCGTTGGCACCTTCTTCGTGAAGCTCGGCACCAACAACTCGATCATGGGTGCCCTCTACCGGGGCCTGATCGTGACCGGCGTCCTGTCGATCCTCGGTCTCGGCGCCGCTACGTCGTTCACCATCGGATGGGGCACGATCGGCACCGTCGCAGGCAAGGACATTACCGGCTGGAACCTGTTCCTTTGCGGCATCCTCGGCTTGGTCGTCACGGCTCTGATCGTGGTGATCACCGAGTACTATACCGGCACCAACAAGCGGCCGGTGAACTCAATCGCCCAGGCTTCGGTCACCGGTCACGGCACCAACGTGATCCAGGGGCTCGCGGTTTCGCTGGAATCGACGGCCCTGCCGGCGATCGTCATCGTCGGCGGCATCATCTCCACCTACCAGCTCGCCGGCCTCTTCGGCACGGGCATTGCCGTCACCGCCATGCTCGGCCTTGCCGGCATGATCGTGGCGCTCGATGCGTTCGGACCGGTAACCGACAACGCCGGCGGCATCGCGGAAATGTCGCACCTGCCGCCGGAAGTGCGCAAGTCGACGGACGCGCTCGACGCCGTCGGCAACACCACCAAGGCCGTCACCAAGGGTTACGCGATCGGTTCGGCCGGTCTCGGCGCGCTGGTGCTCTTCGCGGCCTACTCGAACGACCTCAGCTACTTCGCCGCCAATGGCGACAAGTATCCGTACTTCGCCGATGTCGGGCAGATCTCCTTCGATCTCTCCAACCCCTACGTCGTGGCCGGATTGATCTTCGGCGGCCTCATCCCCTACCTCTTTGGAGGTATCGCGATGACGGCGGTCGGCCGTGCGGCCGGGTCCATCGTCGAGGAAGTTCGTCGCCAGTTCCGCGAAAAGCCCGGCATCATGCAAGGCACTGAGCGGCCGGACTATGGCCGTGCCGTCGACCTGCTGACGAAGGCGGCGATCCGCGAAATGGTCGTTCCCTCGCTGCTGCCGGTGCTTGCACCTGTCGTCGTCTACTTCGGCGTGCTCCTGCTGTCGGGTTCCAAGGCCTCGGCCTTCGCAGCACTCGGCGCATCGCTTCTCGGCGTCATCGTCAACGGCCTCTTCGTGGCGATCTCGATGACGTCGGGCGGCGGCGCGTGGGACAATGCCAAGAAGAGCTTCGAGGATGGCTTCGTCGACAAGAATGGCGAACGTCATCTCAAGGGCTCGGATGCGCATAAGGCGTCCGTCACCGGCGACACGGTGGGCGATCCCTACAAGGATACGGCCGGTCCGGCGGTGAACCCGGCAATCAAGATCACCAACATCGTGGCGCTGCTGCTTCTGGCCATCCTCGCCTGATCGCATCGCTGAAACGAAAAAGGCCCGCGGAAGCGACTTCCGCGGGCCTTTTGCTTTGGGATGGATGAACTACTTGCTGCCGAAGTCCTTGAACAGGCTCTTTGCGGCAGCCTGTCCGGCACCGGGTCCGCTCAGCAGCTGGCCGAGGAAGCTTGTTTCCTTGCCGCCGGTCGGCGTCGTGCGCGACAGCATGTCGAACACCTTGCCATCCTTCAGCGTATAGTGTGCGAGCTGGCTGACGGTGCCTTCCTTGTCGAAGTAAACAGCAAGGATCGACTGGTCGACGAGCTGAGGCTTCATGAAGGCGACAGGGCGCTTGCGGGTCTGCGAAATGTAGTAGAACACTTCGTTGTCGAAGGTCGCGGTCGTCGACGGTGTGCCGAGCGACAGCAATACCTGCTCGCGGCTGGAGCCGACCGGGACAAGGTTGAGCGTTTCCTGGTCAACCACGTAACCCTGATGAAGGACTTCGCCGACATTGGCGGACTGGCAGGCTGAAAGGGTGAGACCGGCGATGGTAGCTACGACCGCCACGCGGCCGAGGGTTTTAAAGTTTTTTCTCAAATACCGCTTCGTCAACGACAGCTCCCCTTGGAGAAACGATGGCAGATCCGCCATTGCAATTCGTGCCTGCTTCGGTAAACCAGCTTCGGCTGTCATGCAACAACGGGATGGGCGCTTGCGCGCATTTCGAGAAAGCCAAGCCCGAGCTTTGTGATGATTTTTGGACTGTTCAAAAGAAAAAGCGGCAACACCGTGATTGTCGAGCGTCAGTATGCACTGCTGACGTCGGCCGCGCGCCAACCTTACCTCTACACCGACCTCGATGTGCCGGACACGGTCATGGGGCGGTTCGAGATGCTGTCGGCGATGCTGATCCTCTACTTCCGCCGCACCCGTGCTTCGGCCAGGCCCGGCCAGGAAATCGCCCAGGAGATCATCGACGCTTTCTTCGAGGACGTCGATCACTCGATCCGCGAACTCGGCGTGGGCGATGCCGGCGTTCCGAAGAAGATGAAGAAACTGGCCGGCATGTACTACGGTCGCCTCGAATCCTATGCGGCAGCGCTGGAGGCGAAGGACACGGCGGGCCTGGCAGCGGCACTCAAGCGCAACGTCCATCCGGAGGGCGGCGATGCAGCGCCCTCGATGGAGGCGCTCGCCGCCTATCTGCTGAGCGTCGATGCGCAGCTCGCCGACATTGCCGAAGAGGTTGTCGAGGCCGGTCAGTTGCAGATTCCGTCCGCTGGCGTTTAATTGAGCGATTACAAGAGATAGCAGCGTCGCGAGCCGGAAACTCGGGCGGCAGCTGCATTCGCGACTGGGCGGCATCATTCGCCCTGGCGAGGAAGGATCCGATCATGAAAGACGATAGCCAACCGGCCTTCTCCTATCCGGTGAAGGTGGGGCATATCTCGGCGAACGCTGTCAGCGTGCATCTTTCCGCGAACGAGCGGGAAAGGGCGGCACTGGCAAAGCTCTGGGGCGTCAGCGATGTGCTCTCGCTCAGCGCAGAACTGCAGATTGCGCGCTGGAAGAAGGACGGCATCAAGATCAAGGGTGAGGTCACGGCCCGCATTGTGCAAAGCTGTGTGGTGACGCTCGAGCCTGTCGAGGCCGATATCCATGAGCCTGTCGAAGCGATTCTGGTGCCCGAAGGGTCGCGGCTTGCTCGCCAGGCGAGCAATGACGGCGGCGAGATGATTCTCGATCCGGATGGACCGGACATTCCCGACACCTTCACGGGTGACACGGTCGATGCCGGCGTCGTCGTCAGCGAGCAGGTGGCGCTCGCCATCGACCCTTACCCGCGCAAGCCAGGCGCGAGTTTCGGGGCGCGCATCGAGAGTACGGCAGCTGACGACAAGAAGCCGAACCCGTTTGCCGTTCTGAAGGACTGGAAAAAGGACTGAGGCTGCGAAAGCCTCCTCTACAATTCGGTTGTCACGCAAAGGAAAAGCAGTATTTTGGCCCCAAACCGGCCGAAAGAGCCGTGAAGCGATCTGCCGCGTGCTTGGCTCAAGCGTCAGAAGCAATATGTTTCGTCATCGCGTCCGAGAAGAGTGCGCCACGACGGCACGTGTTGTGTGGCAGAAATGAAGGATAAGACACGCGTGGTCAGAATTTCACTTGACGTGATGGGTGGCGACTATGGTCCCGAAGTCGTCATCCCGGGCGCCGCAAGAGCGCTCGAACGTCATCCGGACATCAAGTTCGTGTTGTTCGGAATCGAAGCGCAATGCGCGGACCTCCTGGAGAAGTATCCGAAGCTCAAGGCCAACAGCACTTTTTTTGATTGCGAAATTGCGGTCGCGATGGATGAGAAGCCGAGCCAGGCGCTTCGCCGCGGCCGCGGTAAATCGAGCATGTGGAAGGCGATCGACGCGATCAATGCCGGCGAGGCAGATGTCGTCGTTTCGGCCGGAAACACCGGCGCGCTCATGGCCATGTCGGTCTTCTGTCTGCGCACGATGCAGGGAATCCAGCGTCCGGCGATTGCTGCCATCTGGCCTACGCTGAAGGGCGAGAGCATCGTGCTCGACGTCGGGGCGACGATCGGTGCGGATGCCCAGCAACTGATGGACTTCGCGCTGATGGGCGGCGCCATGGCGCGCGCACTCTTTGAGATCGAACGGCCGACGGTCGGTCTTCTCAATGTCGGGGTCGAGGAAATCAAGGGACAGGAAGAGGTCAAGGAAGCCGGCCGCCTGATCCGTGAGGCCAACATTGATGGCTTCGACTACTACGGCTTCGTCGAGGGCAATGACATCGGCCGCGGAACGGTTGACGTCGTCGTGACCGAAGGCTTTTCCGGCAATATCGCGCTGAAGGCTGCCGAAGGTACCGCGCGCCAGATTGCCGAATATCTCCGCGCCGCAATGTCGCGCACCCTGCTTGCCAAGATCGGCTACATCCTGGCGAAAGGTGCATTCGACCGGTTGCGTGAGAAGATGGACCCCCGGAAGGTCAATGGCGGTGTATTCCTCGGCCTCAATGGCGTCGTGATCAAGAGCCATGGTGGTGCCGACGCTGAGGGTTTCGCAGCCGCAATCGATGTCGGCTACGACATGGTGAAGAATGGCCTGAAGTCGAAGATCGAGCTCGATCTGGCAAAGTACCATGGCGCCGAACCGCCACAGGCTCTTTCCGCCGGCATGAATGATGAGGTTTGAATAAATGATCCGTTCCGTCGTTCGCGGCTTCGGCGCAGCTTTGCCGAAGCGCGTTGTCACCAATCAGGAGCTGGAATCCAAGGTTGATACGTCCGATGAGTGGATCGTGCAGCGCACTGGTATCCGGCAGCGCTACATCGCCGGCGAGGGTGAAACGACCGCGTCACTCGGTGAAGGGGCTGCCCGTGCGGCGCTCGCCAATGCCGGGCTTACGCCCGACGATATCGATCTAATCATCCTGGCGACCTCGACGCCGGACAACACGTTCCCGGCCACCGCCGTCAACATCCAGGACCGCCTCGGCATGCGCCATGGCGCTGCCTTCGATATGCAGGCAGTCTGTTCCGGTTTCGTCTATGCGGTGACGACCGCCGACGCTTACATCCGCGGCGGGCTTACCAAGCGCGTGCTGGTGATTGGCGCGGAAACATTCTCCCGCATTCTCGACTGGACCGACCGGACGACTTGCGTGCTCTTCGGCGATGGCGCCGGCGCCATCATTCTGGAGGCCCAGGAGGGCGAGGGCACGAATGCCGACCGTGGGGTGCTGACAGCCAAGCTTCGCTCCGATGGTGCCCATCGCGACAAGCTCTATGTCGATGGCGGCCCGTCGACGACGGGCACAGTCGGCCATCTCAAGATGGAAGGCCGCGAAGTATTCAAGCATGCAGTCGGCATGATTACCGACGTGATCGAGGCGGCGTTCGAGGCGACTGGAACGACCGCAGAAGATCTGGACTGGCTGGTGCCGCACCAGGCCAACCGGCGCATTATCGACGGCTCCGCCAAGAAGCTCGGCATCCCTCTCGACAAGGTTGTGGTGACGGTCGACCTGCATGGCAACACCTCGGCTGCCTCCATTCCGCTGGCGTTGAACGCGGCGGCTGGCGACGGCCGAATCAAGAAGGGTGACCTTGTGCTGCTCGAGGCCATGGGCGGTGGCTTCACCTGGGGCTCCGTGCTCCTCCGCTGGTAAAGAAATTGCTTAAGCAACAGACGCTTGACCGCAAAAGGTAAGGGCAATAGTCTTCGGTCGCTGATCGGCGTACCAGACGTTGGTGGGGGAAGATGAGCGGAAAAACAGTAACACGGGCGGACTTGGCTGAGTCGGTATTTCGCAAGGTGGGTCTGTCACGGACAGAGTCTGCCGAGTTGGTGGAAACCGTCATTGACGAAATATGCAACGCAATCGTGCGTGGCGAGAGTGTGAAGCTGTCTTCTTTCGCGACCTTCCAGGTCCGCGACAAGAATGAGCGCATCGGGCGAAACCCGAAGACCGGCGAGGAAGTGCCGATCTCGCCCCGTCGCGTGATGACCTTCAAGGCGTCCAACGTGCTCAAGCAGCGCGTGCTGAAGGCCCATCTCAGCCGCAGAGCCAAGCAGAAGCCGGTATCGCCCGTGGCGTGACGTCATGGCGTCGGCCACAAATGTGGTTGAAAACCCATCCATAAGCCGTTGAAATGGGTCCGATTCGTGCCATCATCGGTATGATATCGGTTCATTGCTGCTCGCGAGCATGAGTCGCGTGACATGGATTGGGAACCACATGGAAAAGAGCCCGGACGCATTCCGCACCATCAGCGAGGTCGCTGACGATCTCGATCTGCCGCAGCACGTTCTGCGCTTCTGGGAAACCCGTTTCCAGCAGATCAAGCCGATGAAGCGCGGCGGCGGTCGGCGCTACTACCGGCCCGAAGACGTCGATCTCCTCAAGGGCATCCGGCATCTGCTCTACGATCACGGCTATACCATCAAGGGCGTGCAGAAGCTGCTGAAGACCAACGGCAACAAGTTTGTCGCCGCCATCGCCAGCGGCGATCTCGCGACCGTCGAGGCGCTTGCTGCATCCAGCAACGAGGAGCCGGCACCGCCCAAGGCCGGTGTTTCGGAAGAAGATCAGATTGTCGGCCGCGCCAAGGCACCGGCGAGCCGCCGCTTCTTTTCATTCGGTGGCGGTAGCGACGACGTACCGGAAATCTCCCTCGGGAAATCGTCGTCCGTGGGCAAGGAGGACCGGGCCTTGCTTCAGGAGGCGCTCTACGATCTCCTGGAATGCAAGCGCCTGCTCGACCAGGTTCGCTGAGACTGACCGCGATCGCCTATGGGGCGCGTGCTAGGTTGGCAACGCGATGCTTTCATGACCTTAAAAAATTCAACGGCGACGCAGGCATGGCGCTTGCGCGAATGTGCGGGGTTGTTGCCAGCCGATCCCCGCCGTAGCTGACGGCAAACATTCGATCGATCGTCGGTTTGGGAGATTGGCAGGCGGCCCGCATCCAAATGCTTCGGGTCCGGGAGAAGGGGCAACCCACTCATGCATTGACGTGAGCGGCTGAGGGACACCTCACAAGGCTCGCGTTCTGTCGCTCACACCACAGGTGCCGCGTCTTAGTAGGACATACGGAAGCCACCGGGGCTTGATGCGGAAACATCAGGCTCCGGATAGGGGCCGGTCCACTGCGCGTAGGTTGTGTTGGTCGAACCGGAAGTCGCGCATCCGGACAGGGTCAGGACGACGAGTGCGGTTGCGGCCAGCAGTGATTTAAGAGGCATGGTCTACTCCTGAAAATGGAGGCTCCAGGCCTCAAGGGCCAGTACTAAACTGTCCCTCAAATCGGTTGTGATGGCAAGCTCACGTTGCGTTAGGCACGGCGTTTCGAGCGGTGCAATTTAAGACTTGGTGAAGGTTCCCTTGCGATGCGCGACCGCCGCTCTCAGGGAGATGACTTTGAAAAGCGGACCGATTTCCTCATCGTTCCATGGCAGGCCCGCAGCTTTTCCACGCCGGATATTTCTTTTTCACGCCGAGTTCGAAATTCCCGCTTGCGCTCTAAGCGTTGGTTATATAGGGGTTTCCTCGGTTCGGAGCGTAGCGCAGCCCGGTAGCGCACTTGACTGGGGGTCAAGGGGTCGTGGGTTCGAATCCCGCCGCTCCGACCATTCTTCTCAATCCTCAATCCCCCAGAGAGCGATTGATCTGTTTCCCATCCCTATCTTACTTGCGCTACTCAGCCGGCTGAAGGATCGCTGATACCCGGCGTTTGGTGGCCACCTGCTCGTAGAGCGTCTCGGTTTGATCGAGCATCACATCGAGGGTGAAGCGGTGCTTCCGGCTGCGCGCAAAGGCAGCCAGCTCCTCGAATGTTTCCGGTGCTGCGGCTTTGGCCATCGTCTTCGCGAGCAGGGACGTGTCGTCGCTGTTCGGCAGGATGAAGCCGTTCTCGCCATCTTCGATGACCGTGCGCGCGCCGCCGATATCGGTGGCGATGATCGGTTTGCCCGCGGCCGCCCCTTCCAGCATGACGTAGGACATGGCCTCGTAGCGGCTCGGCATGACCAGAAGGTCGAAAGCGGGTGCGGCCTGTGGTCCCGTAAAGGCCGAGGTCAGGTGCATGCGGTTCTGCAATCCGCTTTCGGCGATCGCCTTGCGCAGGGTCGCTTCCAGTGCTCCGGCGCCGACCATGACCAGATGGCTGTTCTTCACCGATGCAGCGATGCTCTGGAAGGCCGCGATCAGACGCTCCGGTGCCTTCTGTGCCGAGAGCCGGCCGATGAAGCCGAAGACGAAGGCATCCGGCGCGATCCCGAAGCTGGCGCGAATCGTTTGCGCCATTTCGTTTGAGGGCGGAGCGACGCCATTGACGACCACTGACATCCGGTCCCCGGGCATATGCAATGACAGGGCGTGGCGATGCTCGTCCTCGGAAACGCAGATGAGATGGTCCGTGAAGAAACGGGCAAGGGCCCACTCGATCATGCCGTAGATCAACCGGCCACCACGGCCAAGTCTCGGGTCGAGCGTGCGAAAGGCGTGTGGGGTATAAAGGCGTGGGATGTGCGGGCCGGGAAGCCGAATCCGGGTCAGTGCACCTGCCTTGGAACTGTGGCCGTGGATGATGTCGAAGTCGTTGTTGCGGATGATGCGTCGCAGTTCCAGCAAGGAGGCGAGATCCCACGGGCCCGGAGCCCGTTTCATGTTGACGGCGTGGACGGCCGGCAGGCCGATCGCCTTCAATTCGCGCATGAAGCCCTCCTCGGCGCGCACCGGCGAATAGACCGCCTCCACATGGTGGCCGCGCTCATGCATGCCGCGGCAGAGGTCGACGAAATGTCGGCCCGAGCCGCCGCCGCTCGGTTCCAGGACCTCAAGCAGGCGTAGGGGGAGGGCCGGTCGCCGGCCCGGAACAAAGTGTTCCATGATCAGGAGCTCCAGCCGGCGCGCGCTTGCCGGCGATGGCGATATTCGAGGGCGGCACATCCCCAGATGATGCCGACGAGCAGATAGAAGTGACGCCAGTGGTCGGTGTCGATGACATTGCCGACGCCGACATGGCCGAGAACGGCGACCCAGGCAATCATCAGGTAGGTCTGCCAGGGGCGGTTGAGCAGCAGGAAACGGAAGCCGAGCGACAGCGTCCAGATGATCAGCGTCACGTAGCTGACGAAGCCGAGCCAACCGTAGGACGTCAGCGACTTGAGCCAGACATTGTGTTCGTCTTCCGGGAAGATCGTGCTGAAGACCATGGGGCCGATGCCGAGGGGTTTTTCCATGGACATCAGGAAGCCAAGCCTGTGGCGGTCGAAGCGTCCGAGATGACCGCCATCGTAATCCTGCACGAGCTGCGACCGGCTGGAAAACAGCGTTGCGACTTGTTCGGATTGCAGGGCGACGAGAAGGGCGCCGACAACCAGCAGCCCGCCGACGAGTGCCAGTACCAGGATCCTGAGGCGGAAGAGGCCGCTACGCTCCTTGAGCAGCATGACAAAGACGAAGGCCACGACACAGAAGAGATTGAGCGCCCAGGCCGCGCGCGAAAACGAGAGGAAGACACCGAGCGCGAGGATCATCAGCGCTGCGATCTTCAGCGGTGCCTTCTGGATCGGCTGCGTCAGGATGCCATGGATCAGATACATGGCCGGAACCGACAGAAACGGTCCGAATACGTTGGGATCCTGGAACGCGCCCTTGGCGCGACCGTAGAGCGTGAAATTCTCCGCCCCTGGAACGGCGCCGAAGTAGCCGAGGATGCCGAGCAGGGCGGTAATGATGGCAGCGGCCAGCCAGGCATTGAAGATCAGACGCAGCCGCTCGTGGCGGTCCTCGATGATCGCTGCGAAGAACACGGACGAAAGCGCAAGAAAGCCGGAAACGGCCATGTACATCGGGCCTTTGGTCAGATCGACCATGACCGTCAGCGACAGGATGCCGCCCACCATGAACAGCGTCAGAAGCGTGAGCAGGGGGGCGACGCTACGGGAAATCTTGAGACCGAAGAGCGCCCACAGCCCGATGAGCGCAACCAGGAACAGCTCATAGGGCGCCGGCTCGAAGATGACGAAGCCCGAAAGGAACACGGCGAACGCCACCATGCCCGAGCCGAACAGCGAGAGAGCTGCAAGCTGGGGGCGCGCGATTGGAAACCGGCCTGTCTCGATGGCGCTCAATAGGCGTTCTCGGTGTTGAGGAGCCGAAACGGCGTCAGGAACAGGATCTTGAGGTCGAAGAGCAGCGACCAGTTTTCGATGTAGTGGAGGTCGAAGGCCGTGCGCAGGCGGATCTTTTCGTCATTGTCGATTTCGCCCCGCCAGCCATTGATCTGCGCCCAGCCGGTAACGCCCGGCTTGACGCGATGGCGTGCGAAGTAGCCTTCGACGACGTCGGAATAGGTCCGGTTCTGGGTCTGCGCCAATACGGCGTGCGGACGCGGGCCGACGAGCGAGAGTTCGCCTTTCAGCACGTTGAAGATCTGCGGCAGTTCGTCGATTGACGACTTGCGGATGAAACGCCCGACCGGTGTGACGCGCGGATCGCCCTTGGTTACGGCGTTGCGCGCCGAGGGGTCGCTCATATGCGTGTACATCGAGCGGAACTTGTAGACCTCGATCGTCTCGTTGTTGAAGCCGTGCCGCTTCTGCTTGAAAATGATCGGTCCGGGAGAGGTGGCTTTGACCGCAATGGCGGCGCCGAGCATGATGGGCCAGAGCAGCACGAGAGCGACAAGGCTAAAGAAGATGTCGAAGCCGCGCTTGGCGACGGAATCCCAGTCGGCGATCGGCTTGTCGAAGATGTCGAGCATGGGAACATCGCCGACATGGGAATAGCTGCGCGGACGGAAGCGCAGATTGTTGGCGTGTGCGGCGAGCCGGATGTCGACCGGCAGGATCCAGAGCTTCTTCAGAAGCTCGAGAATGCGTTTTTCCGCTGTCAGAGGCAGCGAGATGATCAGCATGTCGATCCGCGCCAGGCGGGCAAACTCGACGAGCTCATTGACCGTTCCGAGTTTCGGATAGCCGGCGATCACGTTGGGTGAGCGCCGCTCGTCGCGGTCGTCGAAGATGCCACAGATACGGATGTCGTTGTCGGGTTGATCCTCAAGTGTGCGGATCAGGTCCTTGGCCGGCTGGCCGCCGCCGACGACGACGGCGCGGCGTTCCATCGTGCCGTTACGCGCCCAGTGGCGAATGGAATAGGCGATGAAGGCGCGTTCGGCGACGAGGAAGAGTGCGCCGCCGACAAACCAGCCGCCGAACCATACGCGGGAATACTGGTGGCCGGATTTCAGGAAGAACAGGGCAATGGCGATCCCACCGAAGGCAATCGCCCAGGCTGCGAGAATACGCGGCATCACGCGCAGCCAGGCGCGTAGCGCCGGAATCTGATAGGTATCTGCGATCTGCATAGCGGCGACCGCCAGGGCCGAACCGCCCATCAGGATCGCCATATAGAGTGGCAATTGCTCGAAGCCCGGTTGAACGTAGAGCGCGTTGATGGCGTAGCCGATGGCAAAGAGCGCGCAGAATTCGAACAGCCGCATCAGGCCCATGATCATGGCCGGCGAATAGGTGTCAGCCCGGAACTGCTCGGCAATTTGCCGCGCCAGCGGATTAAGTTCCGCGGCCGGCTCACCGTTCGGCATTTCGCCGGGTGCACGGGCGCGGATTTCCGAAATCTTCTTGCGAAGCGCTTCCGGATCGAATGAACCCGGGCGGTCAAACTTGTTCATGGCTGTCTTCCGGCGCTGAAGTCCCACAGCCCGGATAGCAGAAAGCCACTAAGAAACGCTTACGTTGTGGGCGACACGCTATCCGTGGGTGGCTGGTAACGGCACAATTCCCGATAGAGGTCTAACATATCGGCCGACATTACCGAAGCGGCGAATCGTGATTTGAACGTGCTCGGCTCAGGCATGACCCGTGTCGCCCAGTCCTTCTCGCTGATGGAGCGCGCCATGATGGTGGCCAGCGATTGGACGTCGGCCGGTTCTGCAAGCGCGCCGCTGTCGGGTCCCAGTATTTCCGGGATGCCGCCGACGCGGCTGGCGATGACCGGCTTTCTGGCCGCGAGTGCTTCGAGGACGATGTAGGGCATGGACTCGGCCCGCGAAGGAACGACGACATTGCGCGCCAGCGTAAACGCTTCGCGGGTCTTCATGGCCGGCTGCATCCTGATGCGGCGGCTCAGGCCCTGCTGCAGCATCAGCTCGCTGTACTCCTCCTGCTGCGGGCCGTCGCCTATCATCAATGCCGAAAGTGGCCGTCCGACAAGACGTTCGGTGCGCGCGAAGGCCTCCACAAACAAATCGGGACCCTTCAGGTCCCGCATCATGCCGATATAGAGAAAATCGACCGCATCCGGCCGTGGGGTGATCACCTCGAATTCCCCGTCGTCTATCCCGTTATAGATCAGTTCGTGCCGTACCCGCGGCGCGCCGACCTTGGTGAAGTAGGTCTGGCGTTCGAAATCGCAGACAAAAACGAGAGCGTCCGCAAGCCGCTCCTGTGCCCGTTCCAGCGGGAAGACAAGCCGCCCGATCAGGGAACGGCGGCGAAAGTGCAGGCTTCCCCCGTGCGGTGAATAAAGGCGGGCTACGCGATACCTGTTGACCCGCAAGGCTGAACCGATGAGCCGGGCAATGGCGCCACCCTTGGCGCCGTGCCCATGCAACACATCCGGTCGCAAACTTCTGATTTCCTTGTAGCCGCGCCACAGCGCGGTAAAATCCGACGGACCGACGGAGCGGTGAATCGGCATGCGAACGAGGCCGAGCGCCAGATGGGGCCGGATCTCGTCGAACAGTGAATCTTCGTGGCTACCCCCGGTGGTGCTGTCGCAGAGAATGCCGACCTCATGACCGGCGCGGGCGTGCGCCTCGGCGAGATCGCGCACGTGGCGGAAAATTCCGCCGACCGGCGACCTGAAGCAATGGATGATGCGCAGGGGACGCTGTTGCTGCATCGAGATCAGAACAGGCGTTCGCGGATATAGATTGTATCGCCGGCAAGAACCGCGTCGGTGATCGGAACCCGGCCGGTGATGATGCGGCCGTTGATCTTGCGGGTAATGTCGGCGTTGGACTGGTTGGCGCGCGGCGAGAAACCGCCGGCGACCGCAATCGCGTTCTGCACGGTCATTCCCGGAACATAGGCATATTGGCCGGCCTGGCCGACTTCACCCATGATGAAGACCGAGCGGTAGCGATCGACCTCGATCGTCACGTCGGGGTCGCGCAGATAGCCCTGGCGCAACTTGGCGGCGATCATGCCTTCGAGTTCCGGCAGGGTCTTGCCGCGCGAGGCAACGGTGCCGATCAGCGGAAACGCGACATACCCGGCCTGGTCGACCGTATAGGTGCCGCTGAGGCCGGCCTGTTCGAAGACGTTGATGCGCAAGCGGTCGCCGCTGTCGAGGCGATAGGGCTGGATCGTGGCTTCGCTGAAAGCCTTCGGCGCGGGCTGGTAGCTGGTGCAACCGCTGAGCAACATCGACAGCACTGCCGCCGTGATCGCGAGACCCGTCTTGATAGCTGCGGTTGACATGCGGTTCATAGGCTCCGGAAACGACCCACCTTTTCGGACGTTATCGATCCGTTAGGGTTAATAGCCGGTAAACTCGCGGTAGAATTTTTGCCGCGTATCGCTGCAAAGGGGAGGGTTTATCGTCCGGAAGTTGATTGTATTAACCCTTGCGTTACCATGTTCATTTACCCTCCGGCAAAATTTGAAGGTTCGGAGCCAGTAGCATGTCGGGAAGCGGCARCGGTCAACAGGATGTGGATATCGACCTCGGCGGCCTGTTTCGTGCCGTCTGGGATCGGCGCGTCAAAGTGTTGCTCGCAACGGCCTGTGTGKCCGCACTCRCCTTCGGTGCGGCGAAAATGATTTCGCCCGACTATCAGAGCGAAACCCGCGTGCTGATCGAATCGCGCGAGCCGGAATTCAGCGGCCCGAACCAGGCTTCGCAGGCTGGGGCAGATCGCGTCTTCGACGAATCCGGGATTCTGAGCCAGGTGCAGGTGCTTCGTTCGGCCGACCTGATCAAGCAGGTCGCCCGCAACATGAAGCTCTATGAGCTGAAGGAGTTCGACCCGTCGTCGGCGCCCTCGGCAATTTCCGACCTCCTCGTGATGCTCGGCCTCAAGAAGAATCCGCTGGAACTGGCCCCGGAAGAAAGAGTTCTCAAGGAGTTCAATGAAAAGCTCCAGGTCTATCAGGTCGAAAAGTCGCGCGTGATCGCGATCGCCTTCACCTCAAAGGATCGCCAACTCGCGGCCACCGTCCCGAACGAAATGGCGAAGGTCTTCCTTGCGCTGCAAAGCGGAGCGAAGCTCGACACCAATTCCGAGGCGACCCGCTGGCTGGAGCCCGAGATCGCCAATCTGCGCGAGAAGGTGCGGGATGCCGAGGCGAAGGTTGCCGCCTATCGCGCGTCTTCGGATCTGTTGCCGACCGGCGAGACGACGAATTTTGCGACACGGCAACTGACCGATATCTCCACCGAGCTGGCCCGCGTGCGCGGTGAGCGCGCGAACGCCGAAGCGCGGGCTGCGGGCGTGCGCTCGGCGCTTGCGAGTGGCCGGGCACCGGACACGATCACCGATGTCGTCGGATCGCAGATGATCCAGCGTCTCAAGGAGACTGAGGCAAACCTGCAGGCACAGGTCGCCGACCTTTCTACGACCTTGCTTGACGGACACCCGCGCCTGAAGGCGCTGAAGTCGCAGCTTGAAGGCATCCGCGGCCAGATCCGTAGCGAGACGCACAAGATCCTGACGAGCCTCGAAAATGAGGCGAAGGTCGGTGAACTGCGCGAACAGCAGCTTGTCCAGCAACTCAATGGGCTGAAGGCTCAATCGGCCCAGGCCGGTGAAGAAGAGGTGGGGCTGCGTGCGCTCGAGCGCGAGGCGACCGCTCAGCGGCAGTTGCTCGAAACCTATCTCTCCCGCTACCGCGAGGCGACCTCGCGCACGGTGGAGAATGCGACCCCTGCCGATGCGCGCGTGATTTCAACCGCGGTGGTTCCGACCAGCGCGAGCTTCCCGAAAGTTCTGCCGATCACCATTGTCGCCGCGCTCGCGACGTTCTTGTTGAGTTGCGTCGTGATCATGCTGGGGGAACTGTTCAGCGGCCGGGCGTTGCGGCCCGTCTCGGCAAGCGGCGAGCGGGTTGCCCCGATGCGACCCCGGCCGGCTTTGGCCGCAAGCGCGACCGATACCCCGATCGTCGCTACCGAAACGGCACCCGAAGTGGCGCCCTTGGTCGATGACGCAGTCGACCTGCTTCCGGCAGCGGAAGCACCGGCTATGGACACGGACACCACAGAAGCAGCCACCGAACCGGATTTCTCCATCGAAGCGGTTGCGGAACATCTGCGCGCCGCAGGCGCACGCGTTGCAATTTCGGTCTCTCCGGGTGGAGACGAAGGATCGACCGCAACCGTCATGCTGGCACGCCTGCTGGCCGAGGACGATGTGAAGGTGGTGCTGATCGATCTGACCGGATCGGCCTGCCCGACGCGCCTTATGGCGCGCTCACCACAGCTTCCCGGGATCACCAACCTGCTGGCCGGTGAAGTGCCGTTCACGGATACGATCCACGCTGATCGTTTCTCCGACGCTCACGTCATTCCCCAGGGCGATGCCGACCCACGGCAGGCGATGCGCGGCATCGAGCGGCTGAAGATGATCATCGACGCCCTGACCAACGCCTACGATCTCGTTCTGGTCGAGTGCGGTCCGGCGGACGAGATGGCTGTCGAGAAGATCGCCGGGCGCGATAGTGCAGAGATCATCCTGTCGGCGCCGTCGGTCAGCGATGAACGCATCGTCGAGGTGCTGACCGGTTTTGGCGCGGCCGGCTATCGCGACATCGTGCTGATGACCGGGCAGGTCGAACCCGGCCCGGAATATCCCGACCGGGATGCTGCCTAATCGGAAGACGGCGCCTCGGTCGCGAATGACCGACGCGGCCCGCATGCGCGCGACGTTGCAGCTTAGTCCGGGGTGCCTCGTGAATCGCCTCTGCCTTGCCTGAACCGTCTCGCTCGCTGCAGGCGAGCGTAGACGGCCTTGTTCGACTTGGCCGCCGCCTTTGCGCGCACGACGAGATGATGGCGCAAGGCGGCAAGGTGTCCGGGAAGCGTTACCGGCAATATGATGTCACGCAATGGCGTCTCGATCGTACACCACGATCGCTTGTAGAGTTGATCGCCGACGCCGAAATCGAACAGGCGCACACCCTGGACCGAAAGACGCTCGATCATCCGGTAGAACAACAATTCACCCGGGCTTGCATCGCCTGCCAGCACCTCGTCGATCGAGCCGAACTGGCAGATGACATGGTCGCCTTTCAACGAAAGCCCGGCGACGGCGACGACTTGTCCGTCATGTTCACCCTTAAGCCGGATGGCGTTCAACTGCATGAGCTGCGGGTCACCATCCTGAGAGGCTGCGAGCGCGTGGAAGAAGGCCGTTGTCTCGGCTTGCTGGAAAACGTCGGGAAGGCCAAGTGCCGCAAACCGTGTCGCCTTTTGCCGGAAGAAGGTATCGAGCAGCGCCTGCGCCTCGTCGGGGGTGCGAGCAACCACGTAGTCGTAGCCACCCATCTCCGCCAGGCGTCGCTCGGAGATGCGCATCTTCTTGCGCCGCCGCTTGGCGTTGATCTGCGCCAGTGTGTGCTGGATGCTACCGAGGAGGGGGAGCTGGAACGAAGCATTGGGGTTTGCGACGCCAGGAAGCGCGGCAAAGGGGCTGGGGCTGCCACGCCATTCGCAGGGTACCCGTTCGAGCATGAGGATGTCGGCAACGCCGTTTAACGCCATACTGACATCGCGGGCCAAAGCATGCGCAAGCGCCGGCGTCATGGCCGCCGAGGCTTCGGCGGTAAAGAGCCCAGTGTTGAGGTTGCTGTGTTCCGTTCCGATCAGGCGCGCCGTTCGAAACAGGCGCCCATGCCTGATCTCCAGCGGCAGAATGAGGAACAGTTCACCGCCGAACGCGACGCGCAGCAAGAGGAGGTTGCTGTTGTGGGCTTCCGCCCAGGCACGGCACCAGTCATAGGCGTGATGAAGCGAATTGGCGGCCAGGCTGTCGAGCGCACGCCATTCGGCTTCCAGCGGCTCCATGGTGCGATGGATCGAAATCTCGAACCGGCCAGTGGCGTCGGTCGGCCCGAAACGCACGGACGTGCGCGGACGGCGGTCGCCGGAGCCTTCCATGGTCAGATCGGAGTTCGTCATCGAAGGTGCCATCCGGTCCCTGTTGCCGCGCGATTGAACCTCAAGCCGGCTACGATCCGTTTAATGCGATAGCTCTCATGTATGGCGGTGAAGAATAACCGGGGAACGCAGTTAGCAAAGCGTGAAGCGTCGCTGGCCAGCGGCACGGCGGATCAGTCGAGAAAGCCGGTGGCGAGTGCCTTTGCCCATTCCAGTCGGTTGCGACTGGCCGCGAGCCGGGACATTGCCGCCCAGTCATACGGGACATTGCGGAAGGTGACGCGCCACCCGGCGCCCGCCTTTTCGATGATGGCGTAGCGCGCATCCGGCGAACCCACCTCGACCTTGTGCGGCACGGGCTGGTCGTCGGCATAACCGGGGCAGCCGACGCTGCCGGGATTGACGACAAGGCGGCCGTCCGAGAGGCGGACGGCGCGCTGGATATGCGTGTGTCCGCAGAGGATCACCGGGTAGTCGATGCCGGCGGCCTCAGCCTCGATTGCCGAACGAGCCGCCATATGGACCGTGCCGTCGCTCGTCAGTGCCTCCAGCCAGTAGGTCTCATCATCAGTCGGCGTCGCATGGCACAGGAAGAACGTTTCCTTGTGGACGTGTGCGACGGGCAGGGTGGCCAGCCATTCGCGGTGCTGCGGTTGCAATTGATCGTAGGCCGCGCGATCCGACTGCCCCAGTTTGCGGGGATCGATGGTCAGGAGATAGCGATCGTGATTGCCTCTGATCGAGGAGATCCCTCGTTCGATGAGGATGTCGGCGGTCCGCGCGGCATTGAGCGGGCCGCTCAAGTGATCGCCGAGGTTGACGATGTCGGTGATGCCGAGCGCATTGATGTCGGCAAGCACGGCCTCAAGCGCGAGGTCGTTGCCATGGATATCAGCGATAACCGCAAGCCGCATGGGCGTCTCCTCGGATGTCTACCACGCCGGGGGATCAGCGATCGCGCGCCGGCTTTTCCATCCATTTGATAATCAGCATGGCTGGCAATATCCAGAGCAGGCCGGTGAAGAAGAAGTAGGCAAGGTGCACCCACCAAGGCGACGCCCCGAGCAGCAGCGAGGCGAAGGTGACGGCGGCCAGCGCATAGACGACGACGAGGATGATGATCAGGATCGTGCCGATCAACTTTCTGAGGCGTACGGGCATTTCATTTCTTTCAAATGGCACAATGGCCGGCCGCGACGGCATGCCGCAAAGGTTTCGGCCTTGTTTTGCATGCCACTCTGGTGCAAATCAACGGCTTTCCTGAAGGTGCGACCGTTGATCCGTCCGGTCTCACCGCCGAACCCTGCGATATCAGAGGGACAATGATGGCCGGCGTCGAAATGGCGACAGAACAGATGCTTCGAAACGAGATCAGCAGAACCGACCGCAACCGCCGGCAAATCCGTGGCTGGCTGGCAGTCGTGCTCTTCACCCTTTTTGCGCTGGTGCTCGTCGGTGGCGCGACGCGGCTTACGGAATCCGGCCTGTCGATTACCGAATGGAAGCCGATTCACGGCGTGATCCCGCCGCTTTCTGCGACCGAGTGGGAGGAGGAATTCCAGCTCTACCAGCGCATTCCGCAGTATCAGCAGATGAACAGCGGCATGACGGTGGAACAGTTCAAGACCATCTTCTGGTGGGAATGGGCGCACCGTCTGCTGGCTCGCACCATCGGATTGATTTTCGCGCTGCCGCTCGCCTTCTTCTGGCTGACCGGCCGGATCGAGCGCAAGCTCCGGATGCCGCTTCTTGGCATCCTCGCGCTTGGCGGCTTCCAGGGGTTCATCGGCTGGTGGATGGTGTCGTCCGGCCTCGTCGAGCGCACCGAAGTCAGCCAGTACCGATTGGCGACCCACCTCGTCATCGCCTGTCTCATCTTTGCCGCCTGCATGTGGATATTGCGCGGGCTCAGCCCGCATTCCAACGACGCGGCGCCCACAGATCGCTCGCGCAAGATGGCAATGATCATCGCGGTCATGAGCCTGTTCCAGATCTATCTCGGCGCGCTCGTCGCCGGCCTCGATGCCGGTTTCAGCTACAATACCTGGCCGCTGATGGATGGCGCCATCATCCCGCAGGACCTGTTCCTGCAGCAGCCCTGGTGGATCAATCTGTTCGAGAACCCGAAGACGGTGCAGTTCGTTCACCGGATCGGCGCCTATGTGCTCTTTGCCTTCGCGCTGATGCACATGATCGCCTCGCTGAGGGCAGCGCCCGAAACCACCCATGCGCGGCGCTCGGTGCTCCTCTTCCTGCTCGTCTCGGTCCAGGCGGTGATCGGCATCACCACGCTCGTGCTGCAGGTGCCGGTCGGCTGGGGCGTGGCGCACCAGGGTGGCGCGCTCGTTGTGCTCGGCTTTGCCATCGCCCACTGGCGCGGCTTTTACGGCGAGTATTTGCGACCGACGGCAATCCAGTATCGGGACTGACGTTCCGTAAATCCCGGAAAAAGAAAGACCCCGGCGAGCGGCTCGCCGGGGTCTTCTTGTTTTCAGTTGATTGCCGATCAGACCGACAGCATGAGGTCCATGTTCTGGACGGCCGCGCCGGATGCGCCCTTGCCGAGATTGTCGAGCAGGGCGACGAGGTTCACGTGATTGCCGCGGCGGGTGCCGAAGACGAAGAGCTTCATCGTGTCCTTGCCGGCAAGCTCGGTCGCGTCGATGCGCGCGAGCTTCTCGCCTTCCTCAAGCGACACGACCTCGACGATCGACTGGCCCGTGTAGTGCTCGACCAGCGCCGCATGGATCGTTTCCAGCGTCGCGCCGGCTGCAAGATCTTCGATATAGAGCGGGACCTGGACGATCATGCCCTGCGCGAATTTGCCAACCGACGGAGCGAAGATCGGTGCGCGGTCGAGCAGTCCATGCATCTTCATCTCGGGCACATGCTTGTGTTTGAGCGGCAGGCCGTAGAGGAAGTGCGGCGCGCTGATGTGCTCTGGATTGGCCTCGTCTTCCATCTGCGCGATCATCTGCTTGCCGCCGCCGGTATAGCCGGAGACCGCGTTGACCGTGACCGGATAGCCGTCCGGCAGGATGCCGGCCTGGCGCAGCGGCCGGATCACGCCGATCGCGCCGGTCGGATAGCAGCCTGGATTGGCGACGCAACGGGCACTACGGATCTTCTCCGGCTGCGCCTTGTCCATTTCGGCAAAGCCATAGGCCCAATCGGGCGCGATGCGGTGCGCGGTCGAGGTGTCGATGATGCGAACCTTGTTGTTGCCGGAAACCATCGAAACCGCCTCGCGTGACGCGTCATCCGGCAGGCACAGGATGGCGATGTCGGCGTCGTTCAGAAGATCTTCGCGCATCGCGGCGTTGCGTCGCTCCGCTTCCGGAATGGAAAGCAGTTCGAGATCGCTACGGCCGGCCATGCGCGTGCGGATCTGCAGGCCCGTGGTGCCGTGTTCGCCATCGATGAAGATCTTCGGTTTCATGATTTTCCCGTTCTGCCAGTAGGTTAGAGGTCGTTCCGGATTCACTCTGGCATAGAATTGAATCAATTTCTCAACAGGCCGGCGGGACACCGCCAAGCCCATTGTTTCTATATAAGCAGCGGCACTTCATCGCAACGGCAGCGGCTATCTTCAGCGAAGCGGCGCGCGCTCTGCAAGCTTCTCCGCATGCAGCCCCAGCATATACATCGCGACCGTCGCGCCGGCGATTGCGGTGACGTCGGCATGGTCATAGGCCGGCGCCACTTCGACGACATCGCTGCCGACGACCGTCAGCGCGCCGAGCTTGCGCAATACCGACAGGATCTTGGCGCTTGATGGGCCGCCGGCGACCGGGGTGCCGGTGCCGGGCGCATAGGCCGGGTCGAGGCAGTCGATGTCGAAGGTCAGATACGCCTTGCGCTCGCCGACCTGCCTTATGATCGTCTCGGCGATCTCGGCAGCACTCATCTCTTCGACGTCGTAGCCATAAAGGATGCGAATGCCGCAATCCTCCGGCGCGTGGGTACGGATGCCGATCTGGATCGAAGCGTCGGTGTCGATCAGGCCCTCGCGGGCGGCGCGGCCGACGAAGGAGCCATGGTCGATACGGCCGCGCTCGTCCGGCCAGGTATCCTGGTGGGCGTCGAATTGAACGAGGGCGAGGGGGCCGTGGAGGGCCGCCTGCGCCTTCAGGATCGGATAGGTGACGAAGTGGTCGCCGCCGAGCGTCTGCAGATAGGCGCCGCTCCTGATGATCTTGGCCGCCTCGCGTTCGATCGTTGCCGGCGTCTTCGAATGGTTGCCGTAGTCGAGCAGGCAGTCGCCATAGTCGACCGTCGGCATCTGCGCGAAGAGATCGCGTTCGAACGGGTATTGAGGATCGTTGTCGAAGATCGCCGAGGCGCGGCGGATCGCCTGCGGCCCGAAGCGTGCGCCAGGGCGGTTCGAGGTGGCGGCGTCGAAAGGAATGCCCCAGACGACGGCATCGACGCCCTTCAATTGCTTCGAATATTTGCGGCGCATGAAGGAGAGAATGCCGGCATGTGTCGGGTCGGATGCCGCCGATGTGAGAGAGCGCGCCGTCAGCGCGTGATCGATTGTCCTGTTGGCCATGTCCCGCCTCTGCTTGCGCGCGGGATGTCGGCGCTGTGGCCGGCCATTCCGCTCTATCTCTCGTGGCAAGACGTTGGACAATCGTTGCCGGCAAGGCAAGGCCCTGCCGGCCGATTCTTCGGCGATTACGATGCCTTGGCCTCGTAGGTCGGAGGGAAGTCGCCAAGCGCTTTCGCTTCAGTGATGCGCGCGGCGATATCCTCTTCGATGATCGTTTCGAGCTGAGCGAAACTGTCGATCACGTAGTAGATCGGCTGCACGATATCGATGCGATAGGGGGTGCGCAGCACGGTCATCAGGTCGAACGGGCGGAACTCGATGCCTGGCGTTTCCATGGCATTCCGTGTCTCGTTCGGCGAAGAAACGATGCCGGCGCCATAGCAGCGGCGGCCCTTCGACGTGTTGATCAGACCGAACTCTACAGTGAACCAGAAGATCCGGAACATGTGCCAGGAATAGCCCTTGCCGAGCGAGACGGCCTTCTCGCCGAAGCGCCGGACGAAATTGGCGTAGCTCTGGTTGGTCAGCAGCGGGCAGTGACCGAAGACTTCGTGGAAGATATCGGGCTCTTCGATGTAATCGATATGCTCGCGGCGGCGAATGAAGGTCGCCAGCGGAAACTTGCCTTGGGACAGAAGCTCGTAGAAGCGGGACGGCGGAATAAGAGCCGGCACACCTTCTACGCCGAAGCCGGTGGTCTCTGCGAGGCGCCGGTTCACGTCCTTCAACTGCGGCACGTGGTGCGGACCGAGATCGAGCGTTTTGGCGCCTTCCAGATACTCGTCGCAGGCCTTGTCGGCGAGGAGCTTCATCTGCCGCTGATAGAGCTCGCCCCAGATCGCATCTTCCTCTGGAGTGTAGAGATAGGTGCCGTCAGGCTCCGGTAGTCTCGCAGTATAGGTGCTTTCCTTCGTCATGACGTCTCCTCTTCGTCAGAACAACTCTGTTGTTGCAATTGTATCGCGACTGGAGCGAGTATTTGTTTCACAGTTGCCACGCTTCGGCCCGTAGTCGGGAGGAAATTTCGAAATGTCGTCCGATGTGAAGGAAAATTTTCAACCCTTGCGAAAGCTGTTGCGGCTGATTCAGGCCGATAGCGGTCAGTCTCTTTCGGAACTCGCGGAAAAGGCCGGGATGTCGCAGAGCTCGGCCTGGAGGCGGCTGCAGGAACTGGAGACGGACGGCGTCATCCGCAAGCGCGTGGCGCTGCTCGACCCGGCAAAGCTCGATTTGAAACTCTGCATCATCGCCCATGTGACGCTGGAAGATCACCACGACGAGGCGATCGCGGCCTTCTCGGCGCTGGTGCGGGACCGGCCGGAGATCATGGAGTGTTACGCTCTCTCTGGCACCTTCGACTACATGCTGAAGATTCGCGCCACCGATGTCGAAAGCTACGATGCCTTCATGACGCGCTATCTGATGCGCAATCCGCACGTGCGCACGGTTGTGTCGAGCTTCGTCCTGCGTGAACTCAAATCGACGACCGAGCTGCCGATCTGAAGCAATTCCAGGAAAAGTGCGAAGCGGTTTTCCGTCCGGGATTGCGTCGTTCAAGACAGACCGGAGAGGTCATCATTCATTGAGCGACGAACTGACCGTGTCAGCGCTCGAAGCCGTATTGCCGTTCGATCTTGCCAACGCGCACCTGATAGTCCTCGTACCAGCGCTCGCGGCCGAGCCGCTGCGCGGTCAGATGCCGGACGTCGCTTTTCCACGCAGCGATGCTCTCCTCGTCCGCCCAATAGGAATTGGTGAGACCGAAGCCGTCGGCGCCGCGAACGCTTTCCAGTCCGAGAAAACCCGGCTGCTCGCGCGCAAGCCGCTCCATTTCCTCTCCCATATTGTCGTAGCCGTGATCGCCGGCCGTGCGGCGCGAGGCGAAGGTGACGATGTAATAGGGCGGCTCTGGGGTCTTGGCGACGGGGGAGCTTGTCATGCGATCCTCGGTGGGGCGGCGTTGTTGGACACGGTGCGTCGGATGATAACAAAAAAAGGCGGAGCAAAGCCCCGCCTTTCCAAGTGTCGCAGTTTGGAAGCGATTAGCGCTTCGAGAACTGGAACGAACGACGTGCCTTCGCACGGCCGTACTTCTTGCGTTCGACCACGCGGCTGTCACGGGTGAGGAAGCCACCGCGCTTCAGGACCGAGCGCAGGCCCGGTTCGAAGTAGGTGAGTGCCTTGGAGATGCCGTGACGAACGGCACCGGCCTGGCCGGAAAGACCGCCGCCAGCAACGGTCGCGTCGATGTCGAACTGGCCGTCACGGGCAGCAGCGACGATCGGCTGCTGCAGGATCATCTGCAGAACCGGACGGGCGAAGTAAGCCGAGTAGGGCTTGCCGTTGATGGTGATCTTGCCGGTGCCCGGCTTGACCCATACGCGGGCGACAGCGTCCTTACGCTTGCCGGTCGCGTAGGAGCGACCCTGGGCGTCGACCTTCTTGACGTGAACCGGAGCAGCCGGTTCCGCGGTCGTGGCGATGTCCTTGAGAGCGGAAAGGTCAGCCATTATCAGGCGCTCCTTGTGTTCTTGCTGTTCAGCTTGGCGACGTCGAGGACGGCCGGCTGCTGTGCTTCATGCGGGTGGTTGGCGCCTGCGTATACGCGCAGGTTCTTCATCTGGCGACGGCCGAGCGGACCGCGCGGAACCATGCGCTCGACGGCCTTCTCGATGACGCGCTCCGGGAAGCGGCCTTCGATGATCTGGCGAGCGGTGCGCTCCTTGATGCCGCCGGGGTAGCCGGTGTGCCAGTAGTACTTCTTGTCGGTGTACTTCTTGCCCGTCAGGACTGCCTTCTCGGCATTGATGACGATGACGTTGTCGCCGTCGTCAACATGCGGGGTGAATGTAGCTTTGTGCTTGCCGCGCAGGCGGTTTGCGATGAGGGAAGCGAGGCGACCAACAACGAGGCCTTCGGCGTCGATGATGATCCACTTCTTCTCCACCTCTGCAGGCTTCTGAACGAAGGTTGCCATATCAAAAATCTTTCTTTGGACCCGAGCGGCGAACCGTTGGGCGTTTCTTGTTGCTTGGTTTTGTCCGGTTTCCCGGACAAAAGAGAAAGCGGCCCGTAAGGACCGCGATCTGCGGCAGCTTATACGCAAGTGCGAAACAAGCGTCAAGAACGCGAAATCTGCGCGATGGAAATAAAGATAAGTAAAAACAACATGTTACGTGTATGGTATTTTGATACCACAAATTATCGCGGCGGAATCGAATAGGTCGCTGTGGCATGTGCGACGAGATCGTCGTCGCCCACCTTGACGATCGACGCGTCGAGAACGGCAAGCCGCTTGCCGAGTTTCAGGATGCGGCAGGTGCATTCCAGCGGTTCCGGCTCGGGCTTGCGCAGGAAGTTGATGTTGAGGTTGGTGGTGACGGCAAGCGCAACCGGCCCGATATGGGCGATCAAAGCGATATAGGCGGAAACGTCGGCAAGCGCGAAGAGGGTAGGGCCGGAGACGGTTCCGCCCGGCCGGATGTGCCGTTCGTTCGGATCGAGCCGCATGGTGGCAAAGCCGGGACCGACCGCCGTGACGCGAAAGACCTTGCCGTCGGTATGGACCTGCGGGAAATCCGTGTCGAGAAACCGGTTGAGGTCGTTGACGGTCATGATCGGCTCGATGGTCATGCATTCTATCCTTCAATACACCTGCGCCACCTGAAACCGGCTAATGGTCGGGCGCAAGGGGGAAAAAGGTCTTAGATGAATGCGCCGACCGGTTCTTCGGTCACCTTGCACCGCAGGCGCGTCCGGCGTACCACCAAGCCCGAGTTCAAGTTTCAGGAGAAGAAGATGGCCGAAGTCGTATCGTTCAAGAAGGAAGAGCCGAATGGCCTGCTGCTCAGCGAACGCTCCGGGCCGGTGCTGCGGCTGACGCTCAACAACCCGCCGGCCAACGTGCTGTCGATCGCCATGATGGAGGCGCTGCACGCCGAGTTCGATGCGGTCGCCACCTCCAAGGACATCAGGGTCGTCGTGCTCGCCGCCACGGGCAAGCTGTTTTCCGCCGGTCACGATCTGAAAGAAATGACTGCGCACCGCGAAGACGATGACCGCGGCAGGGCCTTCTTCGAACGGACGGTCCGCCTCTGCGCCGATCTCATGCTGAAAATCACACGGCTGCCGCAGGCGGTCATCGCCGAGATCGATGGCTTGGCAACAGCAGCTGGCTGCCAGCTCGTCGCAAGCTGTGACCTCGCGATCTGCACCGACAGTTCCACCTTCTGCACGCCCGGCGTCAATATCGGCCTCTTCTGCTCGACGCCGATGGTCGCGCTCACGCGTGCGGCACACCGCAAGCAGGCGATGGAGATGCTGTTGACCGGCGAGACCATCGACGCTTCGACGGCCAAGGATTTCGGTCTCGTCAATCGCATCGTGCCGCAGCAGTATCTGCGCCAGGTCGTCGACAAATACGCCGCCGTGATCGCTTCGAAGTCGCCGCAGGCGCTGAAGATCGGCAAGGAGGCCTTCTATCGCCAGGCGGAGATGGACCTGCCTGAGGCTTACGACTACGCCGTCGGCGTGATGGTCGAGAACATGCTGGCGCGTGATGCCGAGGACGGCATCGGCGCTTTCCTCGGCAAGCGCATGCCGGAGTGGAAGGAAGACTGAGCGTCAGGCGAGCTTCAGAAGCAGGGCGCCAAGCGCAATGACGCAGGCAGCGGCGATGCGCCAGACGCTGACCGGCTCCTTGAGAAACACCACCGAGATCACGACGGCAAAGAGGATCGAGGTCTCGCGCAGCGCCGCGACGGTCGCGACCGGCGCCTTGGTCATGGCCCACAGGGCAAGTCCATAGGCGCCGATCGAGCCGGCGCCGCCGATGAAGCCGCGCCACCAGTTCTTGTAGACGTGGCGGGCGACCGGCTTGATGCCGCGCCGGGCAAAGGCCCAGGTGAACAGAAGAACCGGCGGCAACAGGGCCATCCACAGTGTATAGGAGATCGCGTTGCCTGAAACGCGCGCGCCGATGCCGTCGACAAAGGTGTAGCTGGCGATGACGCAAGCGTTGAGCAGCGCCAGAATGATGGCGTGTTTGCCGCCTTTTCGCGATTCGAAGGCAAGCGTCAGCACGCCGGCGGAGATCGTCAGGATGCCGATCATCGTGCCGAAGGTGAGCTTTTCGCCGATCAGCGCCCCACTGGCCATCGCGACGATCAACGGTGCCGCCCCGCGCATCAGCGGATAGACAAGGCCGATGTCGCCGGCGCGGTAGGAGGCGGCGACGAGCTGGAAATAGGCGAACTGGAACAGTGCCGAGACCAGGATGTAGGGCCAGGCTTCCGGCTTGGGCAACGGCATGAACGGCAGGATCGGCAGCGCTACGGCAGCTGCACCGAGCGCGATCATCGCCGCATCGAGCGATTTTTCCGAGCCTGCCTTGACCAGGGCATTCCAGGTCGCGTGCAACAACGCCCCGAACAGGACGAGCGCAATGACTTCAACGGGCAAGATGGGACCTCGGAAAACGATGTGGCAGGCTTTGTGAAGCTTGTCGCGCCGCTTGGCCGCAAAATCAATCGGAAAGTCTCACGCCAGCCGCTGTCTTCGGCTTGACGCGGTGGTCGCGGACCGCACTGTTGACTCGCCACACCCTGGTATCATTATACAATCGTTTAATTGGAATGGACCCGAAGCCTTAATGAACCACGACGCCTATCCGGACTATTATCTCGCCGACATCCTGCGCGAGACCAAGACGATCGCCCTCGTCGGCGCCTCGCCGAATGCCGAGCGGCCGAGCCACAGGGTCATGGCGTTCCTGCTGCGCAAGGGCTATCGGGTGATCCCCATCAACCCGGGCCATGTCGGCAAGACAATCCAGGGCCAGACGGTGGTCGGCAGGCTCGCCGACGTCAAGGAGCCGGTCGACATGGTCGATGTCTTCCGCGCCGCCGCCGCGCTTCCGGCACTCGTCGACGAGATCCTGGCACTGGACGCACTGCCCAAGGCAATCTGGGGGCAGCTTTCCGTGCGGCACGACGGTGCAGCGGCGAAGGCGGAGGCCGCCGGGATCAAGGTCGTCATGGACCGCTGTCCGGCAATCGAGTATCCGCGCCTGATCGGTTGACATCTCGTCCACAAGTACCGCCTGCAACCACGCAACCGTCAGTTTCGTAAAATCCTCTTTGACCGCGTGCGGTGGCTCTGGAATAGTGCCGCGGCTTCCGCGCTGAACCGCGGAGGTTTGCTCGCGGATAACGCGCAGATTCAAGATGATAGAGCGTTCTTGACCTGCCAGAAGGCGGTCGCGCTCTGATCATGGGAGGGGTGAATGACGAAAGACAATCCTGGTTTCAACACGCTCGCAATTCATGCGGGGGCGCAGCCCGACCCGACCACGGGCGCACGGGCGACGCCGATCTACCAGACGACGAGCTTCGTCTTCAACGACACCGACCATGCCGCAGCCCTTTTCGGCCTCCAGCAGTTCGGCAACATCTATACTCGCATCATGAACCCGACGCAGGCGGTTCTCGAAGAACGCATCGCGGCGCTCGAAGGCGGCACCGCGGCACTCGCTGTTGCCTCAGGTCACGCCGCACAGCTTCTCGTCTTCCACACGATCATGAGCCCGGGCGACAATTTCGTTGCTGCCAACCGGCTCTATGGCGGCTCGGTCAACCAGTTCGGCCACGCCTTCAAGTCCTTCGACTGGCAGGTTCGCTGGGCCGATCCAAGCGATCCGACTTCCTTCGAGGCGAAGATCGATCGGCGCACCAAGGCGATCTTTATCGAGAGCCTCGCCAATCCCGGCGGCACCTTCGTCGATATCGCGGCGATCGCCGAGGTTGCCCGCAAGCACGAGCTGCCGCTGATCGTCGACAACACGATGGCGACGCCCTACCTGTTGCGGCCGCTTGAGCATGGCGCCGACATCGTCGTGCACTCGCTGACCAAGTTCATCGGCGGCCATGGCAATTCCATGGGCGGCGTCATTGTCGATGGTGGCACCTTTGACTGGTCGAAATCGGGCAAGTATCCGATGCTGTCGGAACCGCGTCCGGAATATGCCGGCGTCGTGCTGCACCAGACCTTCGGCAACATCGCCTTCGCCATTGCCGCACGCGTTCTCGGCCTGCGCGACTTCGGACCGGCGATCTCGCCCTTCAATGCCTTCATGCTGGTGACCGGTTCCGAGACCCTGCCGTTGCGCATGCAGCGCCATTGCGACAACGCACTTGCGGTCGCCAAGTGGCTGAATACACACGACAAGATTTCGTGGGTGAACTATGCCGGGCTTGAGGACGACCCCAACCACGCGCTGCAGCAGCGCTATTCGCCGAAGGGCGCCGGTGCCGTCTTCACGTTCGGCCTCAAGGGTGGCTACGAGGCCGGCAAGCGCTTCGTCGAGGGGCTGGAAATGTTCTCGCATCTCGCCAATATCGGCGACACCCGCTCGCTCGTCATTCATCCGGCCTCGACGACCCATCGCCAGCTGACACCCGAGCAGCAGGTGGCGGCCGGCGCCGGTCCTGACGTGGTGCGCCTCTCGGTCGGCATCGAGGATGTCTCCGACATTATCGCCGATCTCGAGCAGTCGCTGGCAAAACTTTGATAGGCGTCTCGCCAGTCGTCGTTCGTTGACGACGACCCTTCTTTTCATGGCTGCGTCCGCTTCGGCGGACGCTTTCCGGTCGCCCATGCGTCAACTCACGAAATATCTCGCCTGCGCCATTCTGTATGGAAGCTCGTCGATGATCGCTCTTGCCCAAGACCGCTATTTTACCGCGACCGGCCAAGAGGACGGCAAGCCTCTGATCTTTCGAGGTCTAGGCAGAGTGCCTGCCGGCGTAAAGGAGGCGGACCTTGCAACCCGAGTAGCGATCCTTTGGCGCTACAAGTCTCATGCCAACGGGATGCCGGATGCGGAAACCAACGACGCACAAATCGCCTTCGAAGATGCTCTGGAACCGTTGGATGCAAGCGACACGAGCCGCCTAATGCTGGTGGTTACCGGGAACGGGCGCAAGGAGTGGCACTGGTATGTCAAGGACTTTGACGCCTGGATGGTGCTGCTCAATCAGAGGCTGGCGCAATACGCTGCCTATCCGATTGAGATTACATATAGCTACGAGCCGGCTTGGTCTCTGTACAAGGATTTCATGGCCAATCTGAGTGATCCGGAAGCGGCCAAATGACAAATCGTTTGATTTCAACGGCAGTGCCGTGAAAGGTGAACGATGATCGTAGACCGCGCGCAGGCGGAGGGGGCAGCCCTCGCCGTAAAGGTGCCAAGATGACGAATATGCAGAAGTTCGATCTGTCTTCCGTCGAGGCGGAAACCGGTACGCCGGCAGCCGAGCGGCTGATTTCCGGGGCACCGCAGTTCCGGACCTGGAACCTGGAGGAGGCCGATGGTGGCCTCTATGCCGGGGTCTGGGAATCGACGCCCGGAAAATGGCGGATCGTCTACGAGGAGTGGGAATACTTCCACATCATCTCCGGCTATTCGATCGTCACGCAGGATGGTGGCGAGGCGGCGCATCTTCGTGCCGGCGATAGCATGATCCTGCGCCCCGGCTTCGAAGGAACGTGGGAGGTGGTGGAGACAACCCGCAAGGATTACGTCATCCGCCTCTAAGCAACCAGACACCGGCGGCCGGACGGTCTCCGGTGCTGCTCACCAGACAAGGTCAAGGCGCTCCAGGCCGTGGAAATGGAACGCGTCCTTCACCTCGGGCTCGTTCTTCAGCCGCATATTCGGCAGTCGCCGAAACAGGATCGGCAGCGAGAGATTGAGCTCCAGCCGGGCGAGTGGCGCACCGATGCAGAAATGCAGGCCGGCCCCGAAGGAGACATTTGCGCCTTCGTCGCGCGTCGGCCGGAACACATTCGGGTCCGTGAATTTCTTCGGATCCACGTTCGCCGCTCCGAGCAGCAGGCCGATCTTGTCCCCTTTTCGCAGCGTGATGCCATCATCGAGCACCATGTCCGACAGGGCATAGCGCTGGAAAATGTGCAGAGGTGCTGCAAAGCGCAGGCACTCCTCGATCGCCAGCGCCGTTGCCGCTTCCGTGGCAAACAGATCCTCGACGGAAAGTTCCGATTGCAGAATGGTCCTGACGGCATTGCCGATTTGATGCACAGTCGCTTCGTGGCCGGCATTGAGGAGGAGGGCGGTGGTCGAGACCAGTTCCGCATCCGACAACCGCTCGCCATCCTTTTCGGAGGTGATCATGTGCGTCAGCAGGTCGTCGGCGGGGTTGCGGCGTTTCTCTGCGATGATCTTTCGGAGATAATCGGCAAAGTCGGCGGAAGCCTGGTTGGCGTCGAGCTCGGTTTCGTAGCTCGGGTCGAAGACATACATTTTGACCATGCGGTGCGACCAGTCGAGAAGGTCGGGCGCCGCCTCGACGGGAATGCCGAGCATGCGGGCGATGATCGTCACGGGAAGCGCTTCCGCAAAGGTCTTCAGCAATTCGACCTGACCGTCGTTTGCAAAGCTGTCGATCAGGGCATGCGACAGCCGCTCGATATCCGGTCTCAACTGCTCGATCTGCCGCGAGACGAAGGCCCGGTTGACGAGCGTGCGCAGCCGCGTGTGTGCCGGCGGCTCGAGCTCTAAAAGCGAATGCGCCTCAAGGGCGTCGAAATCCTTGAGATGTGGCTTCGGTGCTGGGAGGCCCACTTCTTCGCGCGTCGCCACATGCAGGATCTGCCGGCCGAAACGTCGGTCGCGGAGCAGCGCGTTCACCTGGTCATAACCTGCGAAATACCATTGCTGCCGCTCTTCCCAGAAGAAGGCCGGGCAGTGCGCGTGGATCTCGGCATAGGCGGCGAGGGGCTCACGGTAGAAGGCGGGATCGCGCGCGTCGATGGAAACGCGCCTTTGGGCGCAGTCAATGGTAATGGCAGGCATGCAACGGGCTCTTCCCAGGTTTGGATCGACGCCTATTTCTACGGGAACCGGCGTTCGGCCGGCAAGTGCCGATATCCCTCCGCTCACTCCGGGACGGCGTTGACAGTGCCTGCGATGGCGGTCAATCTCGTGGCGCTGCGTAGGGCGCATCGGCAGGAGGCTGAAAGGGCAATGCCCGCCTACGGAAGACACACCGTAGTTGCGCCCATGCCAAACCTTGAAAACCTGAAGAAGCAGGCGAAGCAGTATCTCAAATGGCATCGCGAACGGTACCATCCGGTCGCCGCCGAGATCAGGGCTGCGTTGCCGCGTTTCCGTGGCCTTGATGACGACGCCATTCTCAAGTCGGAGTTCAAGCTCGCCGACGCGCAGGAGCTGATTGCGCGCCAATCGGGATTCGACAGTTGGCAGGCGCTCAAATCAGGAGCCCTGACAATGACTACACACTCAACTCCCACCACATCGCAGCCGCTGCTGCAGTCGGTCGCCGCACAGTTGTTTGTCGCCGATATCAAGGCCTCATGCGCCTTCTACACGGAGAAGCTCGGCTTTACCGTCGATTTCGTCTACGGCGAGCCGCCCTTCTATGGGCAGGTCGTTCGAGACAATGCCAGGCTCGCTCTACGGCTGGTCTGCGAGCCGGTTTTCGTCGGCGACATTCGCGAGCGCGAAGACCTGCTATCGGCGGCCATCACGCTCGAAACCGCCAATGACATCAAGCAGTTGTTCCTGGCCTATCAGGCGGCTGGCGTGTGCTTTCACCAGCCTTTGCGGACGGAACCCTGGGGCTCACGCACCTTCATCGTGCTTGATCCGGACGGAAATCTGATCCTGTTCGCAGGGCCGGCTGACTGAGTGAGGTTGGCGACAATGGACACCGGCGCTGCTCCTGCAGGACCGGCTTCCAGCCATTCGACGCGACAACGCAGTTGCGAAACAACTTCCGTCCCTGACCCTTTTTCAGTGGCGCCCGGTGACCTATTTGCGCAATGATGCGGGCAGCAGGCAGGGAGCGGCATGGCAAAAAACCAGTCCAGTCTATCGGCGGGGATCGTCGCAGCGATCCGCAAGCGGCGCCCCACGGTCGTTCATCGCGAAGCTGCGGTGAGCCGCGGGGATATCGTCATCGCCTCCTACAACATCCACAAATGTGTCGGTACCGATGGCCGCTTCGATCCCGGGCGGACCGCCAACGTGATCGGCGAACTGGGTGCCGATATCGTTGCGCTTCAGGAGGCGGACCAGCGGTTCGGTGAGCGCGCCGGTCTTCTCGATCTCGAACATCTCCGGCGCGAGGCCCATCTCGTCTCAGTGCCGATCTCCGGTTTTTCCGCCAAGGGGCATGGCTGGCACGGCAATGTATTGTTGCTGCGCGAGGGCGCCGTCTCCGATGTCCGTCAACTGAAGCTTCCGGGCGTCGAGCCGCGTGGCGCGCTCGTCGTCGATCTCGACCTGAAGGTTGGCCCCTTGCGCATCATCGCCGCCCATCTCGGTCTTCTCAGGCATTCCCGCGCTCAGCAGGCCGAGGCGATCCTCGAGGCGGCAGCCGATGCGAACGGGCGGCCGACGCTGCTCATCGGCGATCTCAACGAGTGGCGCATGGGCCGGCGGTCGTCGCTGTCCTTCCTGAGCCCCGTTTTCGATCCTTCGCATGCCACGGTCGCGAGCTTTCCGTCGCGCTTTCCGCTGCTGCCGCTCGATCGCGTGCTTGGCAACCCGCACAATCTGGTAACCTCGGTCGCCRTGCATGATTCACCGCTCGCGCGGATCGCCTCGGACCATCTGCCGGTCAAGGCGTCGATCGCCTTGAAGACCGCCCAGCAGGACAATCGAGACGGCAAGCGCGTCGAAGCCGGTCGCGCGGGGCAGGTCTGACGACGGGGCGAGCTTTCGATGTTGTCCTCCGCTCTGATCACCGTCGCCGCCATCGTCGGTGTCGTCGTTGCGGCCATCCTCTACATCTACGGCCGGTTCGGCCGGCGCCCGCACGGCCCGCCGTCAACGGCGCTTCCCGTGGCTGAGGCAGGTACGGACCTCGACCGGCACATCACGCCGCTTCTTGCCGCGCATGTGGGCGCAAATGGCGTGGCGCTCGTCTCCGACAACATCGAGGCTCTGGTCGTGCGCGCGCATGCGGCCCGGCGCGCCGGCCGCAGCCTCGATCTGCAGTACTATTATTGGAAGGGTGATCTGACCGGTCTTCTGCTGGCCCGCGAGATTCTGGCGGCGGCCGACAGAGGCGTGCGTGTCCGCTTGTTGCTCGATGATATCAACGCCGGCATTCACGATCGCATGTGCATTGCGCTCGACGCCCACCCCAATATCGACGTGCGGCTGTTCAACCCGAGCCGGGCGCGCACCGACCGTTTTCGCCGCGGCTTCGAAATGGCGATCCGCGCCTTCAGCGCCACTCGCCGCATGCACAACAAGCTGTGGGTGGCCGATGGCCGCGTCGCGATTGCCGGTGGCCGCAACATCGGTGACGCCTACTTCGATGCCGCCGAACTCTCCAACTTCCGTGACCTCGATGTCTGGATGGTAGGGCCGGTACTGGAACAGGCATCCGCGATGTTCGACCGCTATTGGAACAGTGCCTCGGTTCTCCCGATTGCGGCGCTGCGCACGCCACGCAAGCAATATTTGCCGGCGCTCCGCGAGGCCGTCGACGCGCTTGCCCTGACGCCTGCGGGCCGGTTCTATCTCGAGCGTGTCGATGGGGCAGTCCAGCAAGCCGATATCTACCACGGCACACGGCAGCTTCACTGGAGTTCGGAGATCCGTCTGGCATCCGACCCACCGGAAAAGGCCCTGATGCAGCGGCGCCAGAACTGGTTGCTGCGCGAACTCTTCCCGTTGATCGAGGCGGCGGTGAGAGACCTCAGGATCATTTCGCCCTATTTTATCCCCGGCGTCGCCGGCACCAGGGAGCTTGTCTCCCTTGCCGCGCGCGGGGCGCGGGTGTCGGTGCTGACCAACTCCCTTGCCGCGACCGACGTGGCAGCCGTTCACGGCGGCTATATCAAATATCGCCGCAAGCTCGTGCGCGCCGGCGTGGAGCTCTTCGAGCTGAAGGAGCAGGGGGACGTTGCCGAGGGACACCGCATGTCGCTGTTTGGTGCCCGCAATGCGAGCCTGCACAGCAAGGCCTTCGTCGTCGATGGTCGTCATGGTTTCGTCGGCTCCATGAACTTCGACCCGCGGTCCGCGTCGCTCAACACGGAAATGGGCGTCGTGTTCGCGGACGCTGCACTCGCCGGCGAGCTCGCCGACATGTTCGAGGAGGAGACCTCGCCCTCGATCAGCTATCGGCTGGGCATGGACGGTTCACGGCTTGTCTGGCGTGATCGCGCCGAAGGCTCCGAGCGGCTGTTGCGGCGCGAGCCGGATGCCAGCCTTGCCAGGCGCATGATTGCCAACCTGATCCGTATTCTGCCGATCGAGTCCCAGCTCTAGGAAGGCGGCGGTGCCGGCACAGGATTTGCCGTTCGTTTACCGACGTCGTCGAACCCTGTGTGAAATGCTCGGTCGCGGCGGCTTGCGCTGCGCATATCGGTGAAAAATGGCGCTATTGACAACCATGTGTGGAGGAGCGCCGAACTTCGCAGTAATGCGGGGCTTCGATTAAGCTTATCGAAGCTTCGCGACTTGAAGTGAAGGGTGTTGACACTCTATGTAGGGACAGAAGGCAAATCCCGTGATTCCCGGTTCGCAAAGGTTTTGCGAGCCCGATTGATGAAGGTTCGATATGAGAAATCCCGTTGATACCGCCCTGGCACTGGTGCCGATGGTTGTTGAACAGACCAACCGCGGTGAACGTTCCTACGATATCTTTTCGCGCCTTCTGAAGGAGCGCATCATCTTCGTAACCGGCCCGGTCGAAGATCAGATGGCGACGCTCGTTTGCGCTCAGCTGCTTTTCCTTGAGGCGGAAAACCCGAAGAAGGAAATCGCGCTCTATATCAATTCTCCGGGCGGTGTCGTTACGTCCGGCATGGCGATCTACGACACGATGCAGTTCATCAAGCCTGCTGTCTCGACGCTCTGCGTCGGCCAGGCAGCCTCGATGGGCTCGCTGCTCCTGGCGGCCGGCCACAAGGATATGCGCTTTGCCACGCCGAATGCGCGCGTCATGGTTCACCAGCCCTCGGGCGGTTTCCAGGGCCAGGCCTCCGATATCGAGCGCCACGCCCGCGACATTCTCAAGATGAAGCGTCGCCTCAACGAGGTCTACGTCAAGCATTGCGGTCGCACCTACGAGGAAGTCGAGCAGACGCTCGATCGCGACCATTTCATGAGCGCGGATGAGGCTCTCGAGTGGGGAATCGTCGACAAGGTGCTGACCTCGCGCGAAGAGATCGAAGGCGCGGAGCAGGCCTGATAACGCGCTTTTGTGTCGCGATAGATGTAATTGTGACACAATTGTAATGGCTCAAGGGCTTTATCGTCAGGGTAAAGCCGTTAATATGGACCGTTAATGCTATGTTGGATTCTGAGGGCATAGTGTTCGGATGAGTTGGGAGAGTCGTTGCAGCCGCATCGGGCATGTCGCCCTGGTGCGGTAAGTACTCCCGGAAGCCCTGCGTGAGGATAGGCTACAGGGCGAATTGAGTGGTCCGCGATGCTTCTCTTGAGGTGTCCGGCGTGCTGGAAGGAAGTGGAAATGAGCAAGGTCAGCGGAAGCAACGGCGGTGACTCGAAGAATACGCTTTATTGTTCGTTCTGCGGCAAAAGCCAGCACGAAGTCCGTAAGCTGATTGCCGGACCGACCGTCTTCATCTGCGATGAATGCGTCGAACTGTGCATGGACATCATTCGCGAAGAGAACAAGACCTCGATGGTCAAGTCCCGCGATGGCGTTCCGACCCCTCAGGAAATCATCAAGGTCCTCGACGAATACGTCATCGGCCAGCAGCAGGCCAAGCGCATCCTCTCGGTCGCCGTGCACAACCACTACAAGCGCCTGGCGCATGCGGCCAAGGGCAGCGACGTCGAGTTGGCGAAATCCAACATCATGCTCGTCGGCCCGACCGGCTGCGGCAAGACCTATCTCGCCCAGACGCTCGCCCGCATCATCGACGTGCCGTTCACCATGGCCGATGCCACGACGCTGACCGAAGCCGGGTATGTCGGTGAGGATGTCGAGAACATCATCCTGAAGCTGCTGCAGGCTGCCGACTACAACGTCGAGCGCGCGCAGCGCGGCATAGTTTACATCGACGAAGTCGACAAGATTTCGCGCAAGTCGGACAACCCGTCGATAACCCGCGACGTTTCGGGCGAGGGCGTTCAGCAGGCACTGCTGAAGATCATGGAAGGCACGGTCGCATCCGTGCCGCCACAGGGTGGCCGCAAACATCCGCAGCAGGAATTCCTGCAGGTCGACACCACCAATATCCTCTTCATTTGCGGTGGCGCTTTCGCCGGCCTCGACAAGATCATCTCCGCCCGCGGCGAGAAGACCTCGATCGGCTTCGGCGCCACGGTTCGCGCGCCGGAAGACCGTCGCGTTGGCGAAGTGCTGCGTGAACTGGAGCCGGAAGATCTGGTCAAGTTCGGCCTGATCCCGGAATTCATCGGCCGTCTGCCGGTTCTTGCGACGCTGGAAGACCTCGACGAGGACGCGCTGATCCAGATCCTCTCGGAGCCGAAGAACGCGCTCGTCAAACAGTACCAGCGCCTGTTCGAGATGGAAGACGTGGAGCTTACCTTCCACGAGGACGCGCTGCGCGAGATCGCCCGCCGGGCAATCGTGCGCAAGACCGGTGCTCGCGGCCTCCGTTCGATCATGGAAAAGATCCTGCTCGATACGATGTTCGAGCTGCCGACGCTCGAGGGCGTGCGCGAAGTGGTCATCTCCGACGAGGTGGTCAAGGGTGCGGCGCGGCCGCTCTACATCTACTCCGAGCGGTCGGACGAAAAGACCAACGTTTCGGCCTGATAGCGCCGAAATATCGTTTGAGAAGCCCGCCTTGTGCGGGCTTTTTCATGTTCGCCCACTTAGCTGTTGAGACAAAGCCGCCGCAGCGCAGATTTCACAATTCGATTGTTGCTAAAGTGTCTCAAACAACGCAATGATGTGACGATTCAATGAAGGACCTTTATCGTTGCGCGTCCTTGAGCCTCGTTCTCCGTCGCAAGGCCCGCAACAGAAATGATGCGTAGTCAGAAGGACCCGGCCACGGTTGGTGGGTGTCGCGTCAGCCTTGAAATGGACGCGGTGGCACTCCACTTTCATGTGGAAAATATGACAACCGGGAGTGCCTGCGGGGCTCCCGGGAACGGGCCCGAAATCGGGACGGAAAGGAAATGACATGACGAACAAAACGTCACCGGCGACTGAAAGCGCGACCTACCCGGTCCTGCCGCTCCGCGACATCGTAGTCTTCCCGCACATGATCGTGCCGCTCTTCGTCGGCCGTGAAAAGTCGATCCGTGCGCTTGAGGAAGTCATGGGCACCGACAAGCAGATCATGCTTGCCACCCAGATCAATGCCACCGACGACGATCCGGAACCTTCCGCGATCTATGAAGTCGGCACCGTCGCCAATGTCCTGCAATTGCTGAAGCTGCCCGACGGCACCGTCAAGGTGCTGGTGGAAGGCCGTGCGCGCGCCAAGATCGACGGCTACACGCCGCGCGAGGAATTCTACGAGGCGTCGGCGCATACGCTCGGCGAGCCGGAAGAAGATCCGGTGGAGATCGAGGCGCTTAGCCGCTCGGTCGTCTCCGAGTTCGAAAGCTACGTAAAGCTCAACAAGAAGATTTCTCCCGAGGTCGTCGGCGTCGCCAGTCAGATCGAAGACTATTCGAAGCTCGCCGATACGGTTGCTTCGCACCTTTCGATCAAGATCGTCGAGAAGCAGGAAATGCTGGAAACCACCAGCGTGAAGATGCGTCTGGAAAAGGCGCTCGGCTTCATGGAAGGTGAGATTTCCGTCCTGCAGGTCGAAAAGCGCATCCGCTCGCGCGTCAAGCGCCAGATGGAGAAGACCCAGCGCGAGTACTACCTCAACGAACAGATGAAGGCGATCCAGAAGGAACTCGGCGACGGCGAAGATGGCCGCGACGAGATGGCCGAGATCGAGGAGCGCATCGCCAAGACGAAGCTTTCCAAGGAAGCGCGTGAAAAGGCTGACGCGGAGCTGAAAAAGCTGCGCCAGATGAGCCCGATGTCGGCGGAAGCGACCGTCGTTCGCAACTACCTGGATTGGCTGCTCGGGCTGCCCTGGGGCAAGAAGTCGAAGATCAAGACGGACCTGAACCATGCCGAGGAAGTGCTCAACGTTGATCACTTCGGCCTCGACAAGGTCAAGGAACGCATCGTCGAGTATCTCGCCGTGCAGGCGCGTTCGACCAAGATCAAGGGCCCGATCCTGTGCCTCGTCGGCCCTCCGGGCGTCGGCAAGACCTCGCTCGCCAAGTCGATCGCCAAGGCGACCGGCCGCGAATATGTGCGCATGGCGCTCGGCGGCGTTCGTGACGAAGCCGAGATCCGTGGCCACCGCCGCACCTATATCGGCTCCATGCCGGGCAAGGTCGTTCAGTCGATGAAGAAGGCGAAGCGGTCCAACCCGCTGTTCCTGCTCGACGAAATCGACAAGATGGGTCAGGACTTCCGCGGCGATCCGTCGTCGGCGCTGCTTGAGGTGCTGGATCCGGAACAGAACTCGACGTTCATGGACCACTACCTGGAAGTCGAATATGACCTGTCCAACGTGATGTTCATCACCACGGCCAACACGCTGAACATTCCGGCGCCGTTGATGGACCGCATGGAAGTGATCCGCATCGCCGGCTACACCGAAGAGGAAAAGCTGGAGATCGCCAAGCGGCACCTGCTGCCGAAGGCGATCCGCGACCACGCGCTGCAGCCGAAGGAGTTCTCGGTCACCGACGGTGCGCTGATGGCGGTCATCCAGACCTACACCCGCGAAGCCGGTGTGCGTAACTTCGAACGCGAGTTGATGAAGCTCGCCCGCAAGGCCGTGACCGAGATCATCAAGGGCAAGGCCAAGACGGTCGAAGTGACCGCTGCCAACATCAACGACTATCTGGGCGTTCCGCGCTTCCGCCACGGCGAAGCCGAACGTGACGATCAGATCGGTGTTGTCACCGGTCTCGCATGGACCGAGGTCGGCGGCGAGCTGCTGACGATCGAAGGCGTCATGATGCCCGGCAAGGGTCGCATGACCGTCACCGGTAACCTGCGCGACGTGATGAAGGAATCGATTTCCGCGGCGGCCTCCTATGTCCGTTCGCGCGCAATCGACTTCGGCATCGAACCGCCGCTGTTCGACAAGCGTGACATTCACGTGCACGTACCGGAAGGTGCGACGCCGAAGGATGGTCCGTCGGCCGGTGTCGCAATGGCAACCACGATCGTGTCGATCATGACCGGTATCCCGATCTCCAAGGATGTCGCGATGACCGGCGAGATCACGCTGCGCGGCCGCGTACTGCCGATCGGCGGTCTCAAGGAGAAGCTCCTGGCGGCTCTCCGGGGTGGCATCAAGAAGGTGCTCATCCCTGAGGAGAACGCCAAGGATCTCGCCGAGATCCCGGACAACGTGAAGAACGCGCTGGAAATCATCCCGGTTTCGCGGATGGGCGAAGTGCTTGAACACGCTCTGGTGCGCATGCCGGAACCGATCGAATGGGACCCGGCAAACGAGCCGGCAACCGTCGCAGCGGTTGATTCGCAGGACGAAGCGGGCTCTTCGATCGCCCACTAAAAAGTGCCAGTGAATGGGCGGAGCGACCTCACGCGGCGCCCATTTTGCAGAAAAATTGGGAAGACCGGCCTCTGGCCGGTCTTTTTTGTTGTAAAAGCACGCTGCAAGCCTTGCATTCCAAGGGATTAGGCGCAATTGGGAAAGGCAAGACGCGGGCGATGCGCAAGCCGCCGCGGCTTAAAACACAGTCGTTTCGAACCAATCTGAAAGGGGTGGAAACATGAACAAAAATGAGCTCGTGTCTGCCGTTGCTGAGAAGGCCGGACTTTCCAAGACCGACGCATCTTCTGCAGTTGATGCAGTTTTCGAGACCATCCAGGGCGAGCTGAAGAACGGCGGCGACATTCGCCTGGTCGGCTTCGGCAACTTCTCGGTTTCGCGCCGCGAAGCCTCGAAGGGCCGCAACCCGTCCACGGGTGCGGAAGTTGACATTCCGGCTCGTAACGTGCCGAAGTTCACGGCCGGCAAGGGCCTGAAGGACGCCGTCAACGGCTGATCAGATTTGCTTGGCGGCCGGACACGAGGCCGGCAGTCCAGGTATTCGAGGGTTCGGCGAAAGCCGGACCCTTTCGCATTTCGGGGGCGGCCCTTGCAGCCTCCCGCCATTTGCTCTACGGCTTGCCCATTCTCAGGGCGGGGTGAAAGTCCCCACCGGCGGTAAGGGCACCACAGCGCCGCGCGTCCTTCAAGACGCGCAAAGGTCGCTGTCGCACGATGGTGTGGCCCAAGCCCGCGAGCGCCTTTCCCCCGCAACGTGGAAGGGGTCAGCAGATCCGGTGCAATTCCGGAGCCGACGGTCATAGTCCGGATGAAAGAGAATGGTCGTCGGCACGAAGGGCAGAGGTTGCCCGGCGTCGTGCCGTGCGCTCATGCGTCCTGATTTGTGTTTGTCCAGTGTTCAGGATGCATGACATGAATCAGACTTCCCTCGGCTTCTCCTCCTCGCGCGCCATGGCCGGAGCCGGCTTCATGGTGCTGGCCGGTATTGCCTTCGCCGGCCTCAATGTCGTCACCCAATGGCTGACGATGAAGCTCGGCTTCCCCGCTGCCGCGACCGCCTTCTGGCAATACGCCTTCGCCTTCCTCTTTTCTTTGCCGTTCCTGCGCCGCGTCGGGCTTTCGGCGATGCGCACCGATTACCCCTGGCGTCACGTGGTGCGTGTGGCGCTTGCCGCCTTCGGTGTCGGAGCCTGGGTCTCCGGCCTTGCCCATGTGCCGATCTGGCAAGCGATTGCTCTGGTCATGACCTCGCCCTTCTTCATCATCCTCGGCGCCCGCCTGTTCCTCGGCGAACGCGTCGGGCCGGCGCGCTGGACCGCAACGGCGGTTGGTTTTGCCGGTGCGATGATCATTCTCCAGCCCTGGTCGGACAGCTTCACCTGGGCAGCACTTCTGCCGATCCTCTCCGCGCTGCTCTGGGGCGCCTCGTCGCTCATCACCAAAAGCCTGACAGGCCGCGAGCGTCCCGAAACCATCACCATCTGGCTGCTTGTCCTTCTGACCCCGATCAATGGCGCCATTGCATTCACCGCCGGTTTTGCGGTGCCGGATGGCGCGGCACTCGGTCTTCTCCTACTGGCCGGGGTGATGACCGTTTTCGCGCAGTACTTGCTGACGCTCGCCTATACGGTTGCCGACGCTGCCTATGTGCAGCCCTTCGATGATTTGAAGCTGCCGCTCAATGTCTTCGCCGGCTGGCTGGTCTTTGGTTATGCGCCGACGGGCTATCTCTGGTTCGRCGCGATCCTGATCCTCTGCGCGTCGCTTTTCATCATGCGCAACGAGATTCGGCGCGAGCGGGAGACCGCGGGCGCCTGAATGGTGCAAAACCGTTCGGCTGTCATTCGGATGTCATCCCCATCGCGCAGAAACCCCTTGTTTTTTAGAAGTGTCCATGGGGGATTTCATGACCATTAGATCGCGCGTGACGGCGCTTGCCGCCGTCCTTCTCGCTTCCGCGGCTTTTCCCGCGGCGGCCGAGCCCGTCTTCAACCGCATTGCGTCCTTTGCTGTCGCTGACAATCTTCCGGAAGGTGACGCGCGCAAGGCGCCGACGTCCGCCGAGATCATCACGGCCAGCGAAGACGGCAATACGCTGATCTACTCAGACAGCCCGGGCAAGCGCATCGGCCTGATCGACATCACCGATGCCAAGGCGCCGAAGGCCGCCGGCACGATTTCTTTCGACGGTGAGCCGACCTCCGTTACCGTTGCCGGCGGTAAGGCGCTCGTTGCAGTCAACACGCGCGAAAGCTTCGTCAAGCCCTCCGGTCTCCTAGCTATCGTCGATCTGGCATCGAAGAAGGTGGAGAGCACCTGCGATCTCGGTGGTCAGCCGGATTCGGTCGCCGTCAACCAGGACCGTACGCTTGCGGCCGTCGCCATCGAAAACGAGCGCGACGAGGAACTGAACGACGGCAAGATCCCACAGATGCCGGCCGGCGACCTGGTGATCCTGTCGCTGAAGGACGGGGTGGCCGATTGCGGCTCGCTGAAGCGCGTGACGTTGACCGGTCTTGCCGAAATCGGCGGCGAGGATCCGGAGCCGGAATTCGTCTCCTTCAATGGCAAGGACGAGATTGCGCTCACGCTGCAGGAAAACAACCATATCATCATCATCGACGGCAAGACCGCGACGGTGAAGACGCATTTCTCCGCCGGTACGGTCGACCTCAAGAACATCGACACCAAGCGCAACGGGGCGATCGCTTTCAAGGACGAGCAGCCGGGTCGCAAGCGCGAGCCCGATGCCGTGAAGTGGCTTGACGACAACCGGATCGTCATTGCCAACGAAGGCGACTACGAAGGCGGTTCGCGCGGCTTCACGATCTTCGATACGACTGGCAAGGTTCTCTACGAATCGGGTGCCAGCTTCGAGCATGCCGTTGCCGCGATCGGTCACTACCCGGAAAAGCGCTCGTCGGCCAAGGGTGTCGAGCCCGAAGGTCTGGAAGCGGCGAAGTTCGGCGACGACAACCTGTTCTTCCTGCTCGCCGAACGTGCTTCGGTCGTCGGCGTTTACAAGGACACCGGTGCGGAGCCTGAGCTGCTGCAGCTCCTGCCGTCAGGCATCTCGCCGGAGGGCGCTGTTGCGATCCCGTCGCGCAACCTGCTTGCGACCGCCAACGAACTCGATCTCGTCGAGGACGGCGGCGCGCGTTCGCACGTCATGATCTACGAACGCGGTGAAGGCGAGGCTGCCTATCCGCAGATCCGCTCCGCCGAGAAGGACGGCCTGCCGATCGGCTTCGGCGCACTTTCCGGTCTCGCGGCCGTCGCGGACAAGCCGGGCTTCCTGCGCGCCGTCAACGATTCGGTCTACTCGTCGCAGCCGACGATCTTCACGATCGACGCCACGCAGAAGCCGGCGCTGATCACCGAAGCGCTCGCCATCACCCGTGACGGTGCGCCGGCTCAGAAGCTCGACATCGAAGGCATCGCCAATGACGGGGAAGGGGGCTTCTGGCTCGCATCCGAAGGCAATTCCGACAAGCTCTACAGCCACGCGATCTTCCACGTGAACAAGAAGGGCGAGATCAAGAAGGAAATCGCCCTGCCGGAGGCCCTGCGTGCGGGCGAAACCCGCTTCGGCTTCGAAGGCATCACGGTTGTTGGCGAAGGCGATGACCAGACGCTGTGGATGGCCGTTCAGCGTGAATGGAAGGACGACGAGAAGGGCTTCGTCAAACTCGTTTCCTATAACCCGAAGAGCGAAGAATGGGGCGCCGTGCGCTACCCGCTGGAAAAGGCCGGTGAAGGCTGGGTTGGCCTGTCGGAAATTTCCGTCCATGGCGACTACGTCTACATCATCGAGCGCGACAACCTGATCGGCCAAGCCGCCAAGCTCAAGAAGATCTACCGCGTCGCGCTGACGGAACTGAAGCCGGCAGCACTCGGTGGCGATCTGCCTGTGGTCAAGAAGGAAGAGGTTCGTGACCTCATTCCGGAGCTGAAGGCGCTGAACGGCTATGTCGTCGACAAGGTCGAAGGCTTCACCGTCGATGCCGCCGGCAACGGCTACGTCGTCACCGACAACGACGGTGTCGACGACTCCTCCGGCGAGACCCTGTTCTTCTCCATTGGCGCCATCAACGCGATGTAAGCGTTATCGCCCGGAGAAAACGGAAGAGGCCGGGACATGATGTCCCGGCCTCTTTCTATTTCGGCATTGCGCGATCCAGTAGAGGGAGCCGCTATTAGCGGGCGACGGCGACCTGCGCCGCTTCCTCTTCGTCCTTGCGCTTGCGGATATCGTCCGTCTTGTCGACCAGCTTGCCGACGATGTCGTAGAGCGCGTCGAGTTCTTCGTCGTCGAGCGCAGAGAAGATCTCTTCGAGCAACTGCTTGCGCGGATGCTCGGCGGCTTCGAGCACGATGCGGCCCGTTTCGGTAATCGAGACGATCTTGGCGCGCCGGTCCTCGGGGTCGGGCTTGCGCATGACCAGGCGGTCACGTTCCAGGCCATCGATGGCCTCGGTGACCGTGCGTGGCGCGAAATTCAGCGCACAGGCGATATCGGTCGAGCGGCAGGGGCCGAGCTTGCTGAGAAAAAAGAGGAATTTGCTGCGTGCCAGCGACACGCCTTCTTCGGTCATCGATTCGTTCACCAGCCGGTGTACCCGGTGGTAGAGCTCGAACAGCCTATCTGAAACTTCGAATGTCTTCTTCATGATCGTCGTTGGAATTTCATGAGGTGCCATGTGAAATGGCAGTAACATTAGTGATAGTTATAATTGCCGCATTTGTCGACATAAACCTCCGGCGTTTCACGGTAAGTACCTTGCCGACAAAGAAACGGCCGCCGTTACCGGCGGCCGTTTGACTTGCAGTTTGCAAGAATTTCGCGTTTTGAGCGGTCCTGCTTTGACGCGGACACTTCAGCGTCGAACGAGAAATCCGCGGGGACGGCTCGCAGGGCGCGCGAGCCGCACGGGATTATGCCGCCCGACGTGTCGAGCCGGCGGAGGGCGCGTAGCCGTAGGTCTGGGCTTCTTCCAGCGTGAAGCGGGCGATCAGTTCGCGCAGGCGGCCGGCTTCCTGGGCAAGCGTTGCGCTTGCGGCATTGGCTTCCTCGACCATGGCTGCGTTCTGCTGGGTGACCTGATCCATCTGGTTGACCGCGGTATTGACCTCCGACAGGCCGGCAGACTGTTCCTGTGCCGAGACGGCGATCGCATCCATGTGCTGGTTGATCGTGACGATGAAGCCTTCGATGGTGCGCAGAGCCTCGCCGGTTTCGCGAACGAGCCGGACGCCGCTTTCGACTTCGACGGTGGAGTTGCGGATCAGGTCCTTGATTTCCTTGGCCGCATTGGCCGAGCGCTGGGCGAGCTCGCGCACTTCCTGGGCGACGACGGCAAAGCCCTTTCCGGCATCACCGGCGCGGGCCGCTTCGACGCCGGCATTCAGCGCCAGAAGGTTGGTCTGGAAGGCGATCTCGTCGATCACACCGATGATGTTGGAGATCTGGCTCGACGAATGCTCGATACGACCCATGGCATCGACCGCGCCCGAGACGATCGCGCCGGACTTGCGGGCGCTTTCATTGGCCTGGCTGGCCACCGTGCGCGCCTCATGGGTGCGCTTCGACGAGTTGCCGACATTGGCGGTGATCTGGTCGAGTGCCGCGGCTGTCTCCTCCAGCGAGGCGGCCTGCTGCTCGGTCCGGCGCGACAGGTCGTCGGCGCTCTGGCTGACTTCGCGCGCACCGCTGTCGATGCTGCCGGAACTCGCCGAAACGGCCGCGAGCGTATCGGCGAGCTGGGCGACGGCCTGGTTCAGATCGTGACGCAGCTGCTCGAAGTCCGGCGCGAATGGTTCGTTGAGCTGGAAGGCGAGATCGCCGGAGGCAAGACGGCGCAGACCGCCGGCAAGACCGGCCGTTGCTTCCTGGAGGCGGCGCTGGGCCGCGGCTTCCGCTTCTTCGGTCAGACGCAGGCGATCCGCCTCAGCCTGGGCGCGCTGCGCCTGGGCATCCGCTTCGAGCTGCTGGTTGGTGATAGCCGCCTGGCGGAAGACTTCGACGGCACGGGCCATCTCGCCGATTTCGTCCTTGCGGGCGCCGTAGGGGATGTTGCTGTCCGTGTCGCCTTCTGCGAGACGCGCCATCGAACGGGTGATGATCTGGATCGGGCGGGCAATACCACGCACGGCGTAAAGAATGGCGCCGAGCACGATGATGGCCGCAACGGCGATGACCGCCATTTCGATCATGCGGATCTGGTCATGCGTGGCCGAGCTTGCCGCAACCGCGGCATCGGCACCGGCGAGGTTGATCGCGCGCACTTTCTTGATCGCCTCGTCGACCTTCTGCTCGGTCTCCCGCATCTCGACCTTGAAAACGCTCTGTGCCTTCATGTTCTCAAGATTGTTGGAGAGCTTCACCATGCCGTCGGCAATCGAGAGGTAAGCCTGATAGGCAGTGCGCACTTTTTCCAGCGCGGCCTTGTCTGCATCCGTCACCATCAGCGCCGCATAGTCGTCGGCGAGCTTGTTGAAGCCTTCGACGGTCTGGCCGATGACTTTCTCGGCGGCTTTCTTTTCGAAGGGCGTCAGCGAGATCAGGTGGCGCGCAAAGGCCATGCGCGTGTCGGAAAGCTGGGTTTCGAGCGCGCGGGAAAGCGAGACGCGCGGCAGCCAGGTGGTGGCGATCTCGTTGTTGCGCTCGTTCATCATCTTGATGCCGCCGAGCGAGGAGACGGCCAGCGCCGTGACAATTGCGGCGACCACCAGGAAAAGGGCAATGAGCGTATGTGAAATCTTGAGCCGTGACATAGGTTCCCCCCGGAAGGACGGCCGTCCATAAAAGCTGTACTTGATGAAGTCGTTCCGGCTCTTGATCGTCATGACGGAGCGGATGCCGAAGCAGGAATCATTCCGGTGCCTGGATGCGCTTCAAGCGCAGCCGGCGGAAACCTAACGAACAAGATATTACAAAAGCCCTAATCGATTAAAGTGAGTATAATCTGATATTTGCATGTATTCTGGGGCCGCTGTTGATCATTCGCATTCGGCAATCACCACGGGGATGTTCTGTATTAGTCTTGGCTTTACTTAGGCGGTCTGGAATTTGCGCGTCGAGAGCGGGCCAATCTCCCACGTGGATGAAGGGCCGACACTGATTGACGGGCGCCAGCCTGCCGGGCCATGGTCGGCCATGCCCTTCCGCTTCGTCCATACCGCAGATCTTCATCTCGATTCGCCCCTCCGCAGCCTCGCCCTCAGAAATGCCGATCTTGCCGAGATCGTGCGTGGGGCGTCCCGGCACGCCTTCGTCAAGATCGTCGATCTCTGCATCGCCGAGAAGGTGGATGCTCTGCTGATTGCCGGCGATCTCTATGATGGCAGCCAGACGTCGATGAATACGGCGCTGTTTCTCGGGCGGGAATTGCGCCGGCTGGACGAGGCGGGCATCCGGACCTTCATCATTCGTGGCAACCACGACGCTCAGTCGCAGGTGACCAAGGAACTGACGCTTCCGCCCTCGGCGCACGTCTTCAAAGGCAAGACAAAGGCCGTTCATGCCAAGACATTGGCAAGCGGTCGCGACGTCTATGTGCATGGGGTCAGTTTCGAGAATACGCACGCGCCGGAAAGTCTGCTTCCCGCTTTTCAGCCACCCGCACCTGGTGCGATAAACATCGGCATGCTGCACACGAGCCTTGCGGGCGCCTCTGGCCATGATCCCTACGCTCCGTGCAGCACCGGCGACCTCGTGGCACATGGTTTTGATTACTGGGCGCTCGGCCATATCCATCAACGCCAGATCCACGCAACGGCGCCGTTTGTCGTCATGCCCGGCATACCGCAGGGCCGCGATGTCAACGAAGCCGGCGTGAAGAGCGTGACGCTGGTGACGTTCGATGACGACGGTCGGGCCGAGATTTCCGAACTGCCGATCGGCATCGCCAGTTTCGAGCGCCTGTCTGTCGATATCTCCGGCCTCTCCGAGTGGCGCGATGTGCTCGATGCGGTCAGGCTGGCGCTTGTGCGGGTCTCGGCAGATACGCTGGCGGAAAATGTCATCCTGCGTGTAATGCTTACCGGGGCTACGTCGCTTGCCTGGCGCCTTCGCCGCGACGCGGATTTGCTGCGCGCCGAGATCGACAACATTGCAGCCGGCATCGTCGGTTGCTGGATCGAGAAGCTGGATATTGCCTGCGGCAACCCCTTGCTGGAAAAGACGGGGGCGATGCTCGATCCCGTCGATGAACTGGTCGCCCTCGTCGAGGCCGATGTGATGCCCGCCCACGGATTTCGCCAGGAGGTCCGGGCAGCGGTGGAAGATCTGTTGCAACAACTGCCCCCTGAGCTGCGCCAAGTGTTGGCGCCGGATGAAGACGCCATCGAGCGGCTCGCTTTCGAGGCCAGCGCTTCGGGAGGCACGGAGGTGCTTGCCCATCTTCACGGCGGCGGTGCAGGCGAGGGGCAGCACTGATGCGGCTCACCGCGCTCGATCTCGTTCGCTACGGCAAATTCACCGATCGCCGGCTCGACTTCGGTGAGAGCGTCGCCGGTGTGCCCGACCTGCACATCGTCTACGGACCGAACGAGGCCGGAAAATCAACTATGTTCTCGGGCTTCCTCGATCTGCTTTTCGGGATCGAGCATTCGAGCCCTTACGGCTTCCTGCATCCCTATCCGACAATGCGGGTCGGCGGCACCATCGAGGCGGCAGGTCGGACGCATCGTGTGTTCCGGCTCAAACGCAAGACGAACTCGCTGGTCAGCGCAGATGATCAGCCGCTGCCCGACAATCTCTTCTCCGGAGCATTGGGCGCCATTGACCGTGACACCTACCAGACGATGTTTTCGCTCGACGATGAGAGTATTGAGAAGGGCGGGGAAGCGATCCTGAAGAGCGAGGGAGAACTCGGTTCGCTGTTGTTTTCCGCAAGCTCCGGCCTGCCGGACAGTACGGCGATCCTTGCGGCCCTGCGCGGCCAGGCCGACGCCTTCTATCGGCCGCAGGCGCGCAAGCATCAGCTTGCGGAGATGAAGGCGCAGCTTGATGCCCTGAGGACGGAGCGAAACACCCTCGATATCAATGCCCGCGAATACGCGACCCTGCGCAAGACCCTGGCGCAAGCCCGCGACCGCCACGAGGAGGCGATCACACGCCGTGCCGAACTGCGGGTCGCGCGCGCTCGCCTGAATGCCGAGATCGAAGCGCTGCCGCACTTTGGTCGGCTGCACGCGCTTCGCCATGAGCTGGCAAGCGTTCCGGTGCTGCCGGTCCCGCCGGCCGAGTGGGCTACCGAGCTGCCGGCGCTTCGCCGCCAGGAGGCGGAGATCGACGTCCGGCTCCGCCAGAACGAAAGCGAGATGCAGCATCGCCGAGATGCGCTGGAAGAATTCCCGCTCGACAAGGAAGGGCTGTGCCTGGCTGAGCGGCTGACGGCGCTGCAGGAGACCGCGCTCGATGCGCGCTATATCACTGCCGCGCGCGATATGCCCTCTCGATTGGAAGAATTGGCGCGGACGTCGACGGAGATCGTCGGCTGCCTGCTACGGCTCGGAGAACAGGCTGACCGGGACCCCGCCAACCTGCTGTTGCCGGCTGGGATCGGCGCGCGGCTTCAAGATCTCGCGCGCCGGCATTCTGCCTTGGCCGAGCGATGCTCTTCGGCTCGCCACGAAGTGCAAGCTGCAGCCGAAGAAAGTCGCGCCGCTGAACGCGAGCTGGCCCGGGTCGAGGAAGAGGGGGGAGCCGCGGATACCTCCTGCCTTTCCGGCCGGCTGGCGCTGCTGCGCCGCAGCGACTGCCTGCTGCGGAAACAGGCAGCCGTGCAATCTCTGGATCGCCTGGAGGTGGAACTTGCCGACAAACTGCTGCAGCTGAGGCCTTTCGCTGGCAGCGCCGACGATCTGTTGGCACTCGGCGTTCCCGCACCCGGAGCACTCGAGGCGTTGCGCAAGGTCGTGGCCTCATTGGAAGAGCGGCAAGCGCGCCTTTCCGATCGCGTCGCGGGCGAGCAGGAACTGCTTGCGGGAGAAGAGGCGCGGCTGGCCGCGCTGTCTACCGCTGGCGCCGCGCTGGACGACGGTTCTGCCGCGGTACTGCGCCGCCGTCGTGACGAGGCCTGGGAACGGCACAAGGGCCAGCTCCTCCTGGAAACGGCGGTCGATTTCGAAGAGGCTATGGGCAGAGATGACGAGGTCATGGCGCTGCGTCTCACGGAGACGGCGCGGCTTGCGGATCTGCGCGGCCTGTCGCTTGCGATAACCGAGCGACGCGCCCGCCTTGCGGCACTGCGTGAGCACCAGCAGCGATGCCGCGAGGAGATGGCGGCTCAGGCAAAGTCTCTGGAAACCCTCGCGACGTCGTGTGGTTTACCCTGCGTCACGGGCTTACCGCAGCTGGAAGCCTGGCTCGCCGTCAGAGGTTCGGCGCTCGAACTGCGCGCGCAGCTACGCGCTGTCCGTCTGGAATTCGAGCGCGCTCATGCGGAGGAGGCCGAGGCGGTCTGCGGGCTCAGCCAAGAACTCGCACGCATCGGCATCGAAGAAGGGCTATCGGAGCGGCTCGACGATCTCCTTTTGATCGCGGAGCGAGTCGTATCGCAGGCGCAGACCGTAGCTGCCGCTCGCAATGCGGCCCGCGAGGCGGCAAAGCGTAGCGCTGCGGTTCTCGAAGGCCGACGCTCGACCTTGGACCTTGCTGAAACCGAAATGGCCGCCTGGCAGGAGCAGTGGAGGACACTGCTTGCCAAGAGCTGGCTTGCCGAACGCAGCGGAGAGCTCTTGCCGGAGCAGATCGGTGCGATGCTTGCGGTCCTGCAGGACCTGGACAAGCTCACACAGCGCAAGGCCGATCTGGAGTACCGTGTCGCCGGGATGCGCAAGGACCAGGTGGCTTTCGAACGCGATATAGCTGACCTCGCGGGCGGATCGCCGACAGACGATACGGTGGCGATGTTTACCGCGCTCAAGACGCGCGCTGCCGACGCCCAGCGGCTTGCCGACCGCCGGGCAACTTCCCTGGCGGAATTGGCTCGCCTCGAGGAGGATCGGCGCGCCATCTGTGGCGCGCGCGAGATTCATTGGGCGCGCCGGCGCCTCGTGACGGAGTTTTTCGAGTGTGAAACGCTCGACGACGCCATGCAGCAGTTCGAAGCCGCTCGCAAACAGGAGCGCCTGCGCCAGCGCATAGCCGAACTGGAAGCGGATATCGCTTCCCGATTGGGCGTAGCCACTTGCGCGCAGGCCGAGGCGTTGCTCGCCGAGCTCGATGACGCCGCCGTTAGGTTGGAACTGGCGCGGCTCGATGCGGCGCTTGAAGAAAGCGACCGCGACGTCAGCGAGCTGCATACGGACATGCGGGGCAGGGAAAAGGCGCTCGCCGATGTCGAAGGCGGCGATACGGTTGCCGAACTCGATCAGAAGCGGCGAACGCTGCTGCTCGACATCGAGAGCAAGGCGCTCGCCTATCTTCGGCTCCGGGCCGGCGTTATCGCGGCCGAGACCGCGCTTCGGCTTTTCCGCGAGCGCCACCGCAGCGCGATGATGCGCCGTGCTTCCGAAACCTTCAGCCGGATCAGTGGTGGTGAATATTCTGGCCTGTCGGCGCAATCCGACAAGGGACAGGAATTCCTGATCGCCAATGCCGCCGGCGGCGGATCGAAACTCGCCAAGGATCTCTCCAAGGGCACTCGGTTCCAACTCTATCTGGCACTCAGAATCGCCGGCTATCACGAAATCGCGGCTGCCCGCGAATCGCTACCCTTCATCGCCGACGACATCATGGAGACCTTCGATGACGGGCGCGCTGGCCGCGCCTTCGAGCAGATGGCGGAAATGGCGCGCGTGGGCCAGGTGATCTATCTGACCCACCACGAACATCTTTGCGAGATCGCTCGTGATACCTGCCCGACTGTGACAATCCACAGGTTATGATAGGCTCGCGGGCGAGATCGTAGTTGTTGGCCGTGGCGTATTTCGCTGACGAGGCGCCGAACACGCAAATCGGAGGAACAAGAGATGGACATCATACCCGGTGGATCGAGACCCTCGATGCGCGCTCCGGCGGAATACTTCACCGGCACCGTGCGCCAGGATCCGGTGATCGAAGCCGCTGACCCTGCGAGAATTCGCGCCGTCAGCGTTACCTTCGAGCCCGGCGCGCGCACGGCCTGGCATACGCATCCACTCGGCCAGACGCTGGTCGTGACCGCCGGCCGCGGACTGGCGCAGACCTGGGGCGGCCCGGTGCGGGAGATTCGCGTCGGCGATGTCGTCTGGTTCCCGCCGGGCGAAAAGCACTGGCATGGTGCAGCGCCGGATACGGCAATGGTGCACCTTGCGATTCAGGAAGCGCTCGATGGCAAGGCTGTGGATTGGCTGGAGCATGTGAGCGACGAGCAGTATCGCGGCGCGTAACTGCGCCGCGCATACGGGCGCGTCGCAAGCTGGCGTTTCTGCCGCCAGTGGCGCGCCGAAGCACTGAATTGTGACGGGCCGCTGCGCTCGGGACTGCCGAAGCCCTGATTCCCCGCCGCTCAACGCCAGTGCGTCTCAAAGCTGGTGCTTCACTCGACGAGATCCGAAGTCGCATCGCAAACACGAATGTCGCAATAATTCGCGTACAGCAAATTCAGCGGAGGTAAATGGTATTTATCTTTTTGGAGAAAATGGTGGGCGATGACGGACTCGAACCGCCGACATCCTCGGTGTAAACGAGGCGCTCTACCAACTGAGCTAATCGCCCTTCCGCGTTTGGACCGGATCAGTCCGCCGCGTCGGTGGGCGTGATCTAGGCGTAACCGAAAAAAACCGCAAGAGCATTTGTATCGTTTTTATGATTTTTTTTGTTGGCGGTCGCGCGATGCCCTGAATTGCCGGGATTCCTGGTTGTGGACAAGAAAGCGCTTTTTCCGCCGTCCCCTCGGCAGGGGAGGGCGATAGATAAAGTTTCGCAGTTCGGTATCTCCGCACGGGAGAGAACAGGCGATCGAAGGGGGCATGTGGCTGCGTCACGCGTGCGTCCCTGTCTCCCGATGTTCGTCGTCACGATACCCTGTGGATGATTTTTCGCTCTGTGGATCAATTTTCATTCCGTCACGGATTTGTCTTCAAACACGCTTGACACCCAAATGCGAACCGCTTAGTTAGCCGCTCATCGAACGGGCAAGCACCGCTCGGTGCCGGGGCGGAAACGCCTCAACCAAGTCAAGAGGATGCGGGTGTAGCTCAGTCGGTTAGAGTGCCGGCCTGTCACGCCGGAGGTCGCGGGTTCGAGCCCCGTCACTCGCGCCACTCTTGATCTTGAATTGCCTAGGCATTCTCATAGAAGGCCGATGGTGGTAATAATGATCGTTCGCGGTCATCATGCGCGGGTGTAGCTCAGTCGGTTAGAGTGCCGGCCTGTCACGCCGGAGGTCGCGGGTTCGAGCCCCGTCACTCGCGCCATTTTCTTCTCTCCGCCTTTATGTGAATTCCGCCCTCCTTGGGGCCGGATTGTGCGCTGCGGCAATCTGTCTCGTCTCGCTTTGTTTTACCGTAAAGTTCGCGTCGGCCCGCAAATCCGCGCTTTGTCGGTACCACCCGCCGGATCCTGTGTTGCGAAGCGGTTTAAATGGCCCCTCAAGGCTTGCGCGACGGCGCGGGCTGCGCTAACCACTCCGGCGTTGCAACATATTTTTCGGCCTGCGAGATTTGTTGTTCTGGCGCTCTCCCATGCGCCCTTCCGCAGGCAGGGACGGATAACAATGACTGAACTTCTCGGTTCCTACGTTCCGATCGCGATTTTCATTGGAATCGCATTGGTGATCGGTGTGGCGCTTCTGATTGCTCCCTTCGCCGTCGCCTTCAAGGCTCCTGATTCGGAAAAGCTGTCGGCCTACGAGTGTGGCTTCAATGCGTTCGACGACGCCCGCATGAAGTTCGACATCCGCTTCTATCTCGTGTCGATCCTCTTCATCATCTTCGACCTTGAAGTCGCCTTCCTCTTCCCCTGGGCGGTTTCGTTCCATGAGTTGGGCTGGTTCGGTTTCTGGTCGATGATGGTCTTCCTCGGTGTGCTGACGATCGGCTTTATCTATGAATGGAAGAAGGGAGCGCTGGAATGGAACTAGCATCCGGCACCACGCTCGTTGCGCCCAAGCCGAAGGGGGTCATTGATCCCTCTACCGGCAAGCCGATTGGCAGCAATGATGCATTCTTTGGCGAGATCAACAATGAGCTCGCCGACAAGGGTTTTCTCGTCACCTCGACGGACGAACTCATCAACTGGGCCCGTACCGGCTCGCTGATGTGGATGACCTTTGGTCTCGCCTGCTGCGCGGTCGAGATGATGCAGATGTCGATGCCGCGTTATGACGCCGAGCGTTTCGGCTTTGCGCCGCGCGCCTCGCCGCGCCAGTCCGACGTCATGATCGTCGCCGGCACGCTGACCAACAAGATGGCGCCTGCGCTCCGCAAGGTCTATGACCAGATGCCGGAGCCGCGTTACGTCATCTCGATGGGCTCCTGCGCCAACGGCGGCGGCTACTACCACTATTCCTATTCCGTCGTTCGCGGCTGTGACCGCGTCGTTCCCGTCGACATCTACGTGCCAGGCTGTCCTCCCACGGCAGAAGCGCTGCTTTACGGCGTGCTCCTGCTGCAGAAGAAGATCCGCCGAACCGGCACGATCGAGCGCTAAGGGCAGGGGGTCTTTGATATGAGTGAAGCCCTGAACGAGCTTGCGTCCTACTTGCGCGAAACGCGCGGTGCGCTGATCTCCGATGCATCGCTGAACTATGGCGAACTGACGCTGACGACGACGTCGGCGAACCTCATCGCGCTGCTCACTTTCCTGCGCGATGACGTGCAATGCGCCTTTGTCAACTTCGTCGATGTCTGCGGCGTCGACTGGCCGCAGCGGCCGGATCGCTTCGATGTGGTCTACCACCTCTTGTCGCCGCGCCAGAATCTGCGCGTGCGCGTCAAGGTCTCGACCGGCGAGAACGAGCCGGTTCCCTCGGCAACTCCGGTCTATCCCGGCGCCGACTGGTTCGAGCGTGAAGCCTACGACATGTACGGCATCCTGTTCACCGGCCATCCGGACCTGCGACGCATCCTGACAGACTACGGTTTTGAAGGACATCCGCTGCGCAAGGACTTCCCGGTCACCGGTTTCGTCGAGGTCCGCTATGACGACCAGGCCAAGCGCGTCGTCTACGAACCCGTCGAGCTGAAGCAGGAATTCCGCAACTTCGACTTCCTCTCTCCCTGGGAAGGCACGGACTACGTGCTGCCCGGCGACGAGAAGGCGAAAGCACGGTGAGACTAAATGGCCCGCGGTAGTCGCCAAGCGGCTGCCGTCCGGCCTGGAGCAATCGGTATGACCGAACATAACGTCCGCAATTTCAACATCAACTTTGGTCCGCAGCATCCGGCGGCGCACGGCGTTCTTCGCCTGGTGCTCGAGCTTGATGGCGAAATCGTCGAGCGCGTCGATCCGCATATCGGCCTTCTGCATCGCGGCACCGAGAAGCTGATCGAGACCAAGACCTATCTGCAGGCCGTGCCCTATTTCGACCGCCTCGACTACGTGGCGCCGATGAACCAGGAGCACGCTTTCGCACTCGCGGTTGAGAAGCTGACGGGCACGGAAGTTCCGATCCGCGGCCAGCTCATCCGCGTTCTTTATTCGGAAATCGGCCGCATCCTCTCGCATCTTCTGAACGTCACGACGCAGGCCATGGACGTCGGCGCGCTGACGCCGCCGCTCTGGGGCTTCGAAGAGCGCGAAAAGCTGATGGTGTTCTATGAGCGCGCCTGCGGCGCGCGCATGCACTCTGCCTATTTCCGTCCGGGCGGCGTCCATCAGGATCTGCCGCACGAGCTCGTCGAAGACATCGGCAAGTGGATCGATCCGTTCCTGAAGACCGTCGACGATATTGACGAGTTGCTCACCGGCAACCGCATCTTCAAGCAGCGCAACGTCGACATCGGCGTCGTCAAGCTCGACGACGCCTGGGCCTGGGGCTTCTCGGGTGTCATGGTGCGCGGTTCGGGTGCGGCCTGGGACCTGCGTCGTTCGCAGCCGTATGAATGCTACTCGGATATGGAATTCGATATCCCGATCGGCAAGAACGGCGACTGCTTCGACCGCTACCTGATCCGCATGATCGAGATGCGCCAGTCGGCGCGCATCATGCGCCAGTGCGTCGATCGCCTGCTCGGCGACGCCAAGGTCGGTCCGGTTTCGTCGCTCGACGGCAAGATCGTTCCGCCGAAGCGTGGTGAGATGAAGCGTTCGATGGAAGCGCTCATCCACCACTTCAAGCTCTACACCGAAGGCTATCACGTGCCGGCCGGCGAAGTTTACGCCGCCGTCGAAGCGCCGAAGGGCGAATTCGGCGTCTATCTCGTCTCCGACGGCACCAACAAGCCCTATCGCTGCAAGATCCGTGCTCCAGGTTATGCGCATCTGCAGGCGATGGATTTCCTCTGTCGGGGACACCAGCTTGCCGACGTTTCGGCCGTGCTGGGCTCCCTCGATATCGTGTTCGGTGAGGTGGATCGCTGATGCGTCTCGCGCCCCTGGCCACGCTCGCTCTTCTCGCGCTTATGTCGACCGCTTCCGCACAGGAATCGGTCGATAGCGGCGAGACCTCGGGCGGCATGCGCGGGGGCTCGATGGCCGAGCTCGTGGCCAAGGGCTACGAGATCAAGGCCGCGGTCGCCAATGGCACGCGCTACATCGTATTTTTGCAGAAAGACCAGTCAGCCTATGCCTGCGAATTCGTCTCGGTGACGAAATCGCGGTGCGGTTCGATTAACTGATAAGGTGTCCACTAGAATGTCCGTTCGTCGACTAGCCGAAGACACCGTCCAGCCAGCGAGCTTTGCCTTCAGCAAGGAGAACGCCGCCTGGGCGAAGGAAACGATCAACAAATACCCCAAGGGTCGTGAGCAGTCCGCCGTCATCCCGTTGTTGATGCGCGCTCAGGATCAGGACGGCTGGGTCACGAAGGCGGCCATCGAGTCGATCGCGGACATGCTGGGCATGCCGTACATTCGCGCGCTCGAAGTTGCGACCTTCTACACCCAGTTCCAGTTGAAGCCGGTCGGCACGCGCGCCCACATTCAGGTTTGCGGCACAACGCCCTGCATGCTGCGTGGCGCCGAAGACCTGATCAAGGTCTGCAAGAGCAAGATCGCCCATGATCCCTTCACCCTGAACGAGAGCGGCACGCTCTCCTGGGAAGAAGTCGAATGTCAAGGCGCCTGCGTCAACGCGCCGATGGTCATGATCTTCAAGGATACTTTCGAAGACCTGACGCCCGAGCAACTCGAGCAGATCATCGACCGTTTCGAGGCAGGCAAGGGTGCTGAAGTTACCCCCGGTCCGCAGATCGATCGCATTTACTCGGCGCCAGAAGGCGGCCCAACGACCCTGACGCTTGCGGATGCTGCTCCGGCGAAGGCTGCGACCAGCGCTGCCAAGAAGGTAAGCGATGCTCCGGCCGTCTCGGTGCCGCCGTCGAATGCCGGCCGCGCCAAGACCGCATCGGCCGTGACCGACGCATCGCTGAAGACCCCGGCGACGGCAAAGGCGGAAGCCGCTGCTAACGCAAAGGTCGAAGGCGACACCGTCGATAAGTCGAAGCCGGCCAAGGCCGCCGCCGTTGCCGGTAAGCCGTCGCTTGAGGACAAGAACCGTCCGGCTGGTATTGAGAAGCCGGCAGCGACTGACGACCTCAAGCTGATCTCGGGCGTTGGTCCGAAGATCGAAGGTACGCTCAACGAACTGGGCATCTACACCTACGCGCAAGTTGCTTCGTGGAAGAAGGCGGAGCGCGAGTGGGTCGACGGATACCTGAATTTCAAGGGCCGCATCGAACGCGACGACTGGGCCAAGCAGGCCAAGGCGCTCGCCAAGGGCGGCGAAGCCGAATACATCAAGGTCTTCGGCAAGAAGCCGCGGTAAAGAGGTGAATTATGCTCAGAGATGAAGACCGCATCTTTACCAATATCTACGGCCTCAAGGACAAGTCGCTGAAGGGCGCCATGGCGCGTGGCCACTGGGACGGCACCAAGCAGCTGCTCGAAAAGGGCCGTGACTGGATCGTCAACGAAGTAAAGGCTTCCGGCCTTCGCGGTCGTGGCGGCGCCGGCTTCCCCACGGGCCTCAAGTGGTCCTTCATGCCGAAGGAAAGCGACGGCCGTCCGCATTACCTCGTCGTCAACGCCGACGAGTCCGAGCCCGGCACCTGCAAGGACCGTGACATCATGCGTCACGATCCGCATACGCTGATCGAAGGCTGCGTCATCGCCAGCTTCGCCATGGGGGCCCATGTCGCCTACATCTACGTTCGCGGCGAATTCGTCCGCGAGCGCGAGGCGCTGCAGGCGGCAATCGACGAGTGCTACGCCTACGGCCTGCTCGGCAAGAACAACAAGCTTGGCTACGACATCGACATCTACGTGCACCATGGTGCCGGCGCCTATATCTGTGGCGAAGAGACGGCGCTGCTCGAAAGCCTCGAAGGCAAGAAGGGCCAGCCGCGCCTGAAGCCGCCGTTCCCGGCCAACATGGGCCTCTACGGCTGCCCGACGACCGTCAACAACGTCGAGTCGATCGCGGTAACCCCGACTATCCTGCGTCGCGGCGCCGGCTGGTACACGAGCTTCGGCCGCCCGAACAACCACGGCACCAAGCTCTATTCGGTCTCCGGTCACGTCAATCGTCCGTGCACGGTCGAAGACGCGATGTCGATCCCGTTCCACGAACTGATCGAAAAGCACTGTGGCGGCATTCGCGGCGGCTGGGACAACCTGCTCGCCGTCATCCCCGGCGGTTCGTCCGTTCCCTGCGTGCCCGGCGCGCAGATGAAGGACGCGATCATGGACTTCGACGGCCTGCGCGAAGTCGGCTCCAGCCTTGGAACCGCCGCCGTCATCGTCATGGACCGGTCGACCGACATCATCAAGGCAATCTGGCGTCTCTCGGCCTTCTACAAGCACGAGAGCTGCGGCCAGTGCACGCCGTGCCGCGAAGGCACGGGCTGGATGATGCGCGTGATGGAACGCATGGTTCAGGGTCGCGCCCAGAAGCGCGAAATCGACATGCTGTTCGACGTGACCAAGCAGGTGGAAGGCCACACGATCTGCGCGCTCGGCGACGCTGCAGCCTGGCCGATTCAAGGCCTGATCAAGCATTTCCGTCCGGAAATGGAAGCGCGCATCGACCAATACACGCGCAATGCCTCGTCGCATGGCGCGGTTCTGGAAGCGGCGGAGTAAGGGTTATGGCCGGTGCACGCGGAGAGGGACAGATGAAGGGACAGGCCGAAGCAGGCATTCCGTTCGCGCGTCTGCTCGGCGGCGACCCGGCCGATCCGTTCGGCATGGGCGAATGGATGAAGAACCTGCAGCAGGTGCAGCTGCACCCGCTGATGGTTCACCCGGCTGCCGCGGTTGCGGCCGCAACCGCGATTGGCTTCGGCCTCACCAGCCATTTTGCCGGAGCCATGCTCGGCGCAATGCAAGGTGCGGTCGAGGCGGCGCAGAAGCGGGAACCCGCCGATGCGTCGGCCGGCATCGTCGCAAAGCCGGTGCAAGCCGAAGCGAAGTCTGAGCCGCGCGCCAAGCCGTCCGCACCCGCCAAGCGGGCAGCTGCGAAACCGGTGGTCGAAAAGGCAGCCGCTGAAAAGGCGGTCAAAGCACGCCCGGCGCGTGCCAAGACGCAGGCCGTCGACGACCTCAAGCGCATTTCCGGTATCGGCCCGAAGCTCGAGCAGGTGCTGAACGCAAAAGGTATCCGCGGCTTTGCCGACATTGCCGGCTGGAGCGACGCGGACGTCGCGCGCTTCGACGACGAGCTCGGCTTCGGCGGGCGGATCAAGCGGGACGATTGGGTTGGGCAGGCCAAGGCGCTGAAAAGCGCGTGAGACAATAGGGGCGGGGGACCGGAGACGGCCATCGCCCGCAAGCAGCAAGGCTGTGTTGGAGTTGTCCGTCGCCTTTAGGCCGACGGACGGAAGACAGGATTGAGTACGAAGATGGCAAAGCTGAAAGTCGACGGAAAAGAGATCGAGGTACCGGATCATTTCACGCTGCTTCAGGCGTGCGAAGAGGCCGGGGCCGAGGTTCCGCGCTTCTGTTTCCACGAGCGGCTGTCGGTCGCCGGCAACTGCCGCATGTGTCTGATCGAGGTGAAGGGAGGGCCACCCAAGCCCGCCGCATCTTGCGCCATGGGCGTGCGCGATCTTCGTCCGGGCCCGAACGGCGAAGCGCCCGAAGTCTTCACGACCACGCCGATGGTCAAGAAGGCCCGCGAAGGCGTGATGGAATTCCTGCTGATCAACCATCCGCTTGATTGCCCGATCTGCGACCAGGGMGGCGAATGCGACCTGCAGGACCAGGCGATGGCTTTCGGTATCGACAGCTCGCGCTACCAGGAAAACAAGCGCGCCGTCGAAGACAAGTACATCGGCCCGCTCGTCAAGACCGTGATGAACCGCTGCATCCACTGCACGCGCTGCGTTCGTTTCACCACCGAAGTCGCCGGCATTGCCGAGCTTGGCTTGATCGGCCGCGGCGAAGACGCCGAGATCACCACCTATCTCGAGCAGGCAATGACGTCGGAACTGCAGGGCAACGTCGTCGACCTTTGCCCCGTGGGCGCGCTGACCTCGAAGCCCTTTGCCTTCACCGCCCGTCCGTGGGAACTGAACAAGACCGAATCCATCGACGTGATGGATGCGCTCGGTTCGGCGATCCGCGTCGACACCCGCGGTCGCGAAGTCATGCGCATCATGCCGCGCGTCAACGAAGAGATTAACGAAGAGTGGATCTCCGACAAGAGCCGCTTCATCTGGGATGGCCTGAAGACGCAGCGCCTCGATCGTCCCTACGTCAAGAAGGACGGCCGCCTGCAGCCGGCGAGCTGGGGCGAAGCCTTTCAGGCGGTCAAGGCTGCCGTTGGCCAGACCTCGGGCGACAAGATCGGCGCCATTGCCGGCGACCTCGCTTCGGTCGAAGAAATGTACGCGCTGAAGCAGCTGATCTCGGCTCTTGGCTCCGAGAGCGTCGACTGCCGCCAGGATGGCGCCGCACTCGACCCGTCGCTCGGCCGCGCCAGCTACCTCTTCAACCCGACGATCGCTGGTATCGAAAGCGCTGATGCGCTGCTGATCATCGGCTCCAACCCGCGCTTCGAGGCTTCGGTTCTCAACGCCCGCATCCGCAAGCGTTACCGCATGGGCAATTTCCCAATCGCCGTGATCGGTGAGCCCGGCGAACTGCGCTACGAATACGAATATCTCGGCGCCGGTACCGAAACGCTCGCCGAGCTCGTCTCCGGCAAGGGCAAGTTTGCAGCGACCTTGAAGAAGGCCCAGCGCCCGATGATCCTCATCGGCCAGGGCGCGATCGCAGGGGAGGGCGGTGCTGCCGTTCTTTCTGCCGCCGCCAAGCTCGCAGGTGCTGTCGGTGCGGTCACCGCCGAGTGGAACGGTTTTGCCGTGCTTCACACGGCAGCTTCCCGCGTCGGTGGTCTCGACCTCGGCTTCGTTCCGGGCGCAAACGGCAAGACGGCGGCCGAAATGGTCACCGCATCCGACGTTCTCTTCCTGCTCGGCGCTGACGAGATCGACCTGGCTGATCGTAAGTCCGGCTTCACGGTCTATATCGGCTCGCACGGCGACAACGGCGCACATGCCGCCGACGTCATCCTGCCGGGCGCGACCTACACCGAAAAGTCCGGCACCTGGGTCAACACCGAAGGCCGCGTTCAGGTCGGCAACCGCGCCGGCTTCGCACCGGGCGACGCACGCGAGGACTGGGCGATCATTCGCGCACTCTCCGACGTGCTCGGCAAGAAGCTGCCCTTTGATTCGCTTGGCGAATTGCGCTCGAAGCTCTATGCGGACCACCCGCATTTCGCCGATATTGACGCGATCGCGGCCGGCAACGGCGACGAAATTGCCGCACTCGGCCAAAAAGCCGGTGAGATGGGCAAATCCGTGTTTGCGTCTCCGGTCAAAGACTTCTATTTGACGAACCCGATAGCGCGCGCATCCGCCGTCATGGCCGAATGCTCGGCTTTGGCACGCAACAATTTCAAAGCTGCGGCGGAATGAGCGCGAGGGAATAGAGTATCATGGACGCTTTCGTTTCGACCTATGTCTGGCCCGCGATCATCATGGTCGCCCAGTCGCTGCTGCTCCTGGTCGCGCTGCTGCTTTTCATCGCCTACATCCTGCTCGCAGACCGTAAGATCTGGGCTGCCGTTCAGCTCCGCCGTGGTCCGAATGTGGTAGGCCCATGGGGGCTTTTCCAGTCCTTCGCTGACCTTTTGAAGTTCGTCTTCAAGGAACCGGTGATTCCCGCCGGTGCCAACAAGGCGATCTTTCTGCTCGCACCGCTCGTTTCCGTGACGCTGGCGCTCGCTGCCTGGGCGGTGATCCCGCTCAACGCCGGTTGGGTGATCGCGAACATCAACGTCGGCATCCTCTTCGTGTTCGCCATATCTTCGCTTGAAGTTTATGGCATCATCATGGGCGGCTGGGCGTCGAACTCCAAATATCCCTTCCTCGGCGCGCTTCGCTCCGCGGCACAGATGGTCTCCTACGAAGTCTCAATCGGCTTCGTCATCGTCACCGTCCTTCTCTGCGTCGGCTCGCTGAACCTGACGGACATCGTCAACGCCCAGTCGACGGGCATCGGCACGAACCTCGGTCTGCCGGCGTCGTTCCTCGACTGGCATTGGCTGGCGCTGTTCCCGATGTTCATCGTGTTCTTCATTTCGGCGCTTGCCGAAACGAACCGTCCGCCCTTCGACCTTCCGGAAGCGGAATCCGAACTCGTCGCCGGCTTCATGGTCGAGTACGGCTCCACGCCTTACATGATGTTCATGCTCGGCGAATATGCTGCCATCTGCCTGATGTGCGCATTGACGACGATCCTGTTCCTTGGCGGCTGGCTGCCTCCGGTCGACGTCTGGTTCCTGAACTGGGTTCCCGGCATCATCTGGTTCGTTCTCAAGGCATCCTTCGTGTTCTTCATGTTCGCGATGGTGAAGGCTTTCGTTCCGCGATACCGCTACGACCAGCTGATGCGTCTCGGCTGGAAGGTCTTCCTGCCGATCTCTCTCGCAATGGTCGTGATCACTGCATTCGTTCTCAAGCTGACGGGAGCCGCATGACGATGGCTCACGTTTGGCGGCATACCGCCGGTCGCTCCCAGGCCGGCAACTCTGGAGGTAAATGATGGCCGGTCTTTCGCAAGCCGTCAGCTCGCTGTTCCTGAAGGAATTCGTCGGCGCGTTCTTTTTGTCGATGCGCTACTTCTTCAAGCCGAAGGCGACGTTGAACTACCCCTTCGAAAAGGGGCCGGTCAGCCCGCGCTTCCGTGGCGAGCATGCGCTTCGCCGCTATCCGAACGGTGAAGAGCGCTGCATCGCCTGCAAGCTGTGCGAGGCGATCTGTCCTGCACAGGCCATCACCATCGAAGCCGGCCCGCGCCGCAACGACGGCACCCGCCGTACGGTGCGCTACGATATCGACATGGTGAAGTGCATCTATTGCGGTTTCTGCCAGGAAGCCTGTCCGGTTGATGCCATCGTCGAGGGCCCGAACTTCGAGTTCGCCACCGAGACGCGCGAAGAGCTTTACTACGACAAGGACAAGCTCCTCGCCAACGGCGACCGTTGGGAACGGGAAATCGCACGCAACATCGCAATGGACTCGCCCTATCGCTGAGGACAAAGCGTAGCGCCGCCCCGGGGAGGGCGGTGCATGTGACATAGGTTGGGCAACGGCCGGACGCGTGTCCGGCTTTGCCTGTGGAGTGGAGCCAGAAGTGCTTCACGCCGTGCAAGACGAAGAAGGCACCGATCATGGGTCTGCAGGTTCTTTTTTTCTATCTCTTTGCCTTCATCGCGGTGGCGTCGGCATTTATGGTCATTGCGGCCAGGAACCCGGTTTATTCGGTTCTGTTCCTGATCCTGACCTTCTTCAACTCGGCGGGCCTGTTCCTGCTGACCGGCGCAGAATTCCTCGCGATGATCCTGTTGGTCGTCTACGTCGGCGCGGTCGCGGTACTCTTCCTCTTCGTGGTCATGATGCTCGACATCGACTTCGCAGAACTGCGCGCGGGCGTGCTCGAATATGCGCCGATCGGTGCGCTGATCGGCCTTATCCTCGCAGCCGAACTCATCATCGTGGTTGGCGGCGCGACGTTCTCGCCTGAAATCGCCAAGTCGATTTCGATGCCGATCCCGGCGGTGGCGGACCGCACGAACACGGCCGCCCTCGGTGACGTGCTCTATACCCACTATGTCTACTTCTTCCAGATCGCCGGCCTCGTGCTGCTCGTCGCCATGATCGGCGCGATCGTGCTGACGCTGCGCCACCGCGAAAACATCAAGCGCCAGAACATCCCGCAGCAGGTTGCCCGCTCGCCCGAAACCGCCGTCGAGGTGGTCACGGTCAAGCCGGGCCAGGGCATCTAAGTCGGACGCGAGATCGAGGAACAAAAAATGGAAATCGGAATTTCCCACTATCTCACCGTCAGCGCCATCCTGTTCACGCTGGGCGTCTTCGGCATCTTCCTGAACCGGAAGAACGTCATCGTCATCCTGATGTCGGTCGAACTCATTCTTCTCGCGGTCAATATCAACATGGTCGCCTTCTCGGCGTTCCTGAATGATATCACGGGCCAGGTCTTCGCCCTGTTCATCCTGACCGTCGCGGCTGCGGAAGCGGCCATCGGACTTGCAATTCTCGTCGTCTTCTACCGCAACCGCGGCTCGATCGCTGTTGAAGACGTCAACATGATGAAGGGCTGATTGGGCTATGGATACCATCATCAAGGCTATCGTCTTCCTGCCTTTGATCGGCTTTCTGATCGCCGGCCTCTTCGGTACTTCGATCGGCGCCAAGGCATCGGAATATGTCACCAGCGGTCTGATGATCATCGCCGCTGCGCTCTCCTGGTACGTCTTCTTCGACGTCGCCTTGGGCCACCAGGAAATGATCAAGGTTTCGGTGCTGCGCTGGATCCAGTCCGGCAGCTTCGATGTCGAATGGGCATTCCGTGTCGATACGTTGACGTCTGTCATGTTCGTCGTCGTCAACACGGTGTCGACGCTCGTGCATGTCTATTCGATCGGCTACATGCACCACGATCCGCATCGTCCGCGCTTCTTTGCCTATCTGTCGCTGTTCACCTTCGCGATGCTCATGCTCATCACGTCGGACAACCTGGTGCAGATGTTCTTCGGCTGGGAAGGCGTGGGTCTGGCGTCCTACCTGCTCATCGGCTTCTGGTACAAGAAGCCGTCGGCGAACGCTGCTGCGATGAAGGCCTTCATCGTCAACCGCGTCGGCGACTTCGGTTTCTCGCTCGGCATCTTCCTCGTCTTCGTGCTGTTCGGCTCGGTCAACTTCGAGACGATCTTCGCTGCCGCCCAGACCTACCTGCCGGCCGAAGGCGCTGCAGCAGGGGAGGCGGTTGTCACCCTGTTCGGCATGCACCTCGACAAGGCTGACGCCATCACGGCTGCCTGCTTGCTGCTCTTCATGGGCGCGATGGGCAAGTCGGCGCAGTTCCTGCTGCACACGTGGCTTCCGGACGCGATGGAAGGACCGACCCCCGTTTCGGCCCTGATCCATGCCGCAACCATGGTCACCGCGGGCGTCTTCCTCGTCGCCCGCATGTCGCCGCTCTTTGAACTGTCGCCGGATGCGCTGACCGTCGTCACGACCATCGGCGCGATCACCGCGTTCTTCGCGGCGACCGTCGGTCTCGTCCAGAACGACATCAAGCGCGTCATCGCCTATTCGACCTGCTCGCAGCTCGGCTACATGTTCGTGGCGCTCGGCGTCGGCGCCTATGGCGCGGCCATCTTCCACCTGTTTACGCACGCCTTCTTCAAGGCGCTCCTGTTCTTGGGTGCCGGCTCGGTCATCCACGCCGTCGATGGCGAACAGGACATGCGCTACATGGGCGGCCTGCGGAAGCATATCCCGGTCACCTACTGGATGATGTTCATCGGCACGATCGCCCTGACCGGTGTCGGTATTCCCGGTACGTCGCTTGGTACCGCTGGCTTCTTCTCGAAGGACGCGATCATCGAATCGACCTTCGCGTCGCACAGTGCCGTTTCCGGCTTCGCCTTCGCGCTGCTGGTCATTGCCGCTCTCTTCACCAGCTTCTACTCCTGGCGTCTGACCTTCCTGACTTTCCACGGCAAGCCGCGCGCTTCCTCGGACGTCATGCATCACGTCCACGAGTCGCCGCAGGTCATGCTGGTTCCGCTCTATATCCTGGGCGTTGGTGCACTTGCCGCTGGCTATTTCTTCCACGACCACTTCTTCGGCGAAGGTTATGCCGAATTCTGGAAGGGCGCGCTGTTCACGTCGGCAGAGAACGAAATCCTCCATGAATACCACCACGTACCGCTGTGGGTGAAGTGGAGCCCGTTCTGCGCCATGGCGCTCGGCCTCTTCACTGCCTGGTACATGTATATCCGCCGGCCGGAACTGCCGAAGTATCTGGCGGAGCAGCATCGTGGCCTCTACCAGTTCCTGCTCAACAAGTGGTACTTCGACGAGCTCTATGACTTCCTGTTCGTACGTTCGGCCAAGTGGCTCGGCACCTTCCTATGGAAGGAAGGCGACGGTCGCGTCATCGATGGCTACGGCCCGAACGGCATTGCCGCACGCGTGATGAACGTCACTGACCGCGTTGTCCGCCTGCAGACTGGTTACCTCTATCACTACGCGTTCGCGATGCTGATCGGCATTGCCGCGCTTGTTACTTGGATGATGTTCAGGAGTTCCTTCTGATGACCGATTGGCCCGTACTTTCCGCGGTCACCTTCATGCCGCTCGTCGGCGTCCTGCTTCTCTTGCTCGTAAGGGAAGACAGCGCCTACGGACGCCGGAACATCCTGAACGTTTCGCTGCTGACGACGATCTTCACCTTCGCGGTGTCGGTCTACATCTGGTACCAGTTCGATGCCTCGAACCCCGGTTTCCAGATGACCGAAAAGCATGAGTGGCTCGGCACCGGCATTTCCTACCACCTGGGTGTCGACGGCATCTCGGTGCTGTTCGTCGTGCTCTCGGCATTCCTCATGCCGTTCTGCGTGCTCGCAAGCTGGCTGTCGATCGAGAAGCGCCTGAAGGCCTACATGATCGCGTTCCTCGTCTTGGAAACGTTCATGATCGGCGTCTTCGTGTCGCTCGATATCGTGCTCTTCTACGTGTTCTTCGAGGCCGGCCTGATCCCGATGTTCATCATCATCGGTGTCTGGGGTGGCAAGGACCGCGTCTACGCCAGCTACAAGTTCTTCCTCTATACGCTGCTCGGCTCGGTGCTGATGCTGCTTGCGATCATGGCGATGTACTGGCAAGCCGGTACGACCGATATCCCGCAGCTGCTCGCCTATAGCTTCCCGCGTCAGATGCAGACGTGGCTGTGGCTTGCCTTCTTCGCCTCCTTCGCCGTGAAGATGCCGATGTGGCCGGTCCACACCTGGCTCCCGGACGCGCACGTTCAGGCGCCGACCGCGGGCTCGGTCATCCTGGCCGGCATCCTTCTGAAGCTCGGCGGCTACGGCTTCCTGCGCTTCTCGCTGCCGATGTTCCCGCTGGCATCCGATTACTTCGCGCCGTTCGTCTTCACGCTTTCGGTCGTCGCCATCATCTACACCTCGCTGGTCGCGATGATGCAGACCGACATCAAGAAGCTGATCGCCTATTCGTCGGTTGCTCACATGGGCTACGTGACGATGGGTATCTTTGCCGCCAACACCCAGGGCGTGCAGGGTGCGATCTTCCAGATGCTGTCGCACGGTATCGTCTCGGGCGCGCTCTTCCTCTGCGTCGGCGTCGTCTATGACCGTCTGCACACCCGCGAGATCGCGGCCTATGGCGGTCTGGTCAACAACATGCCGAAATACGCCGTCGCCTTCATGGTCTTCACCATGGCGAACGTCGGCCTTCCGGGCACCTCCGGCTTCGTCGGCGAAGTCCTGACCCTCGTCGGTGCGTTCCGCGCCAACACCTGGGTTGCGCTCTTCGCCACCTCGGGCGTCATCCTGTCGGCAGCCTATGCGCTCTGGCTCTACCGCCGGGTGATCTTCGGTGCACTGGAGAAGGAAAGCCTGAAGGCGCTGCTCGATCTGTCGTCGCGCGAAAAGGCCATCCTTTATCCGCTGGTGATCCTGACGATCTTCTTCGGCGTCTATCCGGCACCGATCTTCGATGCGACCGCGGCTTCCGTGGATCTGCTCGTCAACAACTACTCCGCAGCCCTGCAGGCAGCGCAAAACGTTGCGCTTTCGGTGCAATGACCACAGGACGTGATTGGACATGACTGCTGAAACCCTCCTTGCAAGCCTGCAACTCTCGATCCCCGAGTTGATCCTCGCGGTCGGCGCGATGGCATTGCTGATGATCGGCGTGTTCGCCGGCGAAAAGTCGGCTTCGACCGTCACCGGCCTTGCGGTTGCGCTTCTGATCATCGCAGGCCTCTGGCTCGTGCTTAAAACCGGTGAAGGCTCGGCCTATGGCGGCGCCTTCCTCTCCGACCCCTTCGCCAAGTTCATGAAGGTGTTGGCATTGATCGGCTCGATCACCGCCCTGGTGATGACGGTCGGCCACGCGCGATCCGCCCAGATCGACCGTTTCGAGTTCCCGGTGCTTCTGGTGCTGGCAACGCTCGGCATGCTGCTGATGATCTCGGCCAACGACCTGATCTCGCTCTACCTGTCGCTGGAATTGCAGTCGCTGGCCCTTTACGTCGTCGCCGCCATCAACCGCGACAGCGTGCGTTCGACTGAAGCCGGCCTCAAGTACTTCGTGCTCGGTGCGCTTTCCTCGGGCATGCTGCTCTATGGCATGTCGCTGATCTACGGTTTCACGGGCCACACCGGCTTTACCCAGATCGCTGCTGCGCTGACGGCGGAAGGCCGCTCGCTCGGCCTGATCTTCGGTCTCGTCTTCGTGCTTGCCGGTCTCGCCTTCAAGATTTCGGCCGTGCCGTTCCACATGTGGACGCCTGACGTTTACGAAGGTGCGCCGACGCCGGTCACCGCCTTCTTCGCGGCGGCACCGAAGGTCGCGGCCATGGCGATCCTGGTGCGTATCGTCATCAATGCGTTCGAGCCCGTCGTTGCCGACTGGCAGCAGATCATCGTCTTCATCTCGATTGCATCGATGCTGCTCGGCTCCTTCGCAGCGATCGGCCAGCGCAACATCAAGCGCCTGATGGCCTATTCCTCGATCGGCCACATGGGTTACGCGCTGGTCGGCCTTGCTGCCGGCTCGATGGCAGGCGTTCGCGGCGTTCTACTCTACATGCTCATCTACATGGTCATGACGCTCGGCACCTTTGCCTGCATCCTCGCGATGCGGCGCAAGGAAGGCGAAAACGTCGAGAACGTCGACGATCTTGCTGGCCTGTCGCAGACGAACCCCTTCATGGCGTGCGTGCTGACCGTTCTTATGTTCTCGCTCGCCGGCATCCCGCCGATGGCTGGCTTCTTCGGGAAGTACTTCGTCTTCATGGCGGCGATCGAAGCCCAGCTCTATGCGCTCGCCATCATCGGCGTTCTCGCATCCGTCGTTGGCGCCTACTACTATCTGCGCGTCATCAAGGTGATGTGGTTCGATGAAGCCAAGGGCGAGTTTGCCCGTACGGCCGGTGAACTGAAGCTGGTCTTCGGTCTCTCGGGTCTGTTCGTCCTCGGATACGTCCTGATCGGCGGCCCGCTTGGAAGCGCTGCCGAGGTTGCGGCGCGGACGTTCTTTTGATCGGCCTTGAAAGCGGCGGCCGGATATCGCCCGACGATTTCCGGCACGTCGCTCTCGATGCGGTCGGCTCGACAAACAGCGAATGCCTGGCGCGCGCGCGCCAGGGTGACCCAGGTAATCTCTGGGTCACGGCCGCCACGCAGACAGGCGGTCGCGGCCGCCGGGGCCGTGCCTGGGTCTCGGAACCCGGCAACCTCTATGCATCGCTTCTCCTGATCGATCCGGCGCCGATCGAGCATCTGCATTCCTTGCCGCTCGCCGTTGCCGTCGCCGTGCACCGGGCAATCCGCGAGGTAATGCCGCCGGGTGCGGCTCCGGTGGAGATCAAGTGGCCAAACGACATCTTGATCGATGGCAAGAAGACCTGCGGCATTCTGCTCGAAGGTGAAGCGCTGGCCGATGGACGGCAGGCTTTGGTCATTGGCTGTGGCATCAACATCGCCGTCCAGCCGCACGAGGCCCTCTATCCCGTCACCTCGTTGAGAAGGGAGGGCGCCTCGGTTTCGCCGGACGAACTTTTCGCGCGGCTGTTCGTGACAATGGCGGAGACGTTGTCATTGTGGGAGCGCGGCGCAGGCATTGCAAAGACTATCGAGCAATGGCGGGCGGCGGCCCGCGGCATCGGTGAAACGATTACAGTGAACCTGCCGGACCGGTCGCTTTCGGGCCGCTTTGCCGGTATTGATGAGACCGGGCGGTTGATGCTCGATACCGGGTCAGGCACGATGCAGGCGATTGCCGCCGGCGACGTATTTTTCGGATAATTCTTAGAACAAGGGCGCATTACAATATGGCGCAGGACGAAGAACTGGTGTTCTTGCCGCTTGGCGGCGTCGGTGAAATCGGCATGAACCTCGGCCTTTACGGCTACGGAAAACCCGGTAACCGCCAGTGGATCATGGTCGATTGCGGCGTGACGTTTCCGGGACCGGAACTTCCGGGGGTGGATCTGGTGCTGGCCGATATCAGCTTCCTGGCGGAGGAGCGGCGCAATCTAAAGGGCATCATCATCACCCATGCCCATGAGGATCACTATGGCGGTCTGAACGATCTCTGGCCGGGTCTCAACGTTCCGGTCTATGCTTCGCCGTTCACAGCGGGCATGCTGGAGGCCAAGCGCGATTTTGAAAAGAGCCGCGGCGAGATCCCGGTGACGATCTTCAAGCAGGGCGACCGCATCAATGTCGGGCCCTTTGAGATCGAGGCGGTCGGTGTCAACCATTCGATCCCCGAGCCGATGTCGCTGATCATCCGCACGCCGGTCGGCACCGTCGTCCACACCGGCGACTGGAAGATCGACCTTCATCCGTCGCTCGGTCCGTTGACGGACGAAACGCGCTTCCGCCAGATCGGTGACGAAGGCGTTTTGGCGCTTGTCTGCGATTCCACCAATGCGATGCGCGACGGCGTTTCGCCGTCGGAACAGGAAGTGTCGGAAAGCCTGGCGAAAATCATCGGCAATGCGGAAGGCCGGGTTGCGATCACGACCTTCTCATCAAATGTCGGGCGCATCCGCTCGATCGCTGAGGCCGCTGAGGAGGCGGGGCGCGACGTCCTGCTGCTTGGCAGTTCGATGCGACGCGTCGTCGCCGTCGCTCGGGACCTCGGACTGATGGAAGGCATCAAGCCGTTCCTGGCTGAAGACGAGTTCGGCTACGTGCCGCGCGACAAGGTTGTCGTCATCCTGACCGGCAGTCAGGGCGAGCCGCGGGCCGCCCTTGCCAAGATCGCACGCGACGAGATGCGCAACGTCGCATTCTCCGCCGGCGATACGGTCGTTTTCTCCTCACGCACGATCCCGGGCAACGAGAAGGCGATCAACGACATCAAGAATGGCCTGGTTGAGCAGGGCATCCACATTGTCACCGACAGTGAAGCACTGGTGCATGTGTCCGGTCACCCCCGCCGCACCGAACTGCAGCAGATGTATCAGTGGCTGCGCCCGCAGATCCTCGTTCCGGTTCACGGCGAAGCCGCCCATCTGACGGCCCATGCCGAGCTCGGCCAGCAATCGGGCATCGCCAGCGTCCCGCGCCTGCGCAACGGTGAAATGTTGCGCCTCGCACCGGGCCCGGCCGAGGTCATTGACGAAGCGCCGCACGGCCGCATCTACAAGGACGGCAACCTCATCGGCGATTTCGAGGAGATGGGCATCGGCGAGCGCCGCAAGCTCTCTTTCGCAGGGCACGTCGCCGTCAACGTCGTTCTCGACAGCCGTTACGATTTCCTCGGCGACCCGGATATCGTGGCGATCGGTCTGCCGGAGTTCGACGACGAGGGCGAGGACATGGAAGATACGCTCTATGACGCGATCCTCGGTGCGGTGGAAAGCATTCCGCGGGCAAAGCGCAAGGATCTCGCCATGCTGCAGGAAGCGGTGCGCCGTGCTGTTCGCAGCACAGCCAACCAGACCTGGGGCAAGAAGCCGATCGTAACGGTGTTCGTCACCAAAGTCTGATTGGCGGTCGTCTCGTGGCGATGTATGCGGGACCGGTTGAGGAATAGCGGGAGGATCGCAATGCTCGGAAGAGTGAACCATATCGCCATCGCCGTGCCGGATCTTGCTTCCGCCACCGAAAGCTATCGCTCGACGCTGGGGGCGTCCGTGACCGAGCCGCAAGCGTTGCCGGAACACGGTGTAACAGTCGTGTTCGTCACGCTGGCCAACACCAAGGTTGAGCTATTGGAGCCGCTCGGCGAGAACTCGCCGATCGCCGCCTTCATGGCGAAGAACCCTTCGGGCGGCATGCACCACATCTGCTACGAAGTGGAAAACATCCTCGTCGCCCGCAACGCGCTGCGGGCGGCCGGAGCTCGCGTTCTTGGAGACGGCGAGCCGAAGATCGGTGCGCATGGCAAGCCGGTGCTTTTCCTGCACCCCAAGGATTTCCAGGGTACGCTGATCGAACTCGAAGAGGTGTGACAGTTGACCGCGCGATGGCTGTTTGTCTGATCGGGCAGGCGGCGTTATAAGGCGGACAGAATGTCGCGGAAGTCGCAACGAAATGGCCTTCGGTCGTTGCGTCGATTGCCTTCACCGGGAGCCGGATATGCCACTGTTTTCAACTTTTGCCATTTACTTCATCATCTGGTGGATCACGCTGTTTGCCGTCCTTCCGCTGGGAGTACGCACGCAGGCTGAGGAGAATAGCGTCGTCCCGGGAAGCGTTGAAAGCGCGCCAGCCAAGTTCAATGCCAAACGGGTCGTGCTTCTGACCACGGCCATCGCAGCTGTCATTCAGCTCGCCTGGTACATCGTCTCCGTCAAGCTGGGCTACGGCATCGACTCCATCCCGCGGTTTTACCCGAAGTTCTACTAAGAATTTCACCGGAGCGGACAGGCTGACCGGGCCGCAAAGCGGGCTGCAGAAATCTGAGGATATCGAGGCGGATTTTCGGCGTCGCGATGACCGCCGGGCATTGCCGCGGGCGGAACCAGGGCAATGGCAGGGTTGACCGCCGCCAAATTGACATAGTTCAATTTTCGCTACTGCTTCGTGCTTGAGACGGTGTGAGAAAAGCAAAAAAAAACAAGGCTAAAAGCCTTGTTTTTCAAGTTTCGCGTGATCTTTCATCCGTTGCCGGCGGCAGCGACTAAGCGCGCCTAAGATCTTATCCTCCCAAGACTTGACCGCGAAAGTCGGCAAGAATTTAGTCTTCATGCCTGTTTTGTGAGCCGAAATTAGCCCAAACATTAAGCGATGTCATCCTGTTTTTTTGCATTTTTGCTACACTCGGGTAAAATATTCCCGTTGACAATACCTGTCGTAATCTTGTTACTAGCGTGCTCTTTTGACGCAGACTTTGCTCGTCTTACCCCCTCAAAAACAGTGGCTCCGATCTTTCCGGTAATGGCCTGAGAGTAGGGTTTTCTTCCGCCTGCGAAGCAGCTATGAACGCAAGGCTCGTAAAGCTTCACGCTGGCATTGCCGGCGATGGATAATGGAGAGCTCGACCCCGCGAAGCAACGGTCGCCCTTGCCAGTCCACCGGCGAAGAAGGCACCTGAGCTCAACGTCATTTCGCCCGAATCCGCCGATAGTGCGACGTTCATCAAGTTCTGGAACCCGTCATGCGCCTGTCCCGCTTTTTCATGCCCATCCTGAAGGAAAATCCGAAGGAAGCGGAAATCGTTTCCCACCGCCTCATGCTCCGCACGGGCATGATCCGGCAGCAGTCCTCGGGCATCTATACCTGGCTGCCACTGGGCAAGCGGGTCCTCGACAAGGTCAATGCGATCATCCGCGAGGAGCAGAACCGCTCGGGCGCAGTCGAACTGTTGATGCCGACGCTGCAGTCCGCGGAGCTCTGGCAGGAAAGCGGCCGCTACGACGCCTACGGCAAGGAGATGCTGCGCATCAAGGATCGTCAGGATCGGCCGATGCTTTACGGCCCGACCAACGAGGAGATGATCACGGACGTCTTCCGGTCCTACGTGAAGTCCTATCGTGACCTGCCGCTCAACCTGTACCACATCCAGCTGAAGTTCCGCGATGAGATCCGTCCGCGCTTCGGCACCATGCGCTCGCGCGAATTCCTGATGAAGGACGCCTATTCCTTCGATCTCGACCGGGAAGGGGCTGAGCACGCCTACAACCGCATGTTCGCCGCCTATCTGCGTACCTTCGCGCGCATGGGTCTCCGCGCTATTCCGATGCGTGCCGACACCGGCCCGATCGGCGGCAATCTGAGCCACGAATTCATCATCCTCGCCGACACCGGCGAATCCGAAGTGTTCTGCCACAAGGACTTCCTCGGCTTCGACATTCCCGGCGAAGAAACCAATTTCGATGACGTCGCCGGTCTCAAGGCGATCTTCGACAAGTGGACCTCGCGTTACGCTGCGACATCGGAAATGCACGACGAGGCAGCCTTCAATGCGGTTGCCGAGGGCGACCGTCTGTCGGCGCGCGGGATCGAGGTTGGCCACATCTTCTACTTCGGCACCAAGTATTCCGAAGCCATGGGCGCCAAGGTGCTCGGCCCCGACGGCAAGGAGCATGCCGTGCACATGGGTTCCTACGGCATCGGCCCGACCCGCCTCGTGCCTGCGATCATCGAAGCCTCGCATGACGACAACGGCATCATCTGGCCGAAGTCGATCTCGCCGTTCGATGGCGTCATCATCAACATGAAGGCCGGCGATGTCGCTTGCGACGGCGCCTGCGAGACGCTCTACTCCGAACTCGGCAAGGCTGGATTCGATGCGTTGCTCGACGACACGGACGACCGCGCCGGTGCGAAATTCGCGACGGCGGACCTGATTGGGGTTCCGGTTCAGATCATCGTCGGTCCGCGTTCGATCGCCAACGGCGAGATCGAGGTCAAGGATCGCAAGACCGGCGAGCGCGAAACGATGACCGTCGAAGCTGCGATCAACAAGCTGACCGCAAAGAAGTGATGAGGCGAGGGAAGGCAGGATGACCGCCGTGGTGCAAGATCAGGTGCAGGCCGCAGCGCGGCCTGAAAAGTCCTCCAGCCGTCCCTTTTCCGCCTTTGAGCGCATGGTCGCCTGGCGCTACCTGCGCTCCAGGCGCAAGGAAGCCTTCATCTCGGTGATCGCAGGCTTCTCCTTCATCGGCATCATGCTCGGCGTCGCGACGCTGATCATCGTCATGG
>NZ_JBFRGB010000008.1:0-265571 GCF_052115125.1 Ensifer sp. 2TAB8 | reverse complement strand
TCGAGCGCCTGTTTGCCGGCCTCGGCAAGCTCTTCACTATCGGCAAGGCCGAGATAGTTGTTGGCGCAGAAGTTGAGCACGCGCTCGCCCGAGGCGACCTTAATCTCACCCGCCTGCTTCGAGGTGATCACACGCTCCGACTTGTACAATCCGGCCGTCTTCAGGCCATCGAGTTCTAAACGGAGATGGGACAGAAAGCGGTCACTCATTCAGGCGCGTCCCTCGGCTCGATCGACAGCGGAAACAGGCGGGAAGCCGGTGCGGCACAGGGCATTGAGACCCTCGAGATCCAGCCGATCGAGGCCCAGTTCCGGAAGGAGGTCGTTCTCGCCTTCGAAGTCCCGGCCGTACATGGCCGAGAAGATGCGGATGCCGGCCTCGTGCAGGTCTGCCGGGCACCCGGCAAGGCGCGCGAGCTGCGCCGTGACGACCAGGCCGAAGGGGACATCCTCCGTCACATAGCGGCTATCTGCCGTCGGGGGACCTGTGCCGTTATGCCCGGCCTGATGCATCTCCTGGTTCATCTGCGAGATGGTGCTGACGGGCACATGGAACGACAGGTGGAAGTGCTGGAAAATATCGCGCACCTGCAACTGCAGCTTCTCGGCGACGGCCAGGCGCTCGCGGTCGAGCGTCTCGAGGAGACGGCCGATATTCGGGGTGACGTTCTGGGCCTGCACCCAGCTCTCGCCACGCTCCATGCGCGACATGTTGCCGAGCGCGATCCCGAGGTGGTTTTGCGGGTTGAGGTTTGAAAGCGCGATCGCCAGCAGGCTGCCGCGATCAACGAAATGTTCGCCGAAGAGCGCCGTGCAAACCGCATGGCCGCGCGCACTTTCCGATGCCGGAACGGTCGCCAGGTCGACCTGCTTGCGGATGGTGTTCACCTGCACCAGCGCAGGGCCGAGCTTCCGGCCGCTGACGATCGTCGTGCCCCAGGCAACGATCGGCAAAGTGATGCCGTGTGCTGCCAGCAGCGACGAGAGATAAAGCGCGCCGAACGAGGTGTGCGAGCTGAAGATCACCACTTGTCCGGCGGTCAGATGCGGCGCGATTGCGTCCAGCACGAAGCGGTGACCATAGGCCGGCAGAGCGATGAGGATCGCATCGGCATCGTGGACGAGATCTTCCGCACTTTCGGCAACGGCCGGAAGGAACGTGCCTTCGATGGCGCCCTCGGCCTTTAGGCTCTCTCCCTCGGCAAGCGCAACGGTCCCCGTGCCGGATGGTGACCAGAGCGTCGCCTTGTGTCCCAGTTTTTCAAGAAGTGCAGCGGTGCCGAAGGCAATAGAGCCAGCACCTGCGATACCTACGCGCATGTCGTTTTCCACTTTCACTGATATCGGGTAACGGGCGCAGCCGGGGCGCCCGCCGTCGAGATGTTGCGGCTACGCCGCGTTCCGGGCGGGGATGAGCGTGGTCGCTTCGGACGCCCAGCCAACCCAGATGTCGTCGCTGCTAAGGCCTTCCACTTCGCTCGGGTGAACGAGCGCATTGAGCAGATGTCCGTCGCCGATCTCGACCTTGAGCGATGTGTGATTGCCCTTGAAGACACGCTGGCGGATACGCCCTTGCACCCGGTTCGCCACGCTCGGCTCATGGACCGAACATTGGATCGCTTCCGGTCGCAGCACGACGTAGATCGCGTCACCCGGCTTCGGGGAGAGCGCACCGGAGGAAGCCTTGATCGTTACGCCGTTCCAACGCACAGCGGCCTCGCCGGCTTCCGTGCCCACGACATCTGAGCGCAACAGATTGGTTTCGCCCAGGAAGGTCGCGACGAAAGCGGATCCCGGCCGCTTGTACAGGGTCGCCGGGTCGCCCATCTGCTCGATCCGGCCATTGTTCATGACCACGATCGTATCCGACATGGTGAGCGCCTCTTCCTGATCGTGGGTCACGAACATGAAGGTCTTGCCGGTCTGCTCCTGGATCGCCTTGAGCTCGACCTGCATGGTCTGGCGCAGCTTCGCATCGAGGGCAGAAAGCGGCTCATCCAGCAGGAGCACGTCAGGATCGGGCGCCAACGCCCGCATCAGAGCGACGCGCTGGCGCTGGCCGCCCGAAAGTTCGGACGGAAGGCGGCCTGCGAAATCCTGCAGTTGCACGAGCTCAAGAAGTTCCGATACGCGCTTCTGGATTTGCCTGTTGTCGACCCCCTTCAGTTCCAGGCCGAAGGCGATGTTCTTCGCGACCGTCATGTGCGGAAACAGCGCGTAGTCCTGGAATACGATGTTGACGTTGCGCCGGTTCGGCGGAACCTTTGTCACGTCGCGGCCGGAGAGCAGAATGCGGCCGCTCGTGGGTGTTTCGAACCCGCCGAGCATACGCAGCGTCGTCGACTTGCCGCAGCCGGATGGGCCGAGCAGCGTGACGAACTTGCCGCGCTCTATGTTGAGGTTGAGATTGTCGACGGCGACGAAGCTGCCGAAGCTCTTTCTGACATTTTCGAACTGAACTACCGGTTCCATCAGCGGATCCTCGAACGACGTGTGAGATATTCTGCGTAAAGCCCGACCACCGCGGTCACGACCAGGACCAGCGTCGCCATGACGTTGATCTCCGGCGACATGCCGGACTGCACGCGGGCGAAAATCAGCATCGGCAGCGTCGGGCGATAGCCGCCGAGGAAGAAGGTGCGGACGAAGTCATCGCTCGACAGCAGGAGGCAGAAGATCATGCCCCCGAAGATGGCCGGCCCGAGGTAAGGAAGCGTCACGCGGAAGAATGTGACGATGCTGTCCGCACCGAGATCGCGAGCCGCATCGACGAGATTGCCCGGCATGGAGCGCAGTCGCGTCAGCACCATGACGACCACGAAGGGCACGGCGTGGACGACGTGACCGAGAATGATCGCCACCGTGCCGGTCGGCAGGTCGATGGTGGTGATGAAGATGCGCAACGAAATCGCCGAGATCATGCCCGGCACGACGGCCGGCAGGCAGGCGACCGCGAAGGCCACGTATTGTGCCGCGCCGCGCAGCGATCCGATCAGCATCGCGATCCAGACGCCGATCACCGTCGCGATGGCGGTCGTCGCCGCGGCAATCATGAAGGTGTAAAGGCAGGCGTCCAGGAACTGCTTGTCTTGAATGACCTTGGCGTACCAATCGATCGTCAGGTTTCCGAGCGGGAAAGAAATGAAGCTCGCATCCTTGAAGCTGACCGCAACCATCAGCGACAGCGGCAGAAACAGGTACAAGACAAACAGCCAGTAGAAGGACTTGAGGGCCAGTCCCGGCCAATCGAGTAACATGGCGCGCATCAGAATGTCCTTTGTTTGGATCCGCCGACGACCCGCATGAACAGGCCGACGGTGACGAGCGATGCCGCAAGCATGATCATTGCGAAGGCGGCACCCGCCGGCCAGCGGCTGCTGGCGCCGTGGAAGAAGCTGCTGATCGTTTCGGAGAACATGCTGGTGGTCGGCCCGCCCAGAAGAATGGGAGCAGCGAAGACGCCCATGCAGGTGAGGAAGACCAGCGAGCATCCCGACACGATGCCATCGCGCGAAAGCGGCAGGATGATGCGGCGGAAGCGCGTGAACGGCCCTGCCCCAAGATCTGCCGAAGCATCGAGCAGCGACTTCGGGATCTTCTCGATCGCCGAATAGAGCGGCAGCAGCATGTAAAGGCAGACCATGTAGACCAGGCCGAAGCTGATCGAGAACGAGGTATAGAGCATCTGGATGGGACGATCGGTCAGCCCGATTTCCCGCAACAGCACGTTGACCGCACCACGATTGGCCAGAAGCATGATGACGGAGAAGATGCGGATGATTTCGCCGGCCCAGAAGGGCGCCAGCAACAACAGCAACGCCCGCGACCTGTTGCCGGCTGTCACCACCTTGGCAACGTAATAGGCAACCGGATAGACCACGATCAGGGTAACCGCAGTTGCGATCGACGCGTAGATAAAGCTACGCAGCAGCGGCATCCAGTAGAGCTTCTCGCTGAAGAAGAGCGCGTAGTTGTCGAACGTGAAATTCGCCTCCACACCGGGCTGGGGCGGGTAGCTCGACAGAAGGCTGATGCGCAGCATCTCGTAGATTGGGCCGATATGCATCATCAGCATCCAGACGACCGGCACGCCGGCCAATAGAAGGATGCGGCCATATCGCCACTCGGCAACGGCGCCCAGCGTATACCGGTAGACCGGAGAGTGGATCACCCGGGCGATGCCTGTCGAATACTTCATTTGAGCGGCATAGGCGGGAATACCGCCATCCGCTGTACTTGTTCCCACGGCCATTGAATTGTCCCAAACCTTGACCCGATGGGCGGCGACTGGACATGCGTCATCGTGCTGACCCCGTCTCTAAAACGGGGCCAGGACCAGTCGCCGCTCTATGGTTGCTTAAGCCGCCTTCAGTTCGGCGACGGCACGATCAATGATTTCGTTTTTCAGCGCGCGGTTATGCGTGCTGAAGAAGGTGACGCGCTCGAGTTCTTCCTGCGGCAGCGTCGATGCCAGCCGCTCCCTGTCGTCGAGCAGCTTGTCGACACCCGAGATCGTCGAGCTGAAGCCGGACGTGCGCGTCATCGCCGCCCCGACTTCGGGGTTCGCCAGGATCGCGTCGAACAGCTTGTAGGCGTTTTCGGCGTTGGGCGCGTTGTTGACGATGTTCAGCGTGTAGCAGAAGCCGTAGGTGCCTTCCTTCGGAACGGACAGCTTGACCGGCACGCCGTCCATGATCAGCTTGGCGGCCGGGCCGGACCAGGCTTGCGCCAGGTGGATGTCCTCGTTGATGAACATCTGCTGCACTTCGCTGGCCGCATCGTAATATTTGCGAACCATACCCTTGTGCTTGATCAGGAAGTCACGCGCCTCACTGGCCGCCTTCTGGGCTTCGTCGGCCTTGCCGGTGTAGGTAACGAAGTCGCCGTCATGGCCGAGATACTTCATGGTGATCGACATGAAATCGCCCGCCATATAGGCGGTCAGACCCTCGTATTTCTCGTCGAACATGATGCCCCAGCTATCGGCCTCCGATACGTAGTCCGTATTGCGGACCAGGCCTTCGTAGCCGGCCAGGATCGGCAAGCCCCAGAGATTGCCTTCGTAACGTGCCCAGGCCGCCTCCTGATAGGCGGAATTGAGGTTCGACCAATTGCGCAACTTGGCTGTGTCCAGTGCCTGCACCAGCTTCGAGTCGATGAATTGACCATAGCGATGGCCCGCGACCGTCACGATATCGGTCGTCGGGTTTGCGCCTTCTGCCGTGAGCAGATTGTACTGCTTGCCCTGGTCGTCGGTCAGGCGGATGCGCACCTCGATGCCGCTTTCCTTCTGGAACTGCTCGATGAAGTCCTGTGGCAGGAACTTGTCGTATGTGGTGATGTTGAGAACCGAGCTCTGCGCGCTTGCCGAGCGGATGATGTACGGCGCTGCGAGCAGCGTGGCGCTGCCGGCCCCCAGCAGCTTGAGTGCGTTCCTGCGATTGATCTTTTGCCCGATAATCATTGTTCCTCCTCGCGCCTCCCAGCGTGACTTGATGAGCGTCGGTCCGTGCGTGGGCGCATTGCCGGACCGATCGCCAATCGCGCAACCGGATCGATCCGACTGCAGCCTGCACATAGATAGGCGCAGCGATTTTAGCCCGTCCAATTGTTTATGGGCCTGCACCCATTCCAAAAGGTTATAGGCTATCGTGGCGCGTAGCGTCGCCAAGCCTCTGGTGCTTTCCAGCATCACGGGCTGCCAGATTGTCAATATCCGTTGGCGCAGCTAGGGTGATCTGCGACCGGACCTATTGAGAAGTTATGGAATGAAGCGCGCACCGAACCTACGACAAATCGAGGCCCTCAAGGCCGTGATCGAATGTGGTACGGTCAGCCGCGCAGCCGAGATATTGCATATCTCGCAACCGGCGGTGAGCAAGCTGCTGGCGCATTTGGAAGAGGATACGGAACTTGCGCTGTTCGATCGTGTCAAGGGGCGGCTGATCCCTTCAGAACATGGCATGCGGCTCTACAAGGAAATCGACCGTGTCTTCGCCGGCATCAAGCAGATAGAGCGCGCCGTCGACTTGATCCGGCGCGAGGAGCTCGGGCAAATATCCGTTGGCGTGATGCCCGCCCTGTCCGGCCCGTTCATCAGCCACACCAACAAGCGCTTCCTTGCCAGGCATGCTGATGCCTATATTTCCGTGGTGATCCGCAGCTCGCAATTCATCGTTGAATGGCTGCTGTCCAAACAGGTCGATATCGGCCTGATCAACCGCAATACGGACAATCCTTATATCGAGTGCGTTCCCTTGCGCGGCGGCGACCTAGTCTGCATTGCACCGGCGGGGCATCGCTTCGCCGCCAAGCAAGAGGTCGAGCCCGCCGATATCGACGGCGAGCCCTATATCGGCTTTGCGGCCGACAACCGCATCCGGCAGAAGATCGAAAGCACGCTTGATGGCTATGGCACCCGCCTGAATTACATCATGGATGCAACCCTCGCGCCTGCCGTTTGTGAAATGGTCGCCAACGGTTTGGGGATCGCCATTGTCGACCCGGTGTTCGCCTACGGCCAGCGCGATCAGATCACGATCAGGCCTTTCCGCCCCAACATCGCATCTGATCTCAGCCTCTGCTGGCTTCGCGACACAAAAAACCGCCACCTCGTCGATGCCTATGTGGAAGCGACGCGCGCCACCGTGCAGGACATGCAGCTCAGGATGGGTGTGGCCGGCTCTTCATCTTCCTGATCCCACGCCTGCGCCGCACCATTCGTCCTTCAAACGAGTTTGATGAGCGCGACACCCGCAAGCAACAGCACCACCCCGGCGAGGCGCAGCCCCGACACCGGCCGCTGCGGGAGACGGAACCAGCCGTAGCGATCGACGAAGACACTTGCGACCTGCTGACCGGCGACGGTAAAGCCGACCGCTGCGGCCGCGCCGATCACGGGGATCGCGGTAAATACCGTGGTGACATAAGTAGCGCCGGCAAGGCCGCCGAGCCAGCCCCACCAGGGCATGGTCTGCACGCCGCCGATGTTCGGACGGGGTGCCTTCTGTCTAGCGAGCCCAACAAGCATTACCGCTGCCATCGCGAGCGTTGCGACGAAGAACGAGACGGCGCCCACGGCAAACGGCGCACCACCGAGATCGTGGCGCAGCAGCGCGTTGACGGCGCCCTGGACCGGGAGGACCGCGCCTGCGGTCAGCGCCAGGGCGATCCATCCAAGCTTGTCAGCCTTGAGGTTGTCCTTTCCGCCTTGGCCGAACACGATCATGCCGACCCCGATGAGCACCACGAGCGTGCCGATCGCTGCTCCAGCGCGAAGTCCGGTTGGCATCACGCCAAGCAGACCGAAGCTATCGAGCGCAAGGGACGCAAGCATCTGCCCGGCGATAAAGAGCCCGACGGAAACGACGGCGCCTAGTCGGGGAAAGAGAACGATCGTCGAAACGACGTAAACCGCCGAGGCGATGCCTCCGACGAGATGCCACCATTCGGCCTCTGGAACTGCGGTGAGAACGGCAACTGTTCCGGTAAACAGGGTGACGAAAAACAGCAGGCCGGTGCCGATCGCGAGCTGGAGCGTGGTGGCCGCAAACGGCGATCCGACAGCCTTCGAAAGTTGTGCGTTGGCGCCCGCCTGAACGGCGAGCAGACCGCCGGCAACCAGAGCCAATGGAACGAACAGGGTCTCCATCACGGGACCTCCTTGATGAGTAGCGCAAAGGGGGACAAGGACCGGCGTTGAGGTTCTCTCACACCGGCAGCCGGGCGCGACAGGCGCGTTCGACCGTCCTATCCGAACGTGTTTACCTAGTTAGGCCGTGCCTTCTCGCAGATCGATCTGTCACTTTGCCGTTTCATGCTGCATATTTGCACATCCCCTAAGTTTGGGCCGTCGAAGCGCCGAGTCGCCTGATCTTGGGGGTGGTTGTGCCGATCCGACCGACGATGGCGGAGACGGCGCTGCGACGTGCACGCTCGATCCGCAACGCTGCTGAAGGTTTGCCCAGACATGAACAGCCACCACCGTATCGACTGGGAAGATCTCCGCTTTGTCCTGGCGGTCGCGGAGGCGAACTCCCTCGCTGCCGCAGCCCGCGCGCTCGGCGTCAATCACACTACCGTGCTCAGGCGCGTTGGATCGTTCGAGCAGAGATTGGGGGTCCGGCTGTTCGATCGCCTCCCGTCCGGCTACACGCTCACAGCCGGCGGCGAGGAACTGCTCGCGGTGGCCCGACGGATGGCGGAAACGGTCACCGAACTGGAGCGCCGCCTGACCGGGCAGGACCTGCGGCTGGAAGGCAGCCTCCGGATCACCACCACCGACACATTGATGGCCTCGATCCTGCCGTCGATACTCGCTGCCTTCCGGCAACGCCACCCGGGCGTCCTGCTCGAAGTGAGCACCTCGAATGCGCTCGCAAATCTCTCTCATCGCGACGCTGACGTCGCCATTCGCCCCGCCGTCGATTCACCCGATGCGCTCGTTGGCCGCCGGATCGCGAACGTTGCCTTTGCCGTTTATGCGGCGCCTTCCTACCTGCAGGAACGCGGCCTTGGATCGTCCGACAAGATCGATTTCGCGGGGGAACGCTGGATTGGCCTGGGCGATGCGCTTGCTTCCACAAGCGTCTCACGATGGATGCGCGCGACGCTGTCAGCGCCGGCGGTGCTGCGCTGCGATTCCCTGGTGACTGCGCGCGAAGCAGCAGCAGCCGGCATCGGGCTTACGGCGCTGCCTTGCTATCTTGGCGATACGACGCCGGGCCTGGTGCGCATCGGCTCACCGGTCGCCGCAATGACGCGAGAGCTCTGGCTCCTCACCCACGAGGACCTGCGCCGCACCGCCCGTGTCAGCGCCTTTACCGAGTTTGCAGGCCAGGCGCTCGCGAAACATCGGCCGCTCTTCGAAGGGCGTGATCCCTCCGCGCGCCCACGCTCAAAAAACGCAGCCGGCACCTAGTCCGCTGCGGGGTTTGTCCCGTGCCGCAGCCGCTCGAGTGCTTCGGCGTGCAGCGTCTCGTTTGCTGCCATGAGGACTGCCCCGTACTGGTTCGTGTTGGCCAACGGTCGGCCCTCCCAGTCCGTAACGATGCCACCCGCTCCTTCGATGATGGGTACCTGCGGAAGGATGTCGTAGTCGAACACGTTGCTTTCGACCAGGATGTCAACGCAACCAAGCGCCAGCAGGCCGGCGGCGTAGCAATCATGCGACATCCGCGTGAAACGGGCGCCGGCTGCCAGCCGCGAGAAGCGCTCTCTCGTATCAAGATCGAACTGCTCCAGCGCCGATGTATAGACGATCGCTTCCTTGAGGCGGGCGGTTTCGCTCGTTCTGATTGGCACACCGTTGAAGAGCGTCGGGCTCGCCCGCTGGCCGACCCAGCGCTCGTTTGTTATCGGCTGATCAATGATGCCAAGACACGGTGCGCCCTGATGCAGCAGCGCGATTTGCGTGCCGAAAGCAAGCGAGCCGGACGCAAAGGACTTGGTGCCGTCGATCGGATCGAGCACCCAGACCCATTCCGCATCGGCATTGGAAGCACCAAACTCCTCGCCGCGAACGCCGTGGTCTGGAAAACGCTTCCCGATCATCTGCCGCATCGTCATTTCGGCGAGACGATCGGCTTCTGTGACAGGGCTGCTGTCCGCCTTGGCGTCGATTTCGAGCCGTTGGCGAAAATAGGGACGGATAACGGTAGCGGCGGCATCGGCCATTTCGTGGGCGAATGCCAGAAACGCAGGTGGGCAGGCGTGTTCGACCGTCATTCTTAGACCTTCTCAGCTTGCGTTATGATTTTCTGCAACAGGCTCCGGACCGTCTCGACCTGCCTGTGGGCGGCCGCCACCTCCTGACGCAGTCGCGCCTCCTGGTCGCCAGCTCCAATCGTGGTGAAGCTTGCCGTGCGGGCGGGGATGAACGGATCGCGTGCCTCGTCGGCAAAGCGAAGCGCGGGCGCGAAATAGCCCTCCTCCTCTTCCAATCCAAAGGCCAGGACCTGCGGCTTGTCGCAGCCAAGCAGCAGCAGCTCAACCAACATCGCCAGCATTGGCAAATCGCCGTTTCCCGAAAGGCAGGCGAGATGCGCCCAGCCGCCGCGATCCGGCCGTACGAGGCAATCCTTGACATGCACCTCGGTGATATGCGGCGCCTGCGCGGCCAGCGCCGACATCGGCACTTCAAACGCATTGATCATGTTGCCGAAATCGAACAGAAGGCTGAGGCGCGGGTTTGCGACTGCCTCGACGATTTGGATCAACTCTGCTGACTTGAGGTCCTCATGCTGTTCGATCGTGTAACGGAGCCTGCCCTCAGGATCGAGGTTTTCAAGCTGCCGCAGATCGGCGATCGTCCATTCGACGATCTCAGAAACCCGCCCCTCGTAGCGCGGGTAACAGCGAAGCGATGTGGCTCCTGTCGCAAGCGCGATACGCACCGCGTCGGAGAGCCCGGCAAGCTCGGTCGTGCTGGTCTCGACATGCAACTCCAGACCGAGACTGCTCACCGCCGCGCCAAACGCCAGCAACGCCTCGTTTGACATTCTGGCCAGACTTGCCTGCTCGCCGTCCTCGACATGAACCTTGAGGCCCTGCAGACCCAGTTCTCTTGCGAATTCAGCCAGATCCAGGGGCTTCATGCCACCAAAGCGGAAGTTCAGGTGGAAAGCATAGGCATGAGCAAAGAGCGGCGCACGTCGTGCCCGCGCAGCGAGCTTCGCACGGCTCTCGGCAGACAGCCCCTCCATCCTCTGCCGCCAATTCGGGCGAGGCGTCATTTCCCATGGCAAATCAGGCACCATCCCGGATCCTCCGCAAGCGATCGGCATTGTTCGAAGTTTTCGTTCGCGTCATCAGGCCGCAAGAACAAGCAGGTCACGATCAGAAATGCTGACTTCGACCGCGGTCCCGACAGAAGGCGGCGGCGTGTCGGGTTGGTTGAACGTATCGAGCGAGACGAACTGACCGGCAACGGCAACCCTGATGCGGATGACCGAACCGAGGAAATGCACCTCGGCAATATGGCCGGAGAGAACGACGCTGCCCTCGTCCTTTCGTCCGAGCGCCACGGTTTCCGGCCGGAGCGCCAGGCTCACGCGGTCACCCGCCCGTCCGGGCAGCTTCCTGTTCAGAGCCACCGGGATATCCCCCAGCCCTACCCGCCCCGCGGCTGCGTCGATGAGGCTGGCATCGAGCAGATTAAGCGTGCCGACGAACTGCGCCACGAACCGCGTCGCCGGCCGATTGTAGATTTCAAAAGGAGTGCCGACCTGATCGGCTATGCCTTGATGCATGACCACGACGCGGTCCGACATCGACAAGGCCTCTTCCTGATCATGCGTCACGAAGATGGTAGTGATGCCGAGCTCACGCTGGATGCGGCGGATTTCTTCTCGCAGGCTCACGCGTATCTTTGCGTCAAGCGCCGACAGCGGCTCGTCAAGCAGCAGAACCTGCGGGCGGATTGCCAGCGCGCGTGCCAGGGCCACGCGTTGCTGCTGGCCGCCGGAAAGCTGGAACGGGTAGCGCTCGCCGAGTTTCGGTAAGCCGACCATCTCCAACATTTCCCCGACACGCGTGCGGATCTCTGCCTTTCCTACGCCCTTTATCCGCAGGCCGAAGCCGATGTTCTCTTCGACCGTGAGGTTCGGGAAGAGCGCATAGGCCTGGAAGACCATTCCGATGTTGCGACGGTTGGCAGCAAGGCCGGTCACGTCGCGCCCCTCGATGCGAATGGCACCGGCCGTCGGCGCCTCAAATCCGGCGACCATGCGCAAGACGGTTGTCTTGCCGCAGCCGGATGGCCCGAGGAAGGAGACGAACTCCCCTTTCTCGATGTCGAGGTTGAAATCCTTGACGACGCGCAGCGCGCCGAACGATTTTTCCAGATGACGGATGTCGAGAAAGGCCATGATCAGCGCCTCACGGTAGAGAATTTTGAAAAGCGGGTGAAAAGCTGGATCAGCCCCATGCAGGCCCAGGTGATGCCGAACGCCACCACCGCGAGCGCCGATGGTTCATAGGCGCGATTGCCGCCCATCCAGACCATGTAGGGACCGAAGCTGCCGACGTTGAGCAAGGCGGCAAAGACGTATTCGCCGATGACGATCGCGAAGGTCAAAAAGGCACCGGAAAGCACCGAGACGAAGACGTTCGGCAAAATGACGACGGCGAGGATCCGCGCCCAGCCGGCGCCAAGGCTCTGGGCCGCTTCGGTCAGGCTGCCGACGTCGACGGTGCGGAGCCCGGTATCGACGGAGCGGTACATGTAGGGCAGCGACAGTGTCGCATAGCCGAACAAAAGTAGCAGATTGGTGCCCCACCAGCTTCCCGTCAGCGGCAGGATCGAAGAGGTATTGTAGATGCGGATGTAACCGAAAACGATGACGATCGGCGGAATGACCAGCGGCAGTAGCGTCAGGAACTCGACGATCGGGCGCAGCCCCGGAAACCGCAGCCGCACGAAATAGGCTGTCGGCACGATGATCAGGATGCCGAGAACGATCGTCAGCAAGGCGAGAACCACCGAGTAACCGAAGGTCTGCTGGAACTGAGGATCCGCCAGCACGACGCGATAGGCTTCGAAGCTGTAGCCATCGCGCTGCATGCGCATGGAGAAATCGAACATGCCGACGAGCGGGAGCAGGAAATAGAGCCCGCCGAAGGCGACGGCGAGCCAGGACCAGAGGCGTCTTTCCGTCATTTGACCCACCTTTCCGCACGCATGCGCAAGACGATGTAGATTGCGTTGGCAACGGCGGTCAGCAGGATCATCGCAAAGGCGATGGCATAGCCGAGATGCGGATCATTGAGCACGTCGCCGCGGATCTGCGCGAAGAGGACGATCGGCGCGATCGAAAGCGATGAGCCGGTCAGCGCGATGGCAGTCGCAACCGCCCCGAAGGCGTTGGCGAAAAGCAGAGCGAGCGTGCCGAGAAGGGAAGGCCAGAGCACCGGCAACGCCACCAGCCGCCAGTACTGAAAGCCGTTGGCGCCAAGGCTTTCGGCCGCCTCCCGCCATTCGCGGCGCAATCCCTCCAGCGCCGGCGTGATGATCAGCACCATCAGCGGAATCTGGAAATAGAGATAGGTAAGTGCCAGGCCGAGGAAGGAGACGATGTTGAAACCGGCGCCGTAGAGATTGATGCCGAACCAGTGGCGCAACAGCATCGTCACGAAGCCGAGGCGGCCGAGTGTTGCGATGAAGGCGAAGGCGAGCGGGACGCCGGCAAAGTTCGAGGCGACGCCGGAGAAGGTGAGAATGGCATTGCGCAGCGGTCGCGGGAGGCCGCCCAGCGTGATGGCAGCGGCGATGAGAAAACCGAAAAGACATCCGAGCGCAGCCGTCAGCAGGCTGAGTTCGATCGAAATCCAGAAGGCAGAGCGTATCGAAGGCGCAAGAAGCTTGCCGAGGTTTTCGAGCGTCACCTGTCCCTGCGCGTTGCGGAACGCACCGAGCACGATGTTGAGCGTTGGCAGGATGAGGAACAGCGTGGCGAAGAGGAAGAAGGGGGCGACCCCGAACCAGCTGAGGACCTGCCGTGGCCTGAAGGCAGCCGGCAGGGATGCGACGCTTGTCGTCATCGGATTTGTCCCTGGAATAGTAGCGCCAAAGGCCGGTGAGAGGCTTCGTGACAGGTGAAGCCTCTCTGCCCGAGCGGCGGATTACTTCACGTTGGCGCCGACAACCTTGTCCCAGCCCTCGACCACCGCGGTCTTGTTGGCCGAAAGTTCGTCGACCGTCGGGAAGATCGCCTTTTCATAGGCTTCGGCCGGCGGCAGCTTGTCGAGCAGGTCCTGCGGGAACTTGCCGGCCTTCAGCATGGCATTGAAGCGCGCCGGGTGGCAGTAACCCTTCAGCCAGCCGGTCTGGCCTTCATCGGAATAGAGGTATTCCATCCACAGCTTGGCGGCATTCGGGTGCGGTGCGTAGGCGGAGATCGCCTGAACATAAACGCCAGCAACGACGCCGCTCACCGGCACGACGACATCCATCGGCGGATTGCCCTTCAGGGCATCGCGCCAGGCCAGGAGATTGTAGTCCCAGGCAGCGACGATCGGCGTCTGCCCCTGTGCGATCGTGCCGGCCTTGCCGAGCACAGGCACGAAGTTGCCGGACTTGTTCAATTCCGCAAAGAGCTCCAGCCCCTTGCCGCCGGACTCCGTTCCGGGCTTGGCGCCGCGCGAGATGCCGGCCGACATCAGCGCCAGGATCGCCTGGGCGGAAGACCGCGGATCGCCGGTGAGCGCGACGGCGCCGGAGTATTCCGATTTCGACAGATCCGACCAATCGGTGGGCGCAGTCTCGAGCAGGTCCTTGTTCACACCGAAGGCCATGACACCATAGTAGTCGCCGTACCAATAGCCCTTCTCATCCTTGATGTTGCCCGGGATTTCGTCCCAGGTCGCCACCTTGTACGGCTGGAGAAGTCCTTCCTGCGCGGCGGCAGGCGCAAAGGCAAGGCCGAGGTCGACGACATCAGGCGCCTGCGAGCCGGTATTGCCCTTGTTCGCCCGGATCGCTTCCAGTTCGTCGGCGGTACCCGCATCAGGGTTCAGCTCGTTGACCTCGATGCCTGGATATTTTGCCTTGAAGCCAGCGATGACCTCACCGTAATTGCACCAGTCATGGGGGAGCGCGATGACCGTAAGCGCGCCTTCCTTCGTGGCAGCCGCCACCAGCTCTTGAGAAGGCTCGGCGCGGGCAATACCCGGCAGCGCGGCAGCCATGGCAAGGGTGGAGACGAAGGCGCGGCTCGTTGCGCGCGATAGAAGCTTCTTCATGATTTCCTCCTGTTGACCGTCTGCGACGGATCGTGGGCGATGACTGCTTTTCTGTCCTTGCATCCGGCCGTCGGCACCGCCGTCAGTTCCGGTTCCCCCGCACCTTGTCTGCGTCCTGCGGAAGGGCTGCATCGGTGCGTTTTCGTGTAGGTACAGGATGTAACAATTGGACGACGAAGAAACGTCCATTATGATGCATTCGATCGTACCAATTTTGGAGACACACCGGTGAGCAAGCAGTTGGAAGGCCCGATCCTGCCGTTCCTGCGCATTGATGCGACGATCGCGCTGCCGAAATTCCGCCAGGTGCAGGACCAATTGCGCATGGCCATCCTCAAGGGGCATCTGCGTGCCGGAACCCGGCTGCCCGCCAGCCGCATCCTGGCCGACGAGCTCGGCCTGTCGCGCCAGACTTTGGTGCGGGTGCTCGAGAACCTGAAGGCGGAGGGCTATCTGGAGGCACGGCAAGGGGCCGGGACATTCGTGTCCGCCGCCTTGCCGCGGCAATCGACCAAGCTGTCGATGCCCGCTCGTGGTGACGTTGCCGACAGCGCACCGCCACGGCTATCGCGCATTGGCGAGCAATCGCGCCGGATGTCGGCCGACATCGGCCAGATGGAGGACAGGCCCTTCCTGCCCAACCGGCCGGCGCTCGATCGCTTTCCCTTTGCCATCTGGAGGAAATGCTGGAACGCCGTAGCGCGCAGCGGCAAGGCGGTGGCCATGGGCTATGGCGATGTCGCGGGCGAACTGGTTCTGCGGCAGCGGATCGCCGAGTATCTGGCCCTGCACCGGCGAGACCCTTGCGATCCTGAGCAGATCGTCATCACACCCGGGGGCCACGCGGCCTTCTCGCTCGCAGCGCTGGCGCTTGCCGATGCCGGCGACGGGATATGGTTCGAGGATCCGGGGCCAATCACCACCAGCAACCTCTTTCGAACGCTTGGTCTGCGCCTGTGTCCGACGGATGTCGATGCCGAAGGCATGGATGTCGAAGGCGCGATCGCCCGCTACCCGAATGCCCGGCTCGCCTTCGTCATGCCTTCGCGCCACCACCCGCTCGGCGTCACCCTGACGCTGCCGCGCAGGCTTGCTTTGCTCGAGTGGGCTCGGGCCAACGATGCCTGGATCATCGAGGACGATTATGACAGCGAATTCCGTTACGACGGCGCGCCGCTGCCGTCCATGCGCTCCATCGACAGCAATGGACGGGTCATTTACGCCGGCAGTTTCAGCAAGGCGCTCTATCCGGGCCTGCGTGTCGGCTATCTCGTCCTGCCGCCGCAATTGATCGGTACTTTCCGCAACCTCTCAGCGCTGATCCATCGCAGCGTGCCCGTCGAAACCCAGCTCGCGCTCGCCGAGTTCATCGGCGGTGGTCACTTTGCAAGCCATCTGCGCCGCATGCGTAGCCTCTACGCCGAGCGCCGCGAAACCTTTACGCAAGTGGCGCAGGAGACGCTTGCCGGACTTGCCCGCATCGACAGCTCCGAAAGCGGCCTTAACGCGCTCGCCTGGCTTAAGGGCGGCCGGCAAGACCAGGCCTCGCACCGTGCCGTGCTCGATGCGGGGCTGCAATGTTATCCCCTGTCCGACTATACGATCGCAACACCGCAGCCGGGCGCGCTCATTCTCGGTTATGCCGGCGTTCCGGCAGACCGGATGAGGCCTCTTCTTCTCCGGCTGGCGGATGCGATTGCCCGAACGGAGGGCAACATCGGGATTTGAGGCGGCCGAGGAGCCTTTCGACCGCCAAGGCCCATCGGTTCGGCTCCTCGTCGTCACCGCGCTCCCGCCGGGCTACCACATAACCGATACCCCGCAGCATGCCGCACCGCCCTCTCTCAGTTCACTGCTGGAGAGCGCGCAGCGGCTTGCTGCTGCGCTGTGTGACACCGACGCCAGGGGCAACGCCGACTTCGGCGTTGGAGGCGGCGAGCAGCGGTTTGCCGCGCACCATGTCGGAGGCCCGCTCTGCCAGCATGATCGTCGGCGCGTTGAGGTTGGCGTTCGGTTCGGACGGGAAGACAGAACTGTCGATGACCCGCAGCCCATCGATGCCACGAACCCTAAGTTCGCTATCGACGACCGCCATTCCATCCTCACCCATCCGGCATGAGCCGCAGGGGTGATAGGTGCTCTCCATGGTCTCTCGCACCCAGGCGTCGATCTCGTCATTCGTCCGCACATTCGCTCCCGGGGCGATTTCATCGCCACGGAAACGGTCGAAGGCCGGCTGGGCGATGATCTCACGCGTCAGCCGCAGGCAGCGACGGAAACCTTCGCGATCCTCCTCGCGGTCGAGATAGTTGAAGAGGATGTCGGGCTGCTCGTGGGCCTCGGGAGAACGCAGCCGGACGTAGCCGCGGCTTTTCGGCTTGTTCGGTCCGGTCAGGACCATGAAGCCGTGGCCATCGAGCGGCTTCTTGCCATCGTAACGCATCGCTGCAGGCAGGAAGTGGAACTGGATGTCCGGCCATTGAAGCGAGGCGTCGGAGCGGATGAAACCGCCGCTTTCGAAGTGGTTGGAGACGGACAGCCCCTTCTTGAACAGCAGCCATTCTGCCCCGATCAACGCGCGGCTCAGGACGCCCATCTTGCCGTTGAGCGTGATCGGCTCCTTGCACGCATATTGAATATAGACCTCCGAATGATCCTGCAGGTTCTCGCCGACGCCAGGCAGATCGTGCAGGACGGGAACGCCCGCCTGCCGCAGCACCGCGGCCGGGCCGATGCCCGAGCGCTGCAGCAGGTGCGGCGATCCGATCGGGCCGGAGGCGATGAGCACTTCGCGGCTGGCGCGGGCAATATGGCGCTCGCCGCCGAGTTCATACTCGACACCCACGGCGCGTTTGCCTTCGACCAGCACCCGGCGCGTCATGGCATGGGTGACAACATTGAGGTTCGGGCGGCCCATCGCCGGTTTCAGATAGGCGTTGGCAGTCGACCAACGCACTCCGTCCTTCACGGTCATATGCATCGGCCCGAAGCCCTCCTGCATGTAACCGTTCGGATCGTTTGTCGCGACATAGCCGGCCTCGCGTCCGGCATCGACAAAGGCCCGGTAGAGCGGGTTCTTCATCTTGTTACCGGCATTGGTCGAAAGCGGCCCGGTGGCCCCGCGATAGCTGTCGCCCCCGTCCTGCCAGGTCTCGGCCCTCTGGAAATAGGGCAGGCAATTGGCGTAGCGCCAGCCGCGCGCTCCCAGTTCCTCCCACTCGTCGAAATCCCGCGCGTGGCCACGCATGTAGACGAGCCCATTGATCGAGGACGAGCCGCCAATGACCTTTCCACGGGGGCAATGCACCCGGCGCCCGTCGAGACCGGGTTCCGGTAGGGTCATGTATTTCCAATTGTACTTCGTTCCGTTCATCGGGATCGAAAGCGCCGTCGGCATCTGGATGAAGATCGACTTGTCGCTGCCGCCGAATTCGAGCACGAGCACCCGGGCGGACGGATCCTCCGACAGGCGGTTGGCGAGCACGCAGCCGGCCGACCCTGCCCCGATGATGATGTAGTCGTATGTTTCGGTCATCGTCGTCTTCTCCGGTGGTTATGGATACTGACCCCAGCCGCGGCCGCGGGCGAACAGCCGTGTCAGCACGTAGTGGACCGTGCCTGCAGCAAGACAGGACGGCACGGAGGCGGTCAGGTATTTGAAGGCTGGAAGGCTCGCGAGCGTCTGCGGATTGAAGACGGCGACATAGACGATGAAGCCGACCGCAAGAGCAAAGAGCCCGATCGGATTGAAGCCACCCCAGAAGCGGTAGGGACCGTTTTCCTGCGGCCCGTGCAGGCTGCGCATGTCGAGCTTCTGGCGCCGCAAGAAGAAGTAGTCGGCGATACCGATACCGGCGAGAGCGGAATTCAGCGCCGAGGTCCAGACGAGGAAGATGAAGAAGCCGTCATACATCTGCGGATAGAAGACTACGAGCCCGAACGGGATGAGGCAGAAGAGGAAGAGGATCGTGCTCCAGGAAATGGCGCGCACCGATGCCGTACCGACCTGCCGCAGGCCGACGATCGAGGTGTAGAGGATGTTCGCCATCGACGTCATGTTGGCGAAGGCGACGAAGAGCAGTGCGACGATGCCGATCATCGGTCCGGCAATCTTCGTCATCCAGATTGTCGGATCGCTTTCGCCAAGTGCCACTGCCGCAAGCAGGCCGACGATTTCACCAAGGGCAGCGGCCCCGAAGATGCCGAGGATGTTCGGCCAGAAGGCTGTGCGCTCGTTCTTCGTCAACCGCGCCAGATTGCCGATATAGGGCCACCAGGAGAAGCCGGCGGCGAGATTGACCTCGACCGCGACGATGAAGTTCAGAGTCTTGTCCTCGAACGGCGGCGCAAGGGCCGGCAGCGCCAGGAGCTCGCCGATCGAGTGATGGCTGAGGATGAGATAGAGCATCGCCACCATCAGGAGCACCAGCGCCGGCGATACGACCATGTTGAAGAACTTGATCGAGGTCGGTCCCTTGGCGACGATGAACCAGGTGAGCAGTATCGCGCCGATGGCCGCAACGATCATCTTGGCGCCGGTCGGATTGGCCGCTTCGCCGGCGCTGAGCGCCATCAACCCGTCGATCGAGCGGCCGAACATCATCGCGAGAACCGCGAGCCACCCCATGGTCAGGATCACCACGGCGAGTACATAGACGACGCGGCTGCCGTTGTAGCCGAATTGGCTGCGCAGTGCGATGAACTGCTCGACGCCATAGCGGCCGGACATGGTGGTGGTCGCGAGCGCGGTCAGTACCACGCCGACGATGTTGCCTATGACGATTGCGGCAATGCCCTCCTTCGGCCCGACGAACAGACCGACGGAACCGCCGATCAAAAAGGCCCAGGTGGCAATGGCCAGTGCCGAATTGGCGTATGTGAATTCCCAGAAACCCCAAAGCCTCTCGGCTGGCAGCAGCGGCGCATCGCCACGCTCGGCGGCGGCACGGTTGCGGGCTGCATCCTCAAGCTCGGTTTCGACGGCGGTGAGGCGGTCCAATGCAACGTGATCGGTCATCTCACGCCCCCCAAAGCCAGAAGCCGACGACGAGTACGAGCGTCAGCAAGGTTAAGCAGGTATAGTCGAGCACGGTCATGGTGCCCTCGAAGCGCTCTCCCGCTTCGATGTCCTCATAGACGCGGGCGCGCCGCGACAGTTCGCCCTGCCAGGCGATTTCGTTGTGTTCCATCGTCGTTCCCCTTGTCGCGTCGCGCCTTTTGGCGTCTTTCCGCGAAGACAGTCGCGGCTCCATCAGCCGCAGATCTTCGGAAGCGGGCGCACCCGCTTCCGGCTACCGAACCCGCACGGGCTCGGAATAGAAGGGCAGCCGATCGATCCTTGGCGACCAGCTGCCGTTTTCGACAACGCGCCGCACATGAGCGGCGATCTCTTCCATCGGCGCGAACCAGACGTCGCCGCGCCGGATGACCTGTTCGAGAAAGCGGTGCACCACTTCCCAGCGGGCGAGCCGACCGGTGGCAAAAGGGTGGACGACTGGAACCCAGAGCGCGCCGTGGCGATAGGCGGCCTCGAATTCCTGGGCGAAGGCGGCAAAGCCCTGTTCCGGCGCCCGGATCGGCATCATGTAGTCGAGGTCCATCGACTGGACATATTGCGGCCAGTCATCGAGACCCCAATGCGAAGGCAGTTCGACGAGGCGCCCGGCATCACATTCGAGCAGGTACGGGATGTCGTCACCCATCAGCGAGGCGTCGTAGTCGAAACCGCGCGACACCAGCAGGTCGGCGGAGCGATGGGAGAAATTGTAGAGCGGCGCACGCCAGCCGCGCGGCCGCTGGCCGCTCGCCTTGACGATCACCTCGATGCCGCGGTCAAGCCAATAGGCTTCCTCGTCATCGGGCAGTTCGCGCGGATGCTCGTGCAGGAAGCCGTGGTGTGCCAGTTCGTGGCTACCCTCAAGAATGGCGTCGATCGCCTGCGGATACTGCTCGATACACCAGGCAGGCACAAAGAAGGTCTGCTTGATACCGAGTTGCCGATAGCTTTCGACAATCCGCGGGATCGCCACCTTCGGACCATATTGCAGCATTGAGATCGCCGAGACGCGGCTGTGGCCATCATTGGGATGGGCGATATGGATGAGGCTGTCGGCATCCATGTCGAAGGTGATGCAGGCGGCACATTTGGCGCCGTTCGGCCAGGGAATGGGATTGGCGATCATGGCATGATGCTCCCGCCGTTGCTGCCGATCCCCTGCCCGGTGAAGTACCGTCCTCCAGAACCCGCCAGGAACAGGGCGAGCTCGCCGATCTCCTCGGGCTTGCCGAAGCGAGCAAGCGGGATCGCCAGTTCCCTGGCGCGCCATTCGGCGCTCATATGGACGGCACCCAGCATCTCGGTATCGATAGGCCCTGGACAGATGGCATTGACGAGGACGCGTGGCGCGAACTCCTTCGCCCAGGAGCGCACTAGGCCGAGCACGCCGTGCTTCGAAGCGACGTAAGGCGAAAAGGTCTCGCGACCGTAGTAGGCCATGTCCGAGGCGATCAGGATGAGGCGGGCAGGCTCCTCGACTGTCCCGTTCATCAGCCCGAGCGCCATCTTGCCGACGAGGAAGCTGCCGCGCAGGTTGATGGCGATCACGCGGTCAAAATCGGCGACCGGGGTTTCAAGCAAAGGCGCCTCATGGATCACGCCGGCGCAATGGACGACAATATCGAGCCCGCCGAAGGTCTCCCGCACCACCTCGCCGACGGCCGCGACGGCGCCTTCATCGGAGACATCGCAGGCGAGCGTAAGCACCTCAGCGGCCCCTGCCTTCGTTGCCGCCTCCGCGGTCTCCAGCGGCTTGCGGATATCGGCAAGCGCGACGCGCGCGCCCGACGCGGCGAAGGCCAGGGCACAGGCGGCGCCAATGCCGCGATAGGCGCCGGTGATGAGAACGCGCTGCGTCATGCCATCACCTCGCCGCGATCGAGCATCAGCGCCTGCCCCGTCATGTCCTTCGCGCCGTCGGAGGCAAGGAAAAGATAGGGAGCGGCCWGATCTTCCGGCTCCAGCAAGCCAGGCAGAACCTGCGCACCGACGATTTCGGCCAGCAGATCCTCCTCACTACGACCAGTGCGCAGCGACATGTTTTTCAGCGACAGCATCGCCGCCTCGGTGCGCACCCAGCCCGGGCAGACGGCATTGACGCGGATGCCCTTGGCGGCGAGCTCCTTGGCCATCACGCGGGTAAAGCCGAGATTGGCATGCTTGGAAGCGATGTAGGCGGAAAACTCGGGCACAGCGACCCGGCTCCAGATCGACGCCGTGACGATGACACGACCGCCGTCGGCCATGTGCGGCAGCGCATGGCGGGTGACGTAAAAGGTGCCGTTGGTGTTGATGTCGGTGATACGGCGGAAGGTGTCCTCGACCGCATCATCCTCTTCGCTGAGCGGCGTGATGCGCTCCAGCCCGGCATTGTTGACGAGAACGTCGATGCGTCCGAGTGGCGCGAACGTCGCCTTCACCGCAGCGCTGTCGGTGATGTCGCATTCGAGTGCCGCGACCTTGCCGCCGACACGTGCCGAAATCTCGCGCGCCGCCTCATGGATGCCGGCACCCGAAGAAAGGATTGTCACGTCGGCGCCGGCCGCGGCAAAGGCTTCCGCGACAGCCCTGCCAATGCCCCTGCTTGCGCCGGTGACCAGCACATGTTCACCAGAAAAATCGTAAGCGATGCGCCCCATGGTCTCAGCCTCTCTTCGCGTGCATGACGCGGCCGATAAGGTTCATCAGCACCTGGGCGGCAAGGATCGAGGTCGAGCCGGAATGGTCGTAGTCCGGGGCAACCTCGACGAGGTCGATGCCGACGATCGTGCCGCGCCTGGCGAGTGCAGCCAGGATCTCGAGCACTTCGTAATAGATGAAGCCGCCATGCGAGGGTGTGCCGGTACCAGGCGCGATCGATGGGTCGAAGCCGTCGATGTCGATGGTGACATAGTAGCGGGCGCCGGCCGGCACGCGGGCGACCACCGATTCCGTGCCCAAGGTGCGGATCTGGCGCACCGAGAGAATGTCCGACCCCATGGCGCGGGCATCCTCATACCCCTCCTTCGCCGTGGAAGAGACGTTGCGGATTCCGAGTTGCGACAGGCCGGAGACATAGGGTTTCTCCGCGGCGCGACGCATCGGATTGCCGTGTCCGTAACGCACCCCATGGCGCTCGTCGACGAAATCGAGATGCGCGTCTATCTGGACGATGTGGATCGGGCCGTTCCTGGCGCAGTCGTCTTCGAAAGCGTTGATGCACGGGATGTTGACGGAATGGTCGCCGCCGAGAACCACCGGAAGCGCACCGGCTCCGAGGATCTTGCGCACGCCGAATTCGATGTTCGCGTGGCTCTTCATCGTGTCGGTATGGACGATGTCGGCGTCGCCGATATCGACGATCGAGACCTTGTCGCTCGGCAGATAGGTGACGTCGTCCTCGTGGTCGTAAGCACCACCGTGACCGAAGGAAAACAGGGTGGAAGCCTCACGGATGGCACGTGGGCCGAAGCGGGTCCCGGCGCGCCACTGCGTGCCGCAGTCGAAGGGCGCACCGAGGATGGCGACGTCGGCGTCGATCTGATCCCAATCGGGCTGGTAGGGATATTTGCCGAAGGTGCAGATGCCGACAAACGGCAAGTTCAGGCGCCCGGTTTCGTAGGAATTGCTAGCCATGTGTCTCCTCCACAGGCGAAGGAGTGTGCGGAAGGCCGATACCTTTAAAAATATCTATGATTGGATGTTTAGTTGTGACTTAATCAATGCATGATCAACAAGGTTCGCCACCGCGTTCTCAATCTGTCTCTCGGCGACGCCGAGCTCCGGCTGTTGCGCGTCTTTGCCTCCGTCGTTCAGTATGGCGGCTTCTCCTCTGCCCAGACCGCACTCGGCATGACGCAGGCAACGATATCCACGCATATGCGCCATCTCGAGGATCGCCTGGGCTTGCGGCTTTGCAGTCGCGGGCGAAGCGGCTTCCTGCTGACGGATGAAGGGCGCCTCGTCTATGAAGCGACGCTGGAACTCTTCGGTTCGCTGGAGAAGTTCCAAAGCCGCGTCGGCGAAGCTCAGGGCGAGCTGACCGGAAGCCTTACCTTCGGCACCGTGGATGCAATGATCACCAACAGGGATCTCGATCTTCAGGGTGCGCTAGCGGCATTTCACCGTCAGGCACCGCGCGTCCATTTGGAAATCGACGTCGCCGCGCCGCAGGTTCTGCATCAGGGCCTGCTGAATGGCGCGTACCAGATCGTGCTCATGCCTTCTATCGGCAGTGCCACACCGCATTTCCGCACCCAGTCGGTATTTTCCGAGGTTCAGAAGCTGTATTGCGCCGAGGGCCATCCGCTTTTCGGCCTGGAGGATACGGCAATCACCGCGGAGCTTCTGGAGGCACAATCCTTCGCCGGCCGCACCTATATGCTGAACGAGACGATCTGCGGCGTGAACTTCCGCTGGGCAGCGGCAACGCCGCATATGGAGGGAACGCTGCTGCTGCTACTCTCCGGCGCCTATATCGGCTTCCTGCCCGACCACTATGCCGAGGAATGGGTGCGTAGCGGCCGCCTTCGGCTGCTCGCCCCGGAACGCATGACCTTCGAGGACATGTTCCACATCGCTCACCCGCGCAACAAGCCATCGCGTGCAGCCGAAACGCTTGCGCACACCATCGTTGAGAGCGCGCGCAATCCCCGTTGAGCTCTATCGGCGGCGGCGTGTAAGCGACACAGTGACTAGGCCTTCACGCGGAAAGCCTTGGGATCATAGGCAGCCGCGAGATGTGCGGTAACCGCAAAACGCTCGCCGGCGAGTTCGACCTCGAAGCGGCCGGACTCGACGAAGGATTTGTCCACGCCCGCACTATGTTCGATGAGTGCCAGCGCGACGGAACGGCCGAGCGAATGGCCATAGGCGGCCGAGCGCACCTCGCCAACCGGCCTGCCGTCACGAAGGATCAACTCGCCGCCCCAGAGCACCGGCAGGGGATCGTCCACCGTAAACTGTACGATTCGCCGGGCGGGCGACCCCTTAGCCTTTACCGCAAGATAAGCGTCCCGACCGATGAAGCCGCCCGCCTTGTCGGCCGCCACCGCAAAGGCGAGGCCCGCCTCGCATGGATTGATGTCCGGGGTCAGCTCTCGGCTCCAGGCCCGGTAGCCTTTTTCCAGCCTGAGCGCCTCCAGAGCGTAATAGCCGCAATCGGTAAGACCGAATTTGCCGCCGATCTCGTGCAATGCCTCGTAGACACCGACGGCGAACTCCGTCGGCACGATCAGTTCCCAGCCGAGTTCGCCGACATAGGTCATGCGGTTTGCGTAGGCGGTAGCGTAGCCGATATCGATTTCGCGGATCGTCGCGAAGGGAAAGCCCTCGTTCGAGATATCGGCCGAGGTGAGCTTCGAGAGAATGTCGCGCGACTTCGGCCCCATCAGCGCCAGTACGGCATAGGCGGAGGTAACGTCGATAAGCGTCACATGAGCATCGGCCGGGATATTCTTTTGGATCCAGTCGGCGTCATGCACTGCCTGTGCCGATCCGGTGATGAGGAGGAAGCGGTCGACCGCAAGTCGCATGACGGTCAAGTCGCTCTCATAGCCGCCCCGTTCGTTCAAGAGGCAGGTATAGACGGAACGGCCGATGTTGACGTCGATGTCCGCAGCGCAGATCCGATTGAGCGCTGCCGCCGCATCCCGCCCCTGGACGAGAAGTTTGGCGAAGGAAGTCTGGTCGAAGATGCCGACGGCTTCGCGCGTCGCCTTCATCTCGCGTTTCACCGCCTCGTGCCAATTCTGCCGCCCGAAGGCGTATTCTGTCACCGGTCGCTCGCCTCCAGCGGCAAACCAGTTGGCGCGCTCCCACCCCATCTTCGAGCCGAAGCAAGCTCCCTTGGCAGCAAGCCGATCATAGAGGGGGGAGCGCCGGAAGGGGCGCGCCGTCTCCAGCTCCCGGTTCGGCCAGGGCATGGCGTAGTGCAGGCCGAGCGTTTCCTTGACGCGGTCGTGCAACCAGCGCGGATTGTTGTTGAAGCCGGCGAAACGGCGGATATCGACCGGCCACAGATCCATGGTCGGCGCGCGATTGACGATCCACTCGGCCAGCGCCCGACCTGCGCCGCCAGCGCTGGCAATGCCCATGGAGTTGAAGCCAGCGCCGACAAAGAAGTTCTTCAGTTCCGGCGCCTCGCCGAGAATGAAGTTGTTGTCCGGAGTAAAACTCTCCGGGCCATTGTAGAACTTCTTCACCTCGGAAGTTGCAAGCTGCGGCACCCGCTGCAGCGCATTGTGCATCAGGATTTCGAACTGGTCCCAATCGTCCGGCAAGAGCGCGAACTCGAAATCATCGGGAATGCCGGCCATGCCCCAGGGCTTGGCTTCCGGCTCGAAGCCGCCCATGACAAGGCCGCCTACTTCTTCCTTGAAATAGATGTAGCCGTCGGGATCGCGCATGACAGGCAGATCCGGATGCACGCCCTCGATGCGTCCGGTGACGATGTACATATGTTCGGCCGAGTGCAGTGGTACGGTGACGCCACACATCTGGCCGACCTTGCGCGCCCACTGCCCGGCACAGTTGACGACGATCTCGGCGGCAATGGCGCCCCGATCGGTTTCGACGCCGGTGACGACGCCGTTCTTCGTCGAAATGCCGGTGACACGGACGCGCTCGATCACCCGCGCGCCACGATTTCGTGCGCCCTTGGCGAGCGACTGCGTGAGATCCGTCGGATTGGCCTTGCCGTCTCCCGGCAGCCAGACGGCGCCGACGAGATCGTCGATCGCCATGACCGGCCAGAGGTCCTGCGCCTCCCTAGGCGAGATCACCTCGATCGCGACCCCTTGGGCACGGGCGGAGGCCGCCGTGCGCTTCAACACAGTCATGCGGTCTTGCGTGCGGGCAACCGAGAGCGAGCCACAATTCTTCCAACCAGTGGCAAGTCCGGTTTCGGACTCCAACTCGCTATAGAGCTTGGTCGAGTATTTGATCAGACCCGTCATGTTGGCGTGGCTGCGCAACTGACCGACGAGACCGGCCGCATGCCAGGTCGTGCCGCCGCTCAGCTGCCCCTGTTCCAGCAAAGCGACGTCGTTCCAGCCAAGCTTGGTCAAGTGATAGGCGACCGAGCAGCCGATGATACCGCCACCGACGATGACGACCTGTGCCTGTGTTGGAAATTCCTGCGCCATGAAACGACCTCCCGAACCCATGGAAGGCCGCACGGTAACAAAACGGGGACAAAGAACAAGACATAAAGTTACAAAATATTACATTTCATTGTTCTGCGACGACCAGGGCCGGACCTTTGCGCTCGAGTGCCTCGCGGATCGCCTCCGGCGGATGCCGGTCGACAATCACTCCGGCCGCCGCTTCGAACCGCGGAATGCGCAGCGGCGTCAGCCGTCCGAACTTGGAACTGTCGAGGACGAAATAGGCCTTGGCCGCCGTTGCCACCATGCGCGAGCGCTGCTCGGCGCCGCTGCGGGTAAAGTCGGTCACCTCGCCGTCCGGCGACAGGCCGCCGCCGCCCAGGAACGCGACGTCGACGCGGAAATGGCTGATGGCCTCGAGCGCATCGATGCCGATGGCCGCCTCTTCATCCGGATCGATTTCACCGCCGAGCATATGCACCCGCACCTGGGGCTGCCGGCACATCAACAGTGCGATCGATAGCGAAGTCGTGCAAATCGTTAGATTTTTTCGCCCGGACAGGGCATGAGCCACAGCGAGCGTCGTCGTGCCGGAATCAAGGAAGATCACCATACCGTCGCGCACGAGACCCGCTGCCGCACGGCCGATCAGCGCTTTTGGCCCGGCATTCTCCTCCCGCCGCTCGACAAAGGCCGCTTCCGTCGGCTCGAACAGGGTGGCGCCACCATGGACAAGATCAAGCTGGCCGCGCTCGGCAAGAAGCTTCAGGTCGCGCCTGATGGTCTGGCGGGAAACATCGAAGAAGTCCGCAAGCTCGGTAATCCCGACGGTACCATCGGCTGCAAGACGCCTGAGGATCTCGCCGTGACGGCGGGGAGCAAGAGCGCGAGCGTTTTGTTGTTCTGACATGTGACTATCTGTGTCCATTTCTGTCCATTTGACAAGCTGTAGCCCCTGTCCACGCTTCAGCGCACAGGTAGAAGCGCCTTCACGTCCACGGATTCCGAGCGAATTTCTTGGGATCCTAGCTCAACGGGATTGGCAACGATCCGATATGTTGCATAATGTAACTATTCTTTCCAACTCGTACCACGTCGACGCCTCTCGTGATCAGGAAGAGACAATGCAACAGGCATGTGCGCAGGCTCGCCACTTCACCTTCTACCTCCTCGATGGGTTCGCCCTGCATGGCTTCTCCGCAGCGATCGAAGCGCTGCGCCTCGCCAATGACGTTGCCGGCCGCCCGGTATACGGCTGGCACCTGGTAACGGCAGATGGCGCACCCGCCACCTCATCCTGCGGCACAGGCATCCCGGTAGCGGGGCCTCTCTCGGCTGAACGCATCCGATTTGGCCGAGGCGCTGACACGGGCTTCATCGTCATCTGTGGCGGCCGCACGAAGCCGCCGGCCGACAAGGCCCTGGAGGCCTGGCTGCGATCAAGCGCGCGCAGCAATGCGCGCCTCGCCGGCCTGGGTGGCGGCGTCTACTGCCTGGCGCGCGCGGGGCTGCTTGACGAGCGTCGCTGCGCCGTTCACTGGGAACACTTTCCCGACTTCTCCGAGCGGTTCTTCGTCGCAAACGCACGCCAGACCGCATTCGAGATCGACGGCGGGATCTATACCTGCGCCGGCGGTAACGCGCCCTTCGACATGTTCCTGCACATCATCGAAGCGGATCTTGGGAGGGACGTGGCCACCCGTATCTGCGAAGCGGCGCTCTGCGAGCGACTGCGCGAGACCGGCGAGCGCCAGCGCCTGCCGCTGCAGGCGCGCCTCGGCATCGACAATCCGTTGTTGATCCGTGTCATCGAAAAGATGGAGGCAAATCTTGCCGAGCCGTTGAAGCTCGCCGACATGTCACCCTCGGCCGGATTGTCCCGGCGTCAGATCGAGCGTCTGTTTCGAAGAGAAATGGGGCGCACGCCGGCGCGCTACTATCTCGATCTGCGGCTGGAACGCGCACACCTGCTGCTGCTCACCTCGTCCCTTCAGGTCATCGAGATCGCCGTCGCCTGCGGCTTTTCCACCGCCTCGCACTTTTCCCGCACCTACCGTGAACGCTACGGCCTTACGCCGCAACGTTCGCGTCTTAACGAGATCGAGCGCTTGCGCGCAGGAGACGGCCGCAAAGCGGTGATGGCGGAGCTCCGGGTGGCTTAAGAGTGACGTGGACAAAGCGCCGCCCCCTTCAGAGCGCAGGAAGGCGGCGTTCTGCGAAGGGCCGAAGTTGGGTTAGCGCCAGGCCTGGGTGCGGGCGAGCAGTCCGCGCGCGATCAGCGCATGGACGAGCTTGGCCGCGACATTGGTATAGAAGATCATCATGCCCATGGCGGCGGCCGGCGCGATGTCGCCGGCGTCGTCCATGTTGAGCACGGCAACCGATGCGAGCTTGGTGTCGGTCGAGTAGAGAAACACCACCGCCGAGACCGTCGTCATCGCGTTGACGAAGAGATAGATCGCGATGTTGAGGATCGCCGGGAGGCAGACCGGCACAGTGACCCGGAAGAACAGACGGTGGAAGGGCTGCTTGAGCGAGGCGGCGACCGATTCGAATTCCGGGTCCATCTGCTTCAGCGCCGTCAGCGCGGTCAGATGCGCGACGGTGTAGAAGTGCGTCACTGTCGATACGACGAGGATCGCCATCGTGCCGTAGATCGGGTGCAGCGGATTGGCCGGGTTGTTGAAGAAGAAGATATAGGCAAGGCCGAGCACCATGCCGGGCACCGCCATCGGCATCATCGCCAGGAAATGGAACACGCCGCGGCCGAACCGGAAGCCATCGGCTTTCTCCACCATGTAGGCGCCGGCAAAGACGACCACCGAACCGAACAGCGCGGTCAAAAGCGCCAGTCGAATGGAGTTGCCGTAGGCGGCCCAGCCGCCGCCGTCCATCAGGTCGAAGGCGAAGTTCTTGGCTGTCAGCGTCAGGTCATAGGGCCAGAACTTCACCACCGCCGCGATCTGGCACATGGCGATCATGCCGAGGATGAAGAGGCTGACGAGACAGGCGAAGGCAAAGCAGAGCGTATCCGTCCGCAGATTGCGTTTCGGCGTGTAGGGCACGGCGCGGGCCGACAGCAGCGCCACCTGCCGTTTCTGCATGCGCTGGTCGACGTAGAAGGCAAGGACTGCCGGCACGAGCAGGATGACGGAAACGACGGCTCCCATCTCGAAATTCTGCTGGCCGATCACCTGCTTGTAGATGTCGACGGCGAGCATGCCGTATTGCCCACCGATGACCTTGGGCAGTCCGAAGTCGGTGATGACGAGCGTGAAGACGACGAAGGCCGCCGAGACGATACCGTAGCGCGCACCGGGCACGGTGACGGTGGTAAACGTCCGCCACTTGCTGGCCTTCAACGAAACCGCCGCCTCGTAGTGCCGGGCGTCGGCGACGGAAAGGGCGGTCAGGATGATCAGAAAGGCGTGCGGCAGCGTGAAGAAGATCGAGCCGATGACTATGCCGATCGGGCCGTAGATGGAATAGCCGAATAGCCAATCCTTGAAGACACCCTGATTGCCGAAGAGATAGACGAGCGCAATGCCCGGCAGCAGGGATGGCACGAGGATCGGGATCGTCAGGATACCGCGAAATAGCCCCTTCAGGGGCATGCAGCTGCGCGTCAGGCCGAAGGCCAGCGCGAAGGCGATCGTAATCGTGAACACGGTGCTGATCACCGCCATCAGAACCGAATTGTAGATCGACTGGGCAAGGGCGGGCGTCGAGAAATAGGTGGTGAAATTCTCGAAGCCGAGGCTGCGTGCGGGCCTGAGCACCACGCGCCGGAACGTGCCGGAATCGTAGTCGCGCCACTCCGTCCCCTTTTCCAGGGTGGAGCCGACCAGGAAGGTCGCATCGTCGGTCGTGCCGCGAATGCGGTAATGGACGGGACTGCGGAACTTGAATTCCGGGAAGAACTTCGTAGCCGCGAGCCGTCCGTCGGAACTCACGGAAAGCTCGGCTTCCGTCACGGCGCCAAGCTCCAGGTTCAAGTCGTGGGCGTTGACGACACGCCCCCAGTTTGCGCCTGTCTCGTCGCTCACCTGGAACTCGAAGGCCGCAAGGTCGAACCGGTAGGTCGAAAGCGACTTCGACAGCATGACGAAGAGCGGCGCACCGAGCGCCACGATCAGATAAAGCCCGATGACGGCCATGAAGCCGAGCTTGATGCGGTCGTCACGCGAGGCTTCCTGTCGGAGCCGTTTGCCGATCGCGGGAAGATGGGGCGCTTCGAGGACCATGTTCATCGTCACGCTCCCCTTGGATAGAGCAGCAGACGCTCCCTTGGAATCTCAACCTGGATGGCGCCGCCGGTTTCGATCCGGAGGCGTCTGACTGCGTTGACCGAGAAGTCGGCAACGAGCGCGCGCTCGCCGAGACGCGGCGCCGTCAGGCGCGTGCGCCAGAACATGCCGAGGAATTCCATTTCCTGCACCTCGGCATCGATCAGGTTCTGGGGTGTCGCCGGCCGATCACTGGCGTTGACGGCATGGGCATCCGCACCGTGCGGGATAATGTCGACCGGGCGGACGACCGCCGTTGCCGCATGGCCGACGGAAAAATCCTCCGTCGAACAGCAGAATGCCGAATGGCCGATTTCGACTTCGCCGTCTCCAAGCACGCGGGCTTCGAACTGATTGGTCTCGCCGATGAAGTCGGCGACGAACAGCGTCTCGGGATGGCGGTAGATTTCGGTGGGCGAACCGATCTGCTCGATCACGCCGTGGTTCATGACGACGATCCGGTCGGCCATGGCAAGCGCTTCTTCCTGGTCGTGCGTCACCATGATGGTGGTGACGCCGAGCTTTCTCTGCAGCGCCTTGATCTCGTGGCGAAGATGCACGCGAACTTTGGCATCGAGCGCCGAGAGCGGCTCGTCGAGGAGCAGCAGCCCCGGCGAGATGGCAATGGCGCGGGCAAGCGCGATGCGTTGCTGCTGACCTCCGGAAAGCTGCGCCGGATACTTCTTGCCATGAGCCGAAAGGCCGACCGTTTCCAAGAGTTCAGCGACCCGGGATGCAACGCCGGCCTTCGACCTGCCGATGTTTTCCAGGCCGAAGGCGATGTTCTGTTCGATCGTGAGGTTGGGGAAGAGCGCATAGGACTGGAAGACGATGCCATAGTCGCGGCTAGAAGCCGGCAGCGTCGAGATGTTGCGCCCATCCTGCTGGATGGTGCCCCGGGTCTGGAGATCGAGACCGGCGATCGCCCGCAGCAGCGTTGTCTTGCCGCAGCCGGAGGGACCGAGGAAGCAGATGAACTCTCCCCTGGCGATGCTGAGCGAAATATCGCGCAGCGCGACGAAATCGCCGTAGGTCTTCCACAGGTCCGAGACCTGCAGATAGGGGGCCGGGTCCGCATGATCCGGAGCGCTTGGACGGCCGGTATACGTCGGTTCGATCGACAGGGCATGCCTCATCTGCAAGCTCCGCTGGCTTGAGGAATTTCGGGAGAAATGCGAGCGGGCGCAGCGCGATCGCACTGCGCCCGGCAGATCAGGCTCAGCTCTTCGGCTCAGACTTGGCGTCGTAGCGCTTCTGCCATTCCTTCAGGATCGACGCCCGGTTGTTGGCAGCCCACTCGAAGTCGTTGACGATCATCCTGGATGCGATGTCGTCGGGCAGGTGCTCGACCTGCTTGGCGACGCCTGGATAGGCAACGACGGCATAGCCGGCATTATACATCTCGTTGGCTTCCTTGGTGACCGACCAGTCGACGAGCGTCTTTGCGGCTTCGAGATTTGCCGTGCCGGCGATGATCGCGGTTGCCTCCGCCTCCCAGCCTGAACCTTCCGCGGGGAAGATGATGTCGATCGGTGCGCCGGCACTCTTGGCCTTGGCGCCCGGAAACTCGAAGGACACGCCGATCACCGCTTCACCGGCGCCAGCCATCTTGCACGGCTTGGAGCCGGAATGGGTGTAGGCGGAGATGTTCTGGTGGAGCTTGTCCATGAAGTCCCAGGCCTTCTCCTCACCCCACATCTGCATCCAGCCCGAGACGTCGAGGAAGCCGGTGCCCGAGGATGCCGGGTTCGGCATCACCACATGGCCCTTGTATTCGGGCTTCGTCAGGTCCTTCCAGCTCGTCGGCGGCGTCAGGCCGAGCTTTTCACCCTCGACCGTGTTGTAGCAGAGGGCTGCGACATAGGCGTCCATGCCGACCCAGCTCGGCGGCGTATCCTTGTCGACGAACTTCGGGTCGAGCGCCTCGACACCCTTCGGCTGGTAGGGCTCCAGCATGCCTTCGGTCTTGAGGAGAAGCAGCGAGGTGGCGGCGAGCCCCCAGACGACGTCGGCCTGCGGATTGTCTTTTTCGGCGAGTAGTTTTGCCGTCATGACACCAGTGGAATCGCGCACCCAGTTGATCTTGATATCCGGGTGAGCCTTCTCGAACGTGGCCTTGTAGCGGTCAAGGTCGACGGCCTCGACGGCGGTATAGACAGTCAGCTGGGTTTCAGCGAAAGCAATGGCGGGAAGCACGGCCGAAGCGGCGCCGGCAAGCACAAGCAGCATGCGTTTGTTCATGTTGAAGTTCTCCTCTGAAGTCCTGGAAAAACCGGGGAAGCGCGGCGGGCAATCTTGATGCTGCCCTGTAGTTGTCGGCTTCGGGAAACATTCTGCGCAGCGGTTTCCGGTAAGTAAAATTTATTATTCTTATCGTTCAGAAGATAAAAACTATGGATGCGCTGCTGCAAAACGAGGCAAGTCGGCCGGAAGACGATGAAGCCATGAGCAACCTCCAGTACAGCTTCACACGCCCTGCAAAATGAAGAGGCAGATCTACGATTGCGCTTGAGACCGGTTGCTGCGACGGCACGGCAGACAACAAAAAAAGGGAGCCGCTAACGCGGCTCCCAGAGGGGTGAATCTGCGGGGGAAACGCGTCAGATCACCATGGCAAGGAGAAGGTCTTGACGTTGGTAAAGCTCTTCATCGCCTCGATGACGCCTTCCTTGTAGCCGTTGCCCGAATCCTTGATGCCGCCGAAGGGGCTCATCTCGATGCGGTAGCCCGGAACTTCCCAGATGTTGACCGTGCCGACCTTCAGGCCCGCGATGTACTTCTGCATCCGCCGGAAGTCGTTAGTGCAGACGCCGGACGAGAGACCGAAGGCGGTCGAGTTCGACAGCGCGATCAGCGCGTCGTCGTCATCGGGCGCACGCACGATCGGTATGATCGGCGCGAAGGTTTCTTCCATCACCAGTTCGCTCGAATGCTTGACCCGATCAACCACGATCGGCGGCAAGAGCGCGCCCTTTCGACCGGGGTTGTAGAGAATTTCTGCGCCCTCTTCCGCTGCCTTGTACACGCGCTGCTCGAAGACTTCCGCCGCGCGTGCGTGGACGACCGTGCCGAGTTCGGTCGCGCGATCCATCGGATCGCCGAACTTCAGCTTCTTCGCCCGCTCCAGCACCAGCGGCACGAAACGATCAGCGACGCTTTCCTGGCAAAGGATGCGCTTCACCGCCGTGCAGCGCTGGCCGGAATTCTTCGTCGCACCGGCAACGGCCAGATCTGCCGCCTTGGCGAGATCGGCGTCCGAGAGATCGTTGAGAATGATCAGCGGGTCGTTGCCGCCCAGCTCCAGAATCTGCCGCTTGTAGTGGGCGTGCGCGGCGATCAGCTTGCCCACCGGAACGCTGCCGGTAAACGTGATGAGGTCGAAATTCGGGTTGGTGATCATCTCCATGCCGATATCGGCGGGCCAGCCGGTCACGACCGAGAGCATTTCCGATGGCAGGCCGGCCTCATAGAGAATGTCGGCAAAGATGAGCGCCGTCATCGGCGTCAGTTCTGTCGGCTTGAGCACCACGCAATTGTTCGTTGCAACCGCCGGCGCCACCTTGTGCGCCACCATGTTGAGCGGGTGGTTGAAAGGCGTGATCGCCGAAATGGCGTTGAGCGGTTCGCGCGTGGTGAAGATCTTGCGCGCCTTCCCGTGCGGGGTGAGGTCGCAGGAGAAGATTTCGCCGTCGTCATGGATGCACATCTGCCCCGACAATGTCAGCACGTCGAAGGCCCGTCCGACCTCATAGAGCGAATCCTGCTTGGAGATACCGAGCTCCAACGTGATCAGGTCGGAGATCTCCTCCTTTCGGGCGACGAGCAGGTCTGCGGCCTTGAGCAGGATGCGCTGGCGCTCGTAGCGCGTCAGCTTCGGCTGATAGGCCGCCGCGATCTCGAAGGCCTTGCGGGCATGCTCGGCGTTGCCGGCCGGTACCGTGCCGATCACGGCATCGTTGAAGGGGTAGCGCACCTCGATGCGCCCTTCGGTATCGACCGCCTTGCCGGCGATCCGCATCGGCTCGTGGCGAATGGCGAATGTCGTTTCCACCTTGGTCATTGCTGGCCCCCTAGTGCGCCGTCTGTGCTGCTGCGACGAGCGCGTAGAAAAACGCATCGAAATTGCGCAGGGTGCCGGCCGTCAGAAGTTCGGGCAGCTTGCGGTTGGCGATGAACGGCACTTCCTGTTCTGTGAGACCGCCATGCGAGCGCAACGGCTCGTTCAATGCCGCGAGATCGTGGCGGTGCTCGCTGGTGCCGAGCGTCTTGTTCTCGGTCGAGATCAATACGAGATCACCGATGCGGTCGTCAGGCAGTTCGAAGCGCACGCAGGCTTCCGGGCGCGTAAGGACGACATCGATACCCTCGATCGCCTTCAGGCGCTCAATGATCTCTTCCTTGTCGGCACCTTCAGGCAGATAGGCCGTGGCAAAGGATCCGAGCGCGCCGTGATGCACGACATAGGGGTCGGTGATTGGCAGGATGACGCGGGCGGCATCCTTGCCGAGCCATTGGTCGAGCAGGTCCTGGACGTAGACGACATCAGGCGAACCGTCCGCCTTGTGCTTCGGCTTCATGCCGTGGTCGGCCGTGACGATGATCGCCGCACCCAGCGCGTCAAGTTCGGTCAGGTACTTGTCGAACATCTCATAGAAGGAATTGGCTTGCGGCACGCCCGGCGCATACTTGTGCTGCACGTAGTCGGTGGTCGTCAGGTACATGACATCAGGCCGGAATTCCTTGAGCAGCTTGACGCCGGCGGCAAAGACGAACTCGGAGAGATCCGCCGAATAGACTTCCGGCACCGGGCGGCCGAGCCAGGCCGAGGCGTTGTCGAGACCGTTTTCCGCCTTGGTCGTCTTGTCGGACTTTTCCGAGGAGAAGCAGATCGCCCTGCCCTCGTCGAACTTGAGGCCGTGGCCGAGCAGCGCCCTGAGCTTGTCCTTGGCCGTCACCACGGCCACCTTCGCGCCGGCATCGTAGAACGCCTTGAAGATCGTCGGGGCGCGCAGGAAGCGCGGGTCGTTCATCATCACTTCGTTGCCGGTCTGCGGTTCGTAGAGATAGTTGCCGCAGATGCCGTGGATCGCCGGCGGCCGGCCGGTGGCGATGGAGAGGTTGTTCGGGTTGGTGAAGCTTGGGATGACGCTGAGCGCTGTGCGCTCCGTCCCGGTCTTGCGGATGCGCTCGAGCGTCGGCATCAGCCCGGCCTTGATGGCTTCGTCGAGATAGGCCGGCTCGCAGCCGTCGAGGCAGATGGCGATGGCCGGGACCTTCGGCCAGGGATAGGTGCGGCGGTTGGCGGTGACGGTGATCTTGGACATCTGGTTCATCGTAATTTCCTCAATTCAGGCGGCGAGACGGCGGCGTTCTTCAAGGGCGACGGCCGGGGGAGCGGCGCTGTCGACGCCCATTTCGGAGAGTGAGTAGCGGGCGGCTTCGACCACGCGGCGCATGACATGCTCGTCCATGCGGCCGATGCAGCCGACGCGGAAACTGTCGACCACGGTCAGCTTGCCGGGATAGATGATGAAACCCTTGTCCTTCATCAGGTCGTAGAAGCGATCGAAAGCGAAGGCAGGATGAGCCGGGCTGAAGAAGGTGACGATGATCGGCGACAGCCACTGATCGGCAAGCAACGTCTCAAAGCCGGCCTCGCGCATGCCGGCGACCATCACATCGCGGTTTCGGGCATAGCGGGCTCCACGGCCGGCGACACCCCCCTCTTCCCGATGCAGGCGCAAGGCTTCCAGGAAGGCCGCGACCACATGGGTCGGCGGTGTGAAGCGCCACTGGCCCGTCTTGTTCATGTAGTCCCACTGGGCATGCACATCGAGGCTCAGCGAATGGCTGCGCCCCTTTGCGGCCTCCAGCTCGCTCTTGCGGGCGATGACAAAGCCGAAGCCGGGCACACCCTCGATGCACTTGTTGGCGGAAGAAACGATCGCCTCGTAGCGGAAATCGCCAATGCCGGCCGGCACCGCGCCGAAGGCACTCATGGAATCGACCAGCAACCTGCGGCCGCGGGAGTAGACCGTGTCGGAAATCTCCTTCAGCGGATTGAGGATGCCGGAGCTCGTCTCGCAATGGACGACCACGACGTGGGTGATATCAGGGTCGGCATCGAGTGCCGCTGCAACCTCCGGACCGCGCGGCGGCATGTAGTCACCCTTGTCGATCGTCACATGATCGCGACCGAGATAAGAGAGCGTCTGGGCGATGCGCTTGCCATAGGCGCCGTTCATCAGCACCAGCACCTTGCCATCCTTTGGGACGAAGCTGCCGAGCATCGCCTCGACCGAAAACGAGCCGCTGCCCTGCATCGGCACGCAATCGAACTCACCCTTGGCATCGCCGGCAATCTCGAGCAGTTCCTGGCGGAGCTTGGCGGTCATTGCCCGGAAATCGCCATCCCAGGACCCCCAGTCCCGCAGCATGGCTTCCTTGACCTGATAGGCCGTCGTCAGCGGGCCGGGCGTCAAGAGATAAGGTTCGCCGAGTCTCGGCATTTCCAGAGGCGCGATGGTTCTGTCAGAAGCGGTGTTTGGCATTGTCCGTCCTCGCGGTTGGCGTGTTCGAGAACGACAATGGGGCGGAAACATCCATCTGTAAAATCGTTCTTTTGTATCAATCTATCGTTCCAATTTATACATCTAGGCAGCGGGCACGAGCCGGCTTTCCAGAAGGTCTCCGCTCTCGCGCAGCCGCGGATAGGCCATGGTCGTCACCAGCGAATTGACCTCCTTCAGCGCCCGAACGATCTCGAGATGCATGTCGCTCGACAGGATGCTGGTCGCGACACCTTGGCGAAGCCGTTCAAGATGGCTCTTGCTGCTTTCTTCGACCAGGCGACGCACATGCTCCTTCTGCCGAACCATTTCGCGCGCGATCACCGGATCGGGGGAGACAAGAAGATTAGCGGCAAGCCTGACGTTGGAAGACACGGCCGCGTGCAGCAAGGTGAGTTCACGCCATCCCTCCTGCGAGAACGTGCCTGCGCCCGCAAGCCGCTCCTCGGCCATCTGTAGAAGGCTCTTTGCGACGACGTCGCCGGCATATTCGAGATGGATCGCCGCCTCAGTGAGTTCGATGCCGCGTCGCGATTGGTCTTCGGTCAGGATGCCGCGATTGACGGCTGCGATGTAGAGCTTGATTGCGCTGTGGGCCAGGTGGATGTCGCCGTCGATGCTTCTGAGCGCCTTGACCGCCTGGGGTGTCGGCGCGTGAATGACCGTCATGACGGGCTCCAGCATCCGGGCGATGAGATTGCCCATGTGGAGCACCTCGCGCGCCGCAGCCGCGAGCGCCTGCGCCGGCTTGTCGATCAGCGCCGGGTCGAGGGCGCTGACATGAGCCGTACGATCATTGGCACCGGCGGCCTCCGGCAAAAACAGCCGAACGAGGCGCGCCATCGGGCCGCAGAAGATCACCCCGACGAGAACCAGGGCTGCGTTGAAGAGCACATGCAGATTGACGAGCTTGCCGGCAACCGTCTCACCCGGAAGCCAGTCAAATGGAGAATGCAGCGCAAAGAGGCCAAAGATCATCGCACCGAACAGGGCACGGAAGAGGAGATTTCCAAGCGGCAGGCGCCGGCCATCGACCGGCAGGCCGCGGGTCAGCCAGAGCGCTATGAGCCCGCCGCCGATGTTGACGCCGAGTACCAGCGGAATACCAACATCCAGGGGCACGATGCCCTTCACGGCGAAGGTCAGGATCAGCAGGATCGCGGCGACGCTGGAGTGCAGCGCCCAGGTGAAGAGGGCGGCAAGGATCATCACCGTCAGCGCATCCTTGCCGACAAAGGCGACGACGGAAGGCAGCAGCGGACTTTGCGAAAGCGGCTGCGTCGCATGGCTGATCATCTGCAGCGAAAGCAGCAGCAGACCGATACCGAGCACGGCGCGCCCCCCTTCGACGGTCTTGCGGGTCGATGCCTTCAGATGTGCGAGACCGCCAATCGCGATCAGAAGTGGTGCCAGCCAGTGCAGGTCGAAGGACAGGATCTTGACGACGAGCGCCGAGCCGAGATCGGCACCAAGCAGCACCGCCAGACCGGTATCAAGCGCCAGTGCGCCACTAACGGCAAAGCCGGCGGCAAGCATGGCAACCGCCGTCGAGCTTTGCAGGGCAATAGCAACAGCACAGCCGCAGATGGCTGCCCGTGGTCGTCCCCCCGCACCGCCGACGGTGCGCGCAACGATGTCGCCTGCCGCGGCCTCGACGCCCTTCTTCACGAGACTGACGGCGTAGAGCAAAAGGACAGTGGCGGCGGCAAGCTCGAGGGCGACAGCCGGGAGGTTCATGGGCGCGCTCCGGAAAGAGATGCAATCCGAAAACTATCCGCTGCCACTTTACATAAATCAAATCGTTCGTTTTAATCAAACCATAGATCAAATCTATTCAAAAGGCGTCGTACGCATGCGCTATGTCCAGCTTCGCGCCTTCCACAATGTGGCCATCCATGGTGGCTTCTCGCGCGCAGCCGAAGCCCTCTTCCTCACCCAGCCCGCCGTCTCGGATCAGGTGCGCAAGCTCGAAGAGGAATACGATGTCCTCCTCTTCAACCGGAACAAGAAGCAGGTGACGCTGACCCAGGCCGGCCAGCAGCTTCTCGAAGTCACGCGTCGCATGTTCGATGTCGAGCAGCAGGCCCTGGATCTTCTCTCGGAATCGCGGGCGCTCAGGGCCGGAAAGCTTCGCATCGTAGCCGACGCCGCCCACCATCTGCTGCACATCCTCGCCGCCTTCCGGCGCACCTATCCGACGGTGCAGGTCTCGATCGATTCCGGCAACACCGAAACGGTCATCACCAGCCTGCACGCCTATGAGGCGGATATCGGCGTTCTCGGAGAAATCCCGCAATCGAGCGACTTCGACATCCTGAAACTCAACTCCACGCCGATCATCGCGTTTGCCAGCCGCGACTACCCGCTCGCGGGCCGGAAAACGGTTACCCTCGCCGAGCTTGCCGGACACCCGCTCGTCATGCGCGAGCAGGGTTCCAAGACGCGGCAGAAGCTCGAGGCGATGGCCCAGCAATGCGGCGCGTCTCTCACGCCGCTCATCGAAGCCGAGGGACGCGAGGCCGTACGCGAGATCGTTGCGGCAGGCGGCGGTGTCGGCTTCGTTTCCTCGGCCGAGTTCGGCCAGGACAGCCGCCTCGTTCCCATCCGGATCGACGCGCCGGAGATGCTGATGGATGAAGCACTGATCTGTCTGCGCGAGCGCAGCAACGGCAAGCTCGTCAGCGCCTTCTTCGACATCGCGCGTAAACTGGCGCACCGGGCGACCTAGGCTGCACCAAGCTTACGGCACAGCACTGCCCGAACGATGGGCTGGCGTGCGATAAACACTTATCAACTAGAAGCCTGAACGACGGTGACGGCGATCATGTGGAACACGTCATCGGCATTGCACCCACGCGAGAGATCGTTGGCGGGCTTAGCGAGCCCCTGCAGGATCGGGCCGATGGCGGTGGCTCCGCCGATCCGCTGGGCGATCTTGTAGCCGATGTTTGCCGCATCGAGGTTCGGGAAGACGAAGACATTGGCCTCGCCATGAAGGGCCGAGTTGGGTGCCTTGGCCGCGCTGACGGCCTCGACGAAGGCGGTATCGAACTGCAACTCGCCGTCGATCACCAGCCCTGGCGCGGCCGCATGCGCGAGCCGCGTTGCCTCCACCACCTTGGAAACGCGTTCATGCGCAGCACTGCCGGCGGTCGAGAACGAGAGCATCGCCACCTTCGCCGACTTGCCGGAAAGCGCCTCGAAGGAACGCGCCGAAGTCACGGCGATATCGGCCAGACCCGCCGCGTCCGGGTCCACCACCAGCCCGCAATCGGCAAAGACGAAAGCGCCCTTCTTGGCGTGGTGCGGCGCGCACAGCATCATCAGGAAGAAGCTCGAAACCAGGCCGACATCCGGTGCGCGGCCAATGGTCTGGAGTGCGGCACGCACCGTATCGGCGGTGGTGGCGACAGCACCGCCGACTGTTCCATCGGCCTCATCCTCGCGCACCATCATGGCGGCAAAGACGAGCGGCGAACGCACGGCTGCCGAAGCGGCCACCTCGTCAACGCCTTTGTTGCGACGCAGCGCGTGGTAGGCCGCGACGAGGCGCGGCGTGAGCGCGGACGAAGTGGGATCCTCGATGCGGACTTCGTCCGACTGGCCACCGGCCTCCTCCAGCCGTTCCTCGACCACGTTTCGATTACCGATCAGGGAGATCTCCGCAATACCGGCCCGAACGGCGCGCAGGGCACCTTCGACGATACGCGGATCCTCCCCTTCGGCGAGCACGATATGGCGCGGCGCGGCCTTGGCGGCTTCGAGAATGCGATCGAGCGGTTTCATCAGGCGTGCCCCAGATAGTGAATGCCGACGAGGATGAAGAGGGCGATGAACACGGTTTCGGCGACGATCAGCGCGACGGCATCGCCGCCGACGTCGAGCACACGGCGAAGCGAGGTGCGCATGCCGACGGCGACGATGCCGGCGAGCAGCGCCCAACGCGACGTCTCCATGCCGGCCTTGGCGACCATTTCCGGAACGAAACCGAAAGAGTTCATAGCCGCAAAGATCAGGAAGGCGACGACGAAGCCGGGCAGCAGCGGCGGGCGCTTGCCGGTTTCGCCTTCCGGCTGCGGCACTTTGCGCAGCGACAGCGAGAAGATGAGGACGACGGGCGCCAGCATGGTTACGCGGATCAGCTTGACGAGCGTCGCCGTCTCGCCCGCCTCCGGCGAGACCGAGAAGCCGGCGCCGACGACCTGGGCGACGTCATGGATGGTGCCGCCGAAGAAGATGCCGGTGGCGCGCGCATCGAGCCCCATGGTCTGGGCGAGGATCGGATAGGCGATCATCGCAAGCGTGGAGAGCACCGTCACCGAAAGCACGGTGAAGATCAGATTGCGCTCGGAAAACTCGTTCTTCGGAAGAACGGCGGCGATCGCCATGGCCGCCGACGCGCCGCAGATGGCAACCGAGCCGCTGGTGATGAGCGCCAGTCGCCAGCCACGGCCGAGCAGTTTTGCGGCAAGCAACCCGAAGCCGATGGTCGCGGCGATGGCCGAGATGAGCAGCAGGATCGTGCTTGCGCCAAGCCCGATCAGCAAATCGACGCTGATGCGCATACCGAGCAGCGCCACGCCGATGCGCAGCACCTTTTTGGCGCAGAAATCGATACCGGCGACGCAGCGCCCTTCCTCTGACAGGAAGTGAAAGGCGATGCCGAGCAGCAGCGCCATCAGCATGGCCGGCGCGCCGTAATGGTCGGAGAGAAACTGGGCGGCGACGGCCACCGCCGCGGTAACGGCAAAGCCCGGCCAATAGGCTGCAAAGCCGGAGGGCACGCTTCGGAAGCGTTCGTGGACGGAGGCGACGAAGGTCATGGTTCTGTTCCGGTCATTTGCGGGAGGCTTTGCTCCGCCCGGGGGCACCGGGCGGAGCTTGTTTTAGAACGAGGGATCAGGCCCGCTTCTGCGGGCGCATGTCGGCGCGGTCGATGCCGGCAACCGGCACCGGCTTCTTCATCGCGTCGCGGCGGAAGGGTTCGCCGAGCTCCTGGTTGAGGATGACTTCGATGAAAGTCGTCACGCCGTTCTTCTGGTCAGTGATCGCCGTGGACAACGCCTCGGTCAGTGCTGCCGTGTTGTCGACCGCAACCCCCTTCAGCCCGCAGCCTTCTGCCACCTTGGCGTAGGAGAGATTGGGGTTGAGCTCAGTGCCGACGAAGTTGTTGGCGTACCAGAGCGTCGTGTTGCGCTTTTCAGCACCCCATTGGTAGTTGCGGAAGATAACCATGGTGATCGCCGGCCAACCCTCGCGGCCGATCGAGCCCATTTCGTTCATGGAGATACCGAAGGCACCGTCACCGGCAAAGCCGACGACCGGCACATCAGGGCAACCGATTTTGGCGCCGACGATCGACGGGAAGCCATAGCCGCAGGGCCCGAACATGCCCGGAGCGAGATACTTCCGGCCGGCTTCGAAGGTCGGATAGGCGTTGCCAATGGCGCAGTTATTGCCGATGTCGGTGGAGATGATCGCCTCCTTCGGCAGGGCCGCCTGGATTGCCCGCCAGGCCTGGCGCGGCGACATCCGGTTCGGCTCGCGCGAACGTGCGCTTTCGTTCCATTCCGTGCCCGGATCGTCGTCCTCGTGGTCCATCGAGGAAAGCTGCTGCTGCCAGGCAGAGCGGGTCTGGTGGATCGCAGCCTTGCGTTCCTCGCGGCCGGCATCACCGGCAGTCGGCGAGAGCAGTTCCAGGATCTGGCGGGCGACCTGCTTGGCATCGCCACAGATGCCGACCGACACCTTCTTGGTGAGGCCGATCCGGTCGGCGTTGATGTCGACCTGGATGATCGAAGCGTTCTTCGGCCAATAGTCGATGCCGTAGCCCGGAAGCGTCGAGAAGGGATTGAGCCTCGTGCCGAGCGCCAGCACGACGTCGGCCTTGGAGATCAACTCCATCGCCGCCTTCGAACCGTTATAGCCGAGCGGGCCGACCGCAAGACGATGGCTGCCCGGGAAGGCATCATTGTGCTGGTAGCCGCAGCAGACCGGCGCGTCGAGCCGTTCGGCGAGCTTCATGGAATCGGAGATGGCATTGCCGATGACGACGCCGGCACCGTTGAGGATAACGGGGAACTTTGCCTCGGATAGCAACTTGGCCGCTTCCGCGATCGCCTGCGGGCCGCCGGCCGGGCGCTCGAAGCGAACGATCGCCGGCAGGTCGACATCAATCACCTGGGTCCAGTAGTCGCGCGGGATGTTGATCTGCGCCGGGGCACAGCCGCGCCAGGCCTTTTCGATGACGCGGTTCAGGACCTCGGGTATACGCGACGGATCGCGCACTTCTTCCTGGTAGCAGACCATTTCCTCGAACATCGCCATCTGGTCGACTTCCTGAAAACCGCCCTGCCCGATCGTCTTGTTGGCGGCCTGCGGCGTCACCATCAGAAGCGGCGTATGATTCCAGTAGGCGGTCTTGATCGCGGTGATGAAGCCGGTGACGCCAGGGCCGTTCTGGCCGATCGCAACCGACATCGTGCCTGTCGCGCGGCTGAAGCCGTCAGCCATCATGCCGGCATTGGTCTCATGGGCGCAGTCCCAGAACTTGATGCCGGCCTTCGGGAACAGGTCCGACACCGGCATCATGGCCGAGCCGATGATGCCGAAGGCATGTTCGAGGCCATGCATCTGCAAGACTTTGACGAAGGCTTCCTCGGTGGTCATTTTCATGGGGATGGTTCCTTTCCTGGTATTATTTCAAAGTGTTAGAGGATCTCGTCGCGGAGGTAGTACCAGCGGTACATTCCCCATTGGCCGAGCCGACGGAACGGCGTCAGAAGCCCGTGACCCGGTAGGGGCGAAGTGAAGATGGGAAGGTCGAGGCCGCCGCCTTTGCCAGCGACCATCTGGGCCATGCGGCGGCCGGCCTGGGCGGAATACATGACGCCGTTGCCACCATAGCCCATGGCATAGAACAGCCTCTGCGCCGGGTCCGGCTGGAAGATGCGCGGCATCATGTCGTGGCTGACATCCACCCAACCCCACCAGGAGTAGTCGATATCGATGCCGCGAAGCGCCGGGAACTTGCGGTAGAGGCCGGCAAGCAGCAGTTCGAGATGTTTCGGATTGCTCGCGTCGCGCCCGGTAATGGCGCTGCGGCTACCGATCTGCACCCGTCCGTCCGGCAGCATGCGATAGTAGTGGCGGAGCGTTCGCGTATCGGTGAGCGGGATGCGCGCCTTGAAGTTCAGCGCCTGCTGCTCGCCCTTCGTCAGCGGCCGCGTGACGATCGAGTTCGACAGGATCGGCATCAGCCGATGGCGGGTGAGCGCATTCATGCCCGGCGATGTGTAGCCGGCCGTTGCGATGCAGACGGCACGAGCCCGCACCGTTCCGCCAGGCGTGGTCAGGTAATGCACGCCGCCCTTGGCAGTGCAGCTCAGCACCGGGCTCGACGTATGCACCTTCGCGCCCAGCTTGCGGGCAAGCCTCAGATAGCCGAAGGCGAGCTTGGCCGCATGGATACCCATGCCGTCGGGCTCGTACATGGCGCCGCGCGCTTCCTCGTCACGGACGAAATCGAGGTGGATTTCGTCGCGCGAGACCATGCGGGCACGGTAGCCGAAGGTATCGTTGAGGACGCGGGCCTCGTTTTCCAGCGCCGGCAGCATCTTGTCACGATGGGCGATGTAGAGATGGCCGCCATCCTGCGGGTCGCAGTCGATTTCCGGCTCGCGGATCAGCGAGCGAAAGAGGTCGAAGCCCTCGGAAATCTCCGCGTGCATTTTCCGCGCAACGTCAACGCCCCAGCGGGCGATCCATTGCGAGCGCTTCAGGCGACCGGCGGAGATCTGCGCCTGTCCGCCGTTGCGCGTGCTGCAGCCCCAGGCAACGCCATTGGCCTCCAGCACAGTGGCCTTGATGCCGTGCTCGCGCGCCAGATGGATGGCGCAGGAGAGACCGGTATAGCCCGATCCGATGATCGCGACATCGACATCGATGTCCCGCGTGACCGGGCCGTCGTCCTCCGGCTCCGGCCCGGCGGTGCCGATCCAGTAGGTCGGCGCATAGTCCTTGCCTCGACCGGGGCTGCGGTCATGGTTGGGGTCATAGGCGGGATCGAACGGCTGCCTTGCAGTCTTCAGAGAAGTGGCGTGCAGTTGCATGGCTCTTGCTCCAGGCCATCAGTAGCGGGGCTGCAGGACCGGGCGGTTCTTGCGGAACGCCTGCTTGCGCACGATCTTGCCGTTGCGGAAGGTGAAGAGGTCACAGCCCTCGGCCTCGATGCGGCTGCCATCGGCGGCCGTGCCGGAGAAGGTCCATTCGGAGACGCCCCTGTCCCCCTGTACGAAGTGGCTGTGGTTGCCCCACTCGGCGTCCGGCATCGACTTCCACACGCCACTGAAGGCATCGGCGATCGGACCGGGGCCGACGAACCGGTTGCCGTAGACCTCCGGGCCGCCGACTGCGTTGAACACGCAATCCTCGGCGAAGAAGTGCATGACGCCATCGATGTCGTGCCGGTTGAAGGCATCGAACAAGGTTTTGAGATCGGTCGCCGTCAGTGTCATGGTCCTGTCCTTTGGCTAGTCGCAAGGCATGGCTTCGCCGGAGACGGGAGATGCCGTCTTCAAAAAGCTGCCAGGCCGAATTCAGATGAGGGGTTGGGTGCGGCCGCTGGTTAGAGGCGGCCCTTCCAGGGGATCAGCGCCTTTTCGAGGTAGCGGATCAAGAGATCGAAGGCGAAGGCGAAGATGCCGATGATGAAGATGCCCATGATCACCGTATCGCTTTCGAGGTTCTCGGCCGCGTTCAGAACCATGAAGCCGAGGCCTCGGTTGGCGGCCACCATTTCCGCCGCCACCAAGGTCGTCCAGCCGACACCGATGCCGATGCGCATGCCGGTGAAGATCTCGGGCAAGGCGGCCTTCATGATCACCTGACTGATGACCTGCCCGCGGGTGGCGCCCATCGCATAGGCCGCGTGGATCTGTTCCGTCGAGACCGAACGCACCCCTGCTCTTGCGGCAATCGCCATCGGGGCGAAGATCGCCAGATAGATCAGGAACACCTTCGGGAACTCGCCGATGCCGAGCCAGATGATGACCAGTGGCAGGTAGGCAAGCGGCGGCAGCGGCCGGTAGAATTCGATGATCGGGTCGAACAGTCCGCGCACGAAGCGGTTGACGCCCATCAGGACGCCGATCGGCACAGCCGTTACCAGAGCCAACAGAAAGGCGCCGAAGACACGGCCGATACTGGCGAGTGTGTGCTGCATCAGCGTCGAGTTCGAAACGCCGTCGGTCATCGCCAGCATGAACTTGTCCCAGACCGCCAGCGGCGACGGCAGGAACAGCGGCTTGACCCAGCCGCCCTCGGTCACGAGGAACCAGAGCGCGACGATGACGACCGTCGTCGAAAAACTGATCAGGCCGCTGCTGCCTTCACCGGGCGCGCCGAAGATCTTGCCGGCCTTTACGGGCTTGGCGCGTGTCACTCTGTCAAGCATGGGCCACCTCCGGGTTGCCGGACGCGCGTTCGTCGCCATAGATGATGCCGAGCACCTCTTCGCGCATGCGGATGAATTCCGGGCTGGACTTGATTGCGCGGGCATTGCCCTCGGCGAGGAACCGCTTGTTGAAGTTGAGCTCGTAGGTGTGGGTGATGCGACCCGGGCGCGGCGACATGACGATCAGCCGCGAGCCGAGGAACAGAGCCTCCTCGACGCTGTGGGTGATGAAGAAAAACATCTTGTTGGTGAGCTGCCAGACCTTGAGCAGCAGTTCCTGGATCGTTTCACGCGTCAGCGCGTCGAGTGCTGCCATCGGCTCGTCCATCAAGAGCATGGCCGGGTCGCAGGTCAGCGCCCTGGCAATACCGACGCGCTGCTGCATGCCGCCCGACAGGTGATAGATCATGTGGCGGTGAAAGTCCTGCAAACCGACCAATGCGAGGTTCTTGGTCGCCAGATCGCGCCGGGTCGCCTTGTCGACGCCACGCAGCTTGAGGCCGAATTCGGTGTTTTCCATCACGTTGAGCCACGGCAGAAGCGCGTGCTTCTGGAAGACCACGCCGCGTTCGGCGCCCGGCCCGTTGACCCGATGGTTTCCTAGAGTGATGTCGCCCTCCGACGGAGCCATGAAGCCCGCCATCAGGTTGAGCAGTGTCGTCTTTCCGCAGCCCGAGGCGCCGAGAGCGACGACGAAGTCTCCACTGTTGATGGTAAGATTGACGCCTTTGAGGGCGATGATCGCCTGGTCCGAGTACAGGCCCGGGTAGGTCAGACTGATGTTCCTGACGCTAAGTGTTTCCATGAGAAATGCCTCCCTGCACCTCGGTCACGGGTCGATGATGGTGCGCCGTCCGCTCCTCAGGGACGGCGCAATCTGCAGGATATCCTATTGCGCCTGCGCCGCAGCCTTCGCGAAGTTGGCGTTGACGAAGGGCGCATAGTCGTCGAGCGACTGGCTGATCTGTTTCTGCTCGACGAGGAACTTTGCGCTCTCGCTGAGCGCGCGGGTGGCGCCGCCACCGAGCCAGACGTCTGATGCCTGATCCTCCGCGTTCGGGAATGCGAGGAGACGGAGCGCCTCCACCGTGCTCGGACCGTCGCCGCCGATCAGCTTGACGATGCCCTGGACCTGGGCCGAGTCTTCCGTCCAGGCCGCCTTGTTGGCATTATAGTCCGCATAGGCGTCGGTCAGGACCTTGGTGAAGGCCTCCATGAGCTTCGGATTTTCCTCTGCCCAACCCTTGGAGACCACCAGCCCGTCGAAGGTCGGCACGCTTGCCGCACCGATGACCTCGGAATCCGAGATTGTCTTGCCGGTCTTCTGGAGCTCGGAAAGAGCCGGCGGCCAGACATATGCCGCATCGATATCGCCGCGCTGCCAGGCGGCCACGATCTGCGGCGGCTTCAGATTGAGGATTTCCACCTCGCGCGGATCGACGTTCCAGATCTTGTTCATGCCAACCAGCAGGTGGAAGTGCGACGTGGAGACGAAAGGCACGGCGACCTTCTTGCCCTTGAGGTCGGCAGGCGTCTCGATACCTGAGCCCTCACGCGCGACAAGCGCCTCGGATTGGCCGATATTGTCGAGGATCCAGAAGAGTTGCAGGTCAACGCCACGTGTCGCGGCCGACGCCGTACCGGTCGAGCCGAGAACGCCGATCGGCACATCGCCCGAGGCGAGCGCCGTCGTGATGTCGCCGGCGGAGCTGAACTGGCGCCAGTCGATCGTGTAACCAACCTCCTTGGCAGCCGCGTCGAAACGGCCGTCGGCGATCGCGGCCACGAACGGGCCGACGATCTGCTGATAGCCGACGACGAGCTTCGTCTCCGCGTAAGCCGCACTGGATGCGGCAAGGCCGGCCACGATGCTGGCGGCGGCCGCAAGCCGTTTGAAATGTCCGTATAGCATTCTTCGTTCCTCCTCGTTGATTATTGATTGGCCAGTTTTTCCGGTCTTGTTGAGGACGATAGAGGCGCTTGGCAGCTTGCGTTATATCCAGTCTGGAAGTTGAATAGATCCAGATTGGAGTGACCGAGGGCCGGCACGTGCGCATGAACGTTTCCGAAACGATCTTCTTCATCGAACGCGAAAGCGGGATCGGCTTGCAGGCGCAGTTGCGCGAGACCGTCGTTTCGGCCGTGCTCGCCGGCCGGGTACAGCCAGGGGCACACCTGCCCTCGACGCGCAAGCTCGCCGACTATCTTCGCATTTCGCGCATCACGGTGACGCTCGCCTACCAGGAACTGATCTCCCAGGGCTATGTGGAAGCCGTCAACCGCAGTTCCTATCGCATCACCGACAACCCGCCCGGCAGAGACTTTGAAAGCGACCGTCCATCCGGCGGCAGCACCCCGGTGGACTGGAGCAGCAAGATCAAGATGAGCTTTGGCGTCGTGCGGCAGATCCCCAAGCCGCTGGACTGGCGACGCTACCCCTACCCGTTTCTCTATGGCCAGATGGACCCGACGCTGTTCGACCTCAATGCCTGGCGTGACTGCGCCCGTCGGGCGCTCGCCCGCGAGGATTTCGTCCTGATGGCGAGTGACTTTGCCGCTGCCGACGATGTGCGCCTCGTCAACTACATCTGCTCACGCACGCTGCCGCGCCGCGGCATCCACGCCACGCCGGACGAAATCCTCGTCACCGTCGGCGCCCAGAATGCCCTTTGGATCGTAACGCGGCTGATCCTGGAGAAGGGCTCCGCCGCGGTCTGCGAAAACCCGTGCCATCCCGATATCAGCGCGTCGCTCTTGCTCAGCGGTGCGAAAGTCACGACCGTCGACGTGGACAGCGAAGGCCTGTCGCCGGATGCCTTGCCGGAAAACATCGACGCGGTTTTCGTGACGCCGAGCCACCATTCGCCGACGGGCGCGACGATGCCGATCGATCGGCGCACACGGCTGCTGCAGGCGGCAGAGGAAAAGGACTTCGTCATCGTCGAGGACGACTACGAGTTCGAGATCAGCTATCTCGCGCCACCTTCTCCGGCGCTGAAAGCCTTGGACCCCTCCGGCCGCGTGCTCTACATTGGCAGCTTCTCCAAATCGCTGTTTCCCGGGCTCCGCCTCGGCTACCTCGTCGCGCCCGCGCCGTTCATCCGCGAGGCCCGAGCGCTGCGCTCGCTCATGCTGCGGCATCCGCCGGGCCATCTGCAACGCACCGCGGCCTATTTCCTGGCGCTCGGCCACTATGACGCCGTTCTGCACCGCATGCGTACGGAGTATCACAAGCGCCACGTGATCATGGCGGAGTCGCTGCGCAGGGCGAACCTGAAGGTCGCGGGCTCCTCGACCTTCGGCGGCACCTCGTTCTGGATGGAAGGACCGGAGGGGCTGGACGCGGATCGGCTGGTCAGCGATCTGCGCCAGGATGGCGTGCTGATCGAAGCCGGGTCGCCCTTCTTCCCCCGAAGCGACCAGCCCTGCCGCTATTTCCGCATGGGCTATTCGTCGATCCCCGGCGCGCGCATCCCTGAAGGCGTTGCCCGCGTGCGGGCACGTATCGATCTTCTTGCGGACTGCGAATGAGTCCTCTCGATCCAACCGGCGAGGCTGCGCGGCGTTATCGTGCTCGATGCCGGGCTCTCACGCCGCTTGCCACCAGATAGAACAGTTGGTTGGCCTCCTTTTCCGTGACCAACCTGCCGGACCAATCCGGTCCGCCTGCATGCACCTGCCTGAAAGCTGGATCGTTTACCCGGCCAGGGGCCAATCTCAGCCTGGCACCGATCGAGATCTCCACGCCCCCGCGGGCATAACCCCGGCCGCCAAATACCGCCGGTACCGGACACCGCGCGCCAATGCGACGGTGATCTAGCTTTCTCTCGTCAGCGACCTCACAGGCGATTGCCGTGTGATGGAACAGTTTGGTTCAGTGCCGGTTTTGCTCCGTTCACTTCAAAGGAGCAACAAAGATGGGTCACACCAATCACGTACGCCTTGGCCCCACCGAACTCACGCCTGCAGCCCTTGAAGGTGCGACTGTGTATGGGGCAGATGACGACAAGGTCGGCAAGGTGGACCACGTCCACGGCGCAGGCGCCGGCGGCACCGTTATCATTGATGTCGGCGGTTTTCTCGGCATCGGCGCAGAGCCGGTCGCGGTGTCCACGACCGATCTTGATTTCATGCGTGACGAAGACGGTGAGGTTCACGCTGTGACCACATGGACCAAGGATCAGCTCAAGGCGATGCCCGAGCATCACGATTGAACACAACAGCCCGGCCTCACGCCGGGCTTCTCTTTCGCAGCTTGCATTGACGCGGAAGGCACGCTCACACCCGCCGCATTCTGACGTCGTCAGGCCGCAGCTTTCGCCTTAATGTTGGCGGCAGACAACGCGATCTTGGTCAATCGCCTTGTCGGCGGCCCCTTCCTCCTGAAGGGTCTGCTCCAGCAGAAGCACCGCTTTTTCCAACCCAAGTTGCTTGGCCCAGGTCTTCAAGGTGCCGTAGCGGGCGATCTCATAGTGTTCGACCGCCTGAGCCGTGAGAATAAGACCGGCATCGAGAGCCGGGCTCCTTTTGAACTCCTCCATGTGCCGGAGGCAATCGAAACCAATCAAAAGCCCGGCGCGCACGCAACTCTGCCGGGAGGCTAGTTCGAATTGAGTAACCGCTAAACCTCGACGCGAAAATGCGTCGGGCGTTCAATTTCCTTTGAGGCGCAAGGCTTCGAGGCCGCCGAAAAATCCGACAAAGGGAAGCGGCGGCCTCACCAAGCAAGCATAACTCGATGGCCGCGACGGCTGGCGAGCGGAAGCCACTTCGGGGCAGGAACCCACCAGAAACACTAGGCGTCACTTGATGATCGATCTTTACGCCGGAGGTCCGTTGACCGCTAGGCTGCAATCGCTGGAAGGCGCGCATGTGGAAGACGGATTGGCCAAAGCCGGGGATGGCGTCGGAAACCATCATGGTGCTGCGCCGCATCCTCAGGGAATGGTGCGACGAGCAAGGTTGTCAGGCCGAAAGTGACGCGGGCGGGCTCGCAGCCAGGAATTTGATCCGTTGGTATGAGTTCGGCGTGACGGATGAACGGGAACTGGCAAAATTGATCCGCGACGACATTTCAATCTCCGACGCGTAAGCTGCGGAGATAAAGGGACATCGGCAATTGGCAACGAGCCTGGTCCACCTGCCACCGCACGCTTCGGAATTGACAAGCCCGATCCTCGCCCCAGTTCATGGTGATGGCATTAAGTGAGGTCGTGCGCAGCAACGCACAACGAACAGCAGCACTGGTCAAATGGACCCTCGGCCGGGAACGACGGCGCCGGAGCAGCCCTGTTTCCTCCATGCGCAGCTTCTGGGGTCTGTTGCTGGCCTACTGGCTCTCCGAGCGCTGGCGCGAGGCCTGGGGCCTGACGTTTCTCATCCTGCTCCTCACCGGATTGTCGGCGCAAGCAAGCGTATGGTTTGCCTTGACCTCGGGCGAACTCGTCAATCGGATCGCCAATTTCCACCACCCCACCGTACCCACCACGCCATCATCCCTTCTGAGCACCGCGGGGACCTTGGCAGCAATCGCGATCACCAGGGATGCCGGGTTCACGGCGGTCCGTCATTTTTTCTCGACCACGCTCCACCGGAAATGGCGCCAGTGGCTGGACGAACGCTTCAATCGGGCGCTGCTCGATAACAACCACACCCATTTCCACCTTCAGCAGAACGGATTTGGCGCCGCGGTCGAGAACGAGAGTTCATCGCCCGACAACATCGACCAGAGGGTACAGGAAGCGATTAAGGGCATGACCGGCGGTGCGATCGGTCTCGGCGTTGGCATCGCCGGCGTCGTTCTGTCGCTCGGCTTCGTCGGGCGAAAACTGATCGAAACGTCGAGCCCCGTCAGAGGGCTCGATCTCCTCGGCAGCTACGGCAGCGCGTGCCTGATGTTCCTGGCGATCGCGATATACGTGCCGCTCAACACCTTCATCGCAGCCAAGCTCGGCAGCGTCCTCCAGGGCCTCTCCATACGCATCCAATCGGCTGAGGGCAGTTATCGCAGCGAGTTGAACCAGCTGTTGCACCGCAGTTTTCATGTCGCCGTGATCAAGGGCGAACCGGCCCAGAAAGCAGTGAACGGGCGCCGATATCGCGAGATCGACGACACCTGGGCGAGCCTCAACCGGGTAACCGCCGGCTACATGGGTTTCGAGCTGGTGCACAATTTCATCGGCTCACGCATCGTCGCCTATGCGCCGGGGCTGCTGCCCTATGTCGACAAGACGATCAGCCTTCAGGATTACGTCACCGGCGCCGAGCTGGCGACGGCGCTTATCAACGAATGCTCGTGGTTCATCCATGCGATGCCCGATATCGCCACGCTCCGAGCGGATGCGCACCGGATCACCGAACTTGCGCAAGCGATCGAAACGGTGCAGCAGCCGCAGGATTATTATGCACGTAGCGGTCCTTCGGTGTTCGAGTACGAGACCCAGGACGCCGCGCGCGGCTTGACGATCCAGGCGGTCGAGCTCTTGCACACCGGCGACGACAAAGCTTTTCTGACCGCTGACGAACTGGACTTCCTTCCCGCGGAGTGGACCTTGGTGGTCGGAGAATCCGGTGGTGGAAAGACCTCGCTTCTCAAGGCCATCAATGGACTTTGGGCACACGGCCGCGGCACGATCACGACGCCGGAGAAGGTACGAAGCCTCTACGCCGCCCAGGACGTCAAGCTCCAGGGCGTTTGCCTGAAAGACCTCGTCTGCTTGCCGGATGCGGCTGAAACGCATGACGACGCCTCTGTCATTGCAGCGTTGGAGGAAGCCGGGCTCGAAGAATTCACGGAAGAGCTTTCGAACGATGGTCGCGAAGGGCAGAACTGGGACAAGCTTTTGTCCGGGGGCGAGAAGCAGAAACTGGTCCTTGCAAGGATCCTGCTGCAGGAACCAGGCCTGCTTTTCCTCGACGAGGCGACGAGCGCCCTCGATAGCGAGGCGGTTCGCGGATTTTATCAGTCGATCAAGGATCATTGCCCGGAGGCGGCGGTAATCGCCGTCATGCATGACACCTCTTCCATCCAATCCGAAAGCGGGGTCGAGTTCTTCGACAGCGTGCTCACCATCGACGACGGCCTCGCGACGAAAACGCCGATTGCCGCCTGGCGCGATAGGCAGGAGTAGCTGCCACCGGCAGCCGCCCTATTTCGGTCATGTACCGCGCATTCGGCTGGCGCGGCGCGAAAGGGATCAAATTCCTCCATCCGAAACCAGGAGCCCCAATGCGCATTGCTCTCCTCGTCAACACGCTGGAAACCGAAAGCCCGGCCTATACAACGACCGCATTGGCTCTCGGCGCCCTCTCTCGCGGGCATGAGGTTCTCTACATCACGCCTGGCGACTTCATCCTGCGTCCGGACGACACGTTAATGGTCCGTGCGGCCGGGTTCGCCGGCACACGGCCAAAGAAGCCGGAAACACTCTTGCGCGCGCTTGCCGATGCAGTCAGGACCATCGTCAACATTGAAGACGTGGACGTCCTGCTGCTTCGCAATGACCCGTCAGAGGACGCCGAAAACCGGCCCTGGGCATCCTATGCCGGAGCCAATTTCGGGCGGTTCGCCACAGAGCGTGGTACGATCGTCGTCAATGATCCCTGCGGTCTGGCACTGGCCCAGGACAAGCTCTACTTCCAGGATTTCCCGGTGGCCGTTCGCCCGACAACCTTGATCTCCAAGGACATCGAAGAAATCCGCACATTCATCGACAGCCACTCCGAAGGCGTGATCATCAAGCCGTTGCAGGGATCCGGAGGCAAAAACGTCTTCCGGGTGGGTACCAGCACCGAAGGCAATCTCACGCAGATCGTCGAGGCGGTTGGCGTCGTCGGCTATCTGATCGTGCAGAGTTACCTACCGAAGGCATCGGAAGGCGATACGCGGTTGTTCCTGATGAACGGCCGACCGCTGCAGAGAGGCGACGTCTATGCCGCATTCAGACGCGTGCCACCCAAGGGAGACGTCCGATCCAACATCCACGCCAGCGGCACGCCAAAGCCAGCCAATGTCACGAAGGAGATGCTGGCGATCGCCGAAACGCTGCGGCCTAAACTCGTCGAGGACGGCATGTTCCTGGTCGGCCTCGATATCGTCGGCGACAAACTTCTCGAGATCAACGTCTTCACGCCCGGCGGGCTCCAGACCATCCGTGAGCTTCACGATATCGATTTCTGCGACGAGATCCTGGATTCGCTGGAAAACAAGGTCGAGATCAGGAAAACCTATCGGGGATCACTCAGCAATCGAATTCTGTCTACGCTTTGAATCGGCCGGCCAATCCCTCGCACCATTCCCTTTTTGCACGACCTGTTGGCGGAACAGAACCGATCACCCGGTTGTTATTGTCGATGTTGCGCGCGGCGCATAGAGCGCGATTGCCGCAAGCGGGCGACAAGGGAGACAGTATTCCGGTGAATTTTCTACGCCAAATTGCCGCTGACGTGCAGTTGATGCTGCGCCGGCCGCCACGTATGCAATACGCGGCCTTGTGTTATCGCGTGCGCAACAACGCATTGGAAATCCTTCTCATAACCAGCCGGGACACCGGTCGCTGGGTCATTCCCAAGGGCTGGCCGATGAAGGGAAGGCGCGCGCACGAGGTGGCAGCGAGAGAGGCCTATGAAGAGGCTGGCGTGAAAGGCACCTGCCAGAAATTTCCGTTCGGCCACTACTTTTACAAGAAGCGGCTGGACCACGGGCTCAAGATTTCCTGCAGGGTTCAGCTCCACCCCCTGGAAGTCGCGCGCATGCGAGCGAAATTCCCCGAGAAGGGAGAGCGGAAGCTCGCCTGGTTCGACTATCGGGAAGCGGCCAAGCGCGTCGCAGAGCCATCGCTGCGCGACCAGATGCTCCGTTTCGGACAGCAATGCATTCCGCAGTGAACGCTGGTCTTAATGGACGCTGGCGATCTTGACGGCGTGGGCGAAATCTTCCGCCACCAGTTCGCTGATCGCGATCAGAACCTCTTCCACCGAAAACCCGGACTCGATCGTCTCGCGGATCAAAAGCTGGAGGTCCAGTTCGACGACGTCACGGCAATCCTCGAGCCGCTCCTCAGATACCGTGATGCTCTGCAGTTCTTCCATCGCGAGACTCCTCTTGACGTGGATTCTGCTGGTCTGCCCTCGCATGCTTGCTCTAACGCCCTTCCAACCCTTGGGAAGAGGTTTGAGTTCCGGCGAGAACCTCTCAAGAAGATCAAAGAATAAGATTCGCTGCAACGCCTTGCAGCGGCATGGAGCCGTTACCGGCCGCGGTCACCCCGGCGGCGTGGCCGGTCTGCATCGCTCGGCGGCTCTACCGGTCCTTCCCAGCCGAAGACACTGCGACCGCCAAACTCGTGCGATTGACGAAACTCACCGGCCACGATCTCCTTGAGATCCGGGCCGGTGGCATATTTCTCGAACTGGCGGGCCTGATCGTCGAGGCGCTTGAGGACTTGCATCTCTTCGTCGCGACCGAGCTTCGCCTTCGATACGGCGGATTTCATCACTCGGATCGTCTCGTCATACACCTTCAGGGGAACCGGGAACGGGTGGCGATCCTTGCCTCCATGGGCAAGCGAGAAGCGCGCCGGATCGGCGAACCGACACGGCGCGCCGTGCACCACTTCGGCCACCATCGCCAGCGCCTTGACCGTGCGCGCTCCAACGCCCGGCACCAATAGGAGATGCTCGAAATCCTCCGGGCCACGGTCGGCAGCCGCAGCAAGCGTTGCATGCAGGCGCTTCATGTTGACGTCTTCTTCGCGCACGTCGTGGTGCGCAGGCATGATCAGATGCGGCAGCATGGGCTGCGCGCTTTGCTTGCTCGCCCGCCTTGGCTCGATAACAGCAACCTCTCGGACGATCCGGTCCGGTCCGAGCGACGCGAGGAGATCGAGCTGGCCACTGCGCGAAGCCGCAGCGCGGCGGTCGGCAAGATTGACGATTTCGCCCTGCCGCGCACCTTCTATCGCCGTATGGGGCGAATCCACGAAGCTGCTGATCCCCTCGGAAAGCCAGTGGTAGCGCCGGGCCTGCCGCCTCTCGCCGTTCATGCCCTGCTGCACTACAACCCATTTACCGTCATCGGTAACGATGAAGCCGTGCAGGTAAAGGTCGAAGCCGTCTTGCACTGCCGCACTGTCGACCTTTGCGACGAGGCGACTGGTGGTCGCCAGGCCGCCTCCGTCGAGGCCCACGCGCTCGCCGATTGCAATCAACTCGCCCGGCGTCTCCCGGGAGTTCCGCCCTCGTCCGCCGCAGACATGGATACCAAGTTCGCCCGATAGCGGTAACAGACCACGTTTCAGGGCACCGATGACGCTGGTGGTGATGCCGGAGGAGTGCCAGTCCATGCCCATGACGCATCCGAAAGACTGAAACCAGAACGGATGCGCCAGCCGGCGGAGAAACTCGTCTCGCCCATATTCGATGACGATCGCCTGGGTGATGATCGCACCAAGTTTTGTCATGCGCTCGCCAAGCCACCGGGGAACCCGGCCACCGTGAAGCGGAAGATCGGCACTGCCTGCTCTCTGGACCATCCGGGCCTTATACACGGGCAGAAAGCCCTTTCACATAGGAAAGTTCCTCAAACGTTCTCATTTTTCGCGGCAAACTGCGAGACCGCGGCGGCTCGGTCGTGTCCGTGGGAAGGTGCTGCAGGTCGCCGAACAGCATCATCGCGAGACCTTGCCTTCGGGACGGTTCGACTGCATCAGCCCGAGTAAAACCCAAACTGCATTATGAACTCTACCTTTGCGCTTAAGATAGAGTTCAGCAATCGGCGATATGCTCCACGCTAGATTGCATTTGAACAGGGTTCAAAATGAGCGAGTTCCAAAACAGAGCTGTTCGATTGATGGTTGCTTCCTCAGGAGAGGATTCGACCAGTGATCTTGCTGTGCGTCGCGCAAAGGTTCTGACGACCGCGCTGGAACTCTATGACGCTTTGGGCGGATCGTCCGAACAACTTGAGGCCTGCATCGCGAAAAGGGATGCCGGGGCTCCGAGACGCATTGATCTGGTGATCGGCGATCTGATGATGGAGATGGCAACCATAAGCCACATTCACGACATCGACGTGATGCAGGCAGCACACAATGCTCTCGACAGCGGCATTCGCGAAACGACTTCCGCCTAATCGCGGACCAATCTCGCCAAACGCTTTTCCGTTCCGCGCCTTGGCGACCTTTCGCCATTAGTGCCTTCGGTGGTCGCTTGCCGATGTAGCGCTTTCGAGAACAACGATCCCGGAATAGAGCACCGGAGTGTCCTTCCGATCGCGAAAGCACCGACCAAAGGCGACGACCGAGACGTAGTGCCCGCCTCGCGTCTTTACGCGATAGGTCGATAGCTGGGCTCGCCCTCCCACCATGGTGGCGGCAATTTCCTTTGCCAGATACGGCCGGTCTTCCGGGTGAACCCGGTCGAGATAGAGCTTGAGCGGCAATCCGCGATTGGTCTCCGTCGCGATCAGTCCGAAAAGCTCCGCCAGAGCCGAGTCCGCGTAGACGAGGTCCTGTGTAATGTCCCAGGTGAAAATCCCGGAATCCGCAGTGTCCACATCGGCGAGATCCACAACGAAAGTGCGCTCTCTATCCCCTTCCATGGGCCTTCCTTATGTTCGGGGGATCATTACCCGGTGTGAATGGAACCTGTGTGAACGACACACGCAACACCGTCAATCAGTCGAATTGCGCGGACACATCAAAGGCGTGCCGATCGACCAGCTGGCGCAAGCAGGCATGCAGCCGCCCGTTGTAGCCGCCATCATTGTCCTCCAACATATCCAGATAGAACTGCGCTATGGCGCGAAATTCGCTGGCGTCGCGTGGGACACGCTGCTCAATCTCGATGAACGTTTGCTCCACGGTCCGTTCGAGCGAGCGGAACCGTTCCGTTTCATATTCGTCAACCAGCCCAAACAGTTGGCTCTGCGCCGCTTTGAATTGTGCGATGAGGTCCGTGACCTTCGCATCGCCATCTTGATCAGATCTATGCATTTCATCAATTTAGCACGCACTAACGAACAGAGCCAACTCCCACACTTGACGACTGTCATTTTAATTCGGATTTCCAAGCTCTTCCGCAATGAAGCGCCGAACAGTGTGACTTTTTAGCAGCAATATTTCGCCACCAAATCTTGAGGCGCTCGCTTGGCGATGCCGGTTCTCAGCACCAAGAGGTGGCGGAAAGCTAGAAGCGCGTTCGCAGGTAGTTCAGTTGAGCGTTCAGCCAATAGCGAACTTGTCTGGTCGCGGACTGGGCCTCATGCCCAAACTCCTGGGTATAGCGGCCTTCACACAACGTCGTGTCGACCACCCACAATCCGCCCGCCAAAAATGTCATCAACAGGAAGCCGCGCATGGCCGCACAGCATGAACATGCGATATTTCTAAAGTATTAACGGCGAGAAAAATCATTCGACCGACAAGCTTCGGCCAGCCGCCAGTCGCGTCGCTCGCGCAAGGGCGCGACGTCAAAAGGAACCTGCACCGGCAAGGCGGTGGCCCAGAGTCGGGTACTTTCGATTGAGCGCGGCAGGGGGACTGCGATCCCGCCAGCAATCGCAATCGGAAGAGGCTGACAAAGGCTTCAGGGCGGCAGCCTCCGCAGTCACGGCGCGATGCCAATCTGATCACTCAGCGTCACCTTCTCGAAATCGTTGATGAGAATATCGACACGCACCTGCCAAGTGCCGGGCAGCGGGATGTTCATGTGTTCGACCTGCCAATCCGCTTGGCCGCGTCGCACAGCCGCGCGCTTGAATGGTTCGATGCCGGCATCAGGCTTGGACAGCACAAGCATAACCTCCTTGGCGGCAAGCGGCTCGAGTTCGCCGCTAAGCGTGTTGATCGATACGTCCACCTCGCCCACCCGTCCGGGCGCAACGTCAACAAGGACCATCGCCTTTTCGATGTGGATATGAACGCTTGCAGACTGCGCCGCCAAAGCCAGGAGCGCGCGCGGCGGCGGTGTGAAGCGCCAGCAAGAGACGGCCCCGAAGATCAGGAAGACAATCAGTGTTTCCGCAGCGATCGAACGGACCAGCCGCTTCATCGCTGCCCGGTCGCCAGCCATGGTCGGCTCCGTCAGACGCCAGCGATTTACGATCGCCAGCAGAAACAGTCCCGTCAGCAACGCCATCTTGACCATAAACACCCGGCCATAGGCTGTTTCGATCAGCGCTGCGGGCTTCTCCACCTGCACGATGGCCAAGGCGACACCCGCCGCGACGAGCACCAAAACCGCATAGGGGATGGCCATCGAGAACCGCCGTAACGCCCGAAGCGCCGCCGGGTCTTTGCCGTGCAGCGCTAGGCCCAAGGGCGCCAGCGCTCCGATCCAGAGACTGACCGCAATAACGTGCAGAAAGACCGCCGGGCGCATCAGCCATTGGGGCTCGGCGGTGGCCGCATGGCCGCTCAGTGACAGGGCAGCAGATGAAACGACCAGCGCGGCAAGAGACGACGTCCGCGCAAGCCGACCCTTTGCCCGCAGGGCGACAGCCGCCACGCCGAAGGCACTGAAGGCGGCAACAGCCGTCACGCCGAAGCTCGTCGCCATGGCCGTGGACCAGACGACAGGCTCGACAAGGTGCGCCAGGGGGACGCCCAACGCATCGAGCCCTTGAAAGCCCACGGCGGCGACGGCACCCAGCCCCCCTGTCCCGAGCGCTGCCGCGACCACGTTGCGCCCCGATCGAGAACCATCGAGCAGCCAATGGCGCGAAAACGCGCCGCCAACACCGATGAACAGCCCCACATAAAGCGCGAGCTTCGACAAGAGAACGCCGGCGCGTGCGGACCAGTCGATCTTGTCTCCCGTCGCGAGCGGAGTGGTGCTGGCTGCGCCGAGCGAAAAGACGACGGATCCGCCGATCGGATGCCCGTCAGCAGAGGTTACGCGCCAACTGAGCACATGCGTGCCGCGCCCAAGACCGGTCGGCGCCATGATCTCGAGCAATCGATCCTTCAGCTCAAACCGGTCCAGTGGGATCGCCGTCCCATCCGGGCCGACAAGCTTCAACGACAAGGGCGAAACCGGCTCACTGAAGGTCAACATGTAAACGGACGGCGCGGTATCTACGACCGAGCCGTCCTTCGGTTCGCTTGTGTTGAGCGATGCATGGGCGAAGGCGACAGTGACCTGCATGAGTATCCCGCAGAGCACGATCCCCATCAACTTCGCAAGGCGAGTGAAGCTTAGTGGTACCAGCGCCATGCCTGCTCTCCGGTCAATTGGCCTTCGCCGTCACGCTGCGCCGATCAGTGCCCGCTTTTCTTTTCAAGCAGTTTGATGCCGGGTGCCGGATATTCGAGATCGTCACTCGACTTGCCCTCTGCCGGGATTTCAATCCAGCGCTCGGTCGCGCCATCGGGGCACTCCTGCACCAGCGGCACGTAGAGCGTCTTGCCGACCGGCAGGCCTTCGGTCAGGAACGCGCGGAAGACGAACTCCTCATACTCATCGTCGGCCAGGTTGCCGCCCTTCCAGACGACCTCCTTCACCCCCTCCTTCATCGGGGTGCCGAAGTAGTCGTAGGACTTCTCGTAGGCTCCCTTGATCTTCTCCAGTGTCCAGCCAGGCTTGGGCATCGGCTTTGCTGCGATCATGCCCTCGGGGATCTGGACGCGCAGCGCGATCGTCGGCTTGCCCTCGCAGCCGTGCGGGACGCGAATGACGGCCTTGTAGGCCCCGCCTACATGCGCCTCGGTCACTTCGAGCGTGGAATGGGCAAAGGCTGCCGTGGCGCTCATCGCGATGAAGGCGGTGATAGTGATCAGTTTCGAGAACATATGGCTATTCCTTTGAGATTATTTGGTTGTGTCGGGCCACGAGAAGGTCTCTCGCGGGCTTCAGGGATTGGATGCAGCGATCCGGAAAAGGTTGCCGACATTTTCGGTCGGCGGAGTAGCGATCGCAGGAGACGGTCGGACCGACGGCTCTCGGCGTGCACAAGACCAGGCTTCGGGCAACCTCGGATCACGCGAAGGAAATCCGTCAGGATGAGAAGACCGATGGTGCCGGCAGAGACTAGGCAAGGGTGCCCCCGCCTCTGGCATGGGCTGGCGCGAACGCTACCGATCAGGCAAGCAGTCGAGGAGGCGCGCGAGGATAGCCGGGGCGATGTTCGCCCCTCGGCGACGGGGCGGCCGCGGGCCAATATTGCTCTGTCGCGGACGTGACTTGAAAGGTGAAGACCTCGAAGGCTTCCGGAGCAGCTGCCAGGACCTGCGAGGACACGCAGCATCCGAGCAGGCAGCAATCGGCGGCGCTCCCGTGGCCGCTGTCATGGTTGTCTTTGCTCGCGTGATCCACGCTTGCGCAAAGCGCATTACCGAAAGGATCGATTTGCGCGACGGCAGCCATCGAACTCGCGGCAAATGTGCCGGCGATCGACTGCAGCACGAACAGGCAGGCAGCGAAAAACGCCAATCCCCAACTGTTGCGTCGCCTCACCACACTCAAGCTCCTTCTGCGCTGCTGCGTGAATGTCCCGCAGCCACCGCATAGCTATCCCGTAGGCGTGCGCTCTTCCTTGCGCCACAGCAAGCACGAAGACATCAGGAAGTGGGAAAGCTGACTGCCCCTGTTTTTGAATTCGCCAGTAAAATCAGGTCGTCAGTAAAATCAGGTCGAAAGCTTGGGGGCTGCCGAACAGCTGGTGACTGCAGGCTTAAGAGCTAAGCGGATTCACGCGCGGCCATGCAGAACGATGCAAACGCCCGAAGATAGGCTTCCACCTTCGAGCGGTCCTCGGGTGTCTCCATGGCCTTCAATATCTCCGCGGGCTCCATCTTCATGAGGTGGAGACGGAGAAAGATATCTGCTGCGAAACGGTCGCTGACTGTTGCAAGGACGGTGCGCAGATTGGCCAGCATATCGTCTCCCCGATGAGACGCATGCAGCAGGGCAATCGGCTTGTGGACGATTTCCGCTCCGGACACGAGCCAGTCGATCGCATTCTTGAGGCCACCCGGAATGGAGCGCACGTATTCCGGGCTTGCGATGATCAGGCCGTCGCTCCTGGCAATGGCATCGATGAAGCCTTGCACCTGGCGTGGCAGGGGCAGGCTCTCGAGATCCGGCGAAAAGACCGGCAGCTCTCCCACACGATCGAACACAGAAATCTCGATGTTTGCCGGTGCAATCGACCGGACGGCCCGCAGCATGGCCGTATTGGTGGAATTGATCCGAGCACTGCCTGATATTGCGAGAATCTTCATGGCAAGAAAAGTGGCCGATCGGACATGGTTGTCAACGCCTGCAGGCCCGGCCGCGTGGATGGATGGGGATTGGCGGCGATCGGCGCCGAATATGCCTACATGCTGGGTTACGACGGCAGCGGCATCAAGGTCGGCGTAGTCGACAGCGGCCTCGACATCAGCCATCCGGAATTTACCGGCCGCTATGTGGAGGGAATTACTTACGACCCGGAGAAACCATGGACTTTCGTGGCGGAGGGGCACGGCACAACGGTCGCCTCGGTGATCGCCGCCAATCGCGATGGGACCGGGATGCACGGGGTCGCCCCGGGCGCGACCATCGTTCAGGCAGGGGCATCGGACATACCTGGCTACCTCGACACCGATGCCATCGACTACGGAATCCGCACCCTCATCGACCGGGGCGTGAAGATCATCAACAACAGTTTTGGCGATGGCTTCATTACGGAAACGTCCGCCGAACAGGTTGAGGCCTCAAGCAACCTGTACGCCTATCGCTACGCGGTTTCGCGCGGAGGACTTCTCGTCTTTTCAGCGATGAACGACGGTGCCGCGCAACCTTCCGTGGACGCCGGTCTTCCTTACCTTTTCCCGGAACTGGAACAAGGTTGGCTCGCTGTGGTGGCGACCAGTCCCACCCATATGCCCAACTGGTCGAACGAGTGCGGCGTTGCCATGAACTGGTGCCTGACTGCGCCGGGCGGCGACGGCGCGACACGATGGGATCCAGACAAGGGCGAGTGGGTATGGGCGAACCCGCAAGACAACATCATGGTTGCTGTTCCCGGCGGTGCATACAGCAGAGAAACAGGCACATCGCTGGCCGCCCCATTCGTCTCGGGCACGGCGGCCCTGGTGGCGCAAACCTTTCCCTACATGACGATGGCTCAGATCCGGCAGGTATTGCTGGGCACCGCCACCGATATCGGGCTTCCTGGAGTCGATCCGGTGTTCGGCTATGGCCTCGTCAGCGCCGGGCGGGCGGTGCGTGGCCCGGGTAAGTTCGACTGGGGCGATTTCCACGCCGTGATTACGGACGGCGAAAGCGCGTGGTCAAACAACATCGCCGGCGCGGGAGGGCTGATCAAGTCTGGCGATGGCCTTTTGGTGATGAGCGGCGATAGCACCTATCAGGGCGTCACGCGCATCGACGGCGGCATTCTGGCGATCGGCGGCAGTATTGTTTCCGATACTTCTGTAGTCGGGGAAGGCATGCTCTCCGGCGACGGTATCATCCACGGCAATGTCGACAACGGCGGCGCCGTCAATCCTGGCTGGGGGCGTAGGGGCGGTGTGCTGACCGTTGACGGCAGCTACCGACAGTCAAGCGATGCGTGGTTCCTGGTCAATCTCGACGCACCCGACGGCACCAGCCGGCTCGACGTCGCCGGCACGGCTGACATTGCCGGCATGGTGGATGTCAGGGTCAGGCCCGAAAACTACCGAGGTGAAGGCCGCCACACCATCCTTTCCGCAACCGGCGGCGTAAGCGGCCGCTTCGAGGACGATTGCGGCTGCCATGCCTTCCTGGATCTGACACTGGCCTACGACCCAACCACAGTCTATCTCGACGTCGTCCGCAATGGCGTGGCCTTCGCGGATGTGGCCTCCACCCGCAACGCTGCGGCAACCGCCGCCGCAATCGAGCGCCTTGGTATCGGCCGATCCCTGCATGATCTCGCGATCACCCTTGACGCCGGCACCGCCTCCGATCTTTTCGGCCAGTTGCCCGGCGAAGTCTACGGCTCGACCGTGACCGGCCTGATCGAAAACAGCCAACTCATCGGCAACCAGATCAACGACCGCCTGCGGTCCGCCTTCGACACTGTTGGCGCGAAGGCTGTGCGGACGGTGGCAACGGATGATCTCACCACCGGGTCTATCGCGTCAGCGGAACGCGCCGGCGCCTGGGGCTCGGCCTTCGGCTCCTGGGGCCACACGGATGGCGACGACAATGCCGCCAATTTGTCGCGCTCCACCGGCGGCCTCGTCGCCGGCCTCGACGGCCTCGTCAACGACGACTGGAGGCTCGGTTTCCTCGCCGGCTACAGTTCGTCGAGCTTCAAGGTCGATGACCGCCGTGCGTCGACCTCCAGCGACAACTATCATCTCGGGGTCTATGGCGGCACACAATGGGGCGCCCTGTCGTTCCGCTCCGGCCTTGCCTATACGTGGAGCGATATCGACAGCCGCCGCAATGTCCTCTCGCCGGTTCTCGTCGACAGCCTGACTGCCGACTACCGCGCAGGCACGACCCAGGTGTTCGGCGAACTCGACTATGGCATGCGGGTGGGCCACCTCGCCTTCGAGCCCTTTGCCAATCTCGCCTATGTCAACGTGCATACAGACGACTTCACGGAGAAGGGCGGCGCGGCAGCGCTGGCAGTCCAGGGCGGCTCGGACGATATGACCTTCACCACGCTCGGCCTGCGCTTGGCGACCGATTTCGAACTCGGAACGGCCAAGGCTACGGCTCGCGGCCTTCTCGGCTGGAGGCACGCCTATGGCGATGTCACGCCCGCGGTCGCTCAAGCGTTTTCCGGCAGTGACCCATTTTCTGTCGCAGGCGCACCGATTGCACGCGACAGCGCCCTCGTCGAGGCAAGCGTCGACTTTGCCGTCACACCGGCGGCAACGCTTAGCATCTCCTATCAGGGACAGATCGCCTCGACCGCTCGCGATCACGGCGTGCGGGCCGATCTCGCCATCGAGTTCTAGCGGCCTCTGGCCGCGCCGGTCACGAAGCGATCTGCTCGGGAGCTGCCGCCAGGCTCCGCGAATGGCTTGGCGGCGCGCCCATGATCTTGCGGAAGGCACGGCTGAAGGAGGCCTCGGAATCATAGCCGAGGCGGTTGGCGACATGGGCGACCCGCTTTCCTTCGCGCAGCCACTGATGGGCCTGGTGCATGCGCATGCGCGCCACGTAGCGGGCCGGCGTTTCGCCGACCGTATCGGCAAAGCGCTGGGCGAAGCCGGAGCGCGAAGCACCCATGAGCTTGGCCAGCTCCGGCACCGTCCAGTCCTTCGTTGGGTCGAGATGAATGGCGGCGAGTACCCGGCCGACCTCCGGATGGCGCACGGCGGCAAGCCAACCGGTCGCAGTACCGCAGCCGTGCTCCACCCAGGCGCGGATGATCGTGGCGGTCAGCACGTCGGCAAGCCGCGCCAGGATGCCGCCAGAGCCGACGCGCTGCATCGCCGCCTCGCGTGTCATGGTATCGAGCAGCGACGGGATCGACGGCTCACTCGAGGCCAGATCGCTGGTGCGCATGACCGATGGCATCAGCTGCAGCAGAGGATGAAGCCGGTCGACATTGAACTGCATCACCGCGAAGAATAGAAGGTTCTGGCTGTCCGTGTTGGGACACTGCACATCGATGATGCCGTCGCAGAGCTGCCGCTTCGGCAGATCGCGGATCGAAATCGTCGGCAGGCCGGGCTTGCTGGCGAGAACATGCGCGTCACCGCGCGGGAGCAGCACGGCATCTCCAGGCATCAGTTCCACCCAGGCGCCATCCGGCGTTTGCAGATGGGCGGAGCCTGAGGCCAGAAAGTGAAAACGCGCAGGTTCCTGCGCTGGATAGGCCGTTGCCCATGGCGCACAGGGCTGGCAACGCCCATATTCCACCCCATCGAGCCTCAGGCCGCGCAGGATGTCGGTCAGCGCATCAGTCATAGGGCACTCCAGCTTTGGACAAACGGCACAGTGTTTTGGATTTTCTAGCATAGAAACTCCAGGTGGCCATGCATATTTTCATCCCAACCGCAATGGAGATGAAGATTATGGATGGCATCGTCGCAAGGCCTACGGGCGAGGCGGATGAACAAGAAAAGCCGCTATGGGCGGCCGTCGTTTCCCTGTCGCTTGGGGTTTTCGGCCTGGTCACGGCGGAGTTTCTGCCGGCAAGCCTTCTCACACCGATGTCAGCTGACCTCGGCGTTACCGTCGGTGCGGCCGGACAATCGGTAACAACGACTGCCGTTGTGGCCGCGATCGCCGGTCCCGCGATTGTTGTCTACACCGGACGCTTCGACCGCCGGAATGTCCTTCTGACATTGACCGCACTTCTCATCATATCCAGCCTGATCGCCGGCTTCGCCTCGAGCCTGCCGATGCTGCTTGTGGCGCGCTTCCTGCTCGGCATCGGCCTTGGCGGTTTCTGGGCCCTGTCGCTGGCGCTCGCCATGCGGCTCGTTCCCGGCCGGCTGATGCCGCGGGCGATGGCGATCATCATGTCCGGCGTGTCGATCGCGACGGTCTGCGCCGCCCCCGTCGGCGCCTGGATCGGCGCGACGCTCGGCTGGCGTTATGCCTTTCTGCTTGCCGCCGCCGTCGGCATCGTCACCTTCATCGTCCAGGCACTGACCGTTCCTCGCCTGCCGCCGAAGGGGACCACCGGTCTCAACACCATCCTCAACGTGCTGAAGCGTCCAGCGATCCGGCTTGGCCTTGCAACCATCCTGCTCGTCGTCACGGGCCACTTTGCCGGCTTCACCTATGTTCGCCCGTTCCTTGAGCAGGTGCCGCAGTTCGGCGTCGAGGCAATCACCGCGATCCTGCTCGCCTTCGGCGTCGGCGGCTTCTTCGGCAACATTGCCGGCGGGTTTCTTGCCGAGCGCAGCACGCGGCTGTCGATGATGTCGGCAGCAGCCGGCGTCGCCGTCACCACCCTGACGCTGGCACTTGCCGGCGCACTGCCCGCAGTCGCCATCCTTGCCACCGCCGCCTGGGGCTTCGCCTTCGGCGCGCTGCCGGTCAGCGTGCAATCCTTCCTCAGCCGTGCGGCCGGCGACGAAGCCGAAGGTGCTGGAGCGGCAACGCTTACGACTTTCCAGATCGCCATTTCCACCGGCGCGATCCTCGGCGGCCTTCTCGTCGAACTGCAGGGACCGRCCGGCGTCTTCCTGTTCGCCGCGGTGGCAGCGATGCTCGGGACCTCGCTGGTCTCGGTCTACCGCGAGCGGGCGCTGCAAGCCGCGGAATGACTAACCGCCTCCGTTTTGTGTGAGAGTGGCAACTCGCACCTGCGCCTGCCGGGCTCCCAAAGGTCCGGCAGGCAAAGCGCTGGCGAGGCACACGTCTTGCCGGACCGCGCGAAGACAACGGGAGGACCACGTAGCTCGATGGCTGAAGCTTGGCGCGATGCAGGCGCGCACGCCAAATCGCTGTGCTACAAGATCAATCCGGAGGCGGGCCGAGGCGCCGCGTCTCCCAGGCCGACTTCGGCACGACGCCGCCAATGGCGATGCTGAAGGAGATTACCTCCGTCGCATCCTCGTTGAGAAGGCACTTGAAGTCGACGTCGTACCAGACCTTCTTGCTGTGATAGGCACCACCGCTGGCATCCATGCGATTTTTCGAGATGAACCCRCCCCTTGGACCGAATGGTACCATTCCTTGGGGTGGAGTATCCGGACGTTGGTGGCGGATTTGCTCCAGCGCCTCGGATTTGCAGAGCTGGCTGATGCGCGCCTTGACGGGCAATGTGAGAAGCGCCTGCTTCATTCGCGGATCGGCAATTGCCTTCTCGGCATAGAGCTTCTTCGCCTCCACCAATTTGCTCGGCACCGGCTTGAGTTCAACCTTTGCAGCAGCATCGGCCGGCTTCGTCTTCGGCTTTTCTTCCGGCGGCTGCTGCTTGGCCTCGGCTGGCTTCGCGTCCTTTGGCTCAGGCTTCGCTTCGGCCACCGCCGCCGCTAGCTTCTCGTCCGGCTTTTCCGTGGCGTTCTGCGGTGACTTCGCCGGCACCGCCAGCGTCGGCAAGGGCTTTTGTTCTTTTACCGGCGTCTCATCCTTCTTGGGTGGCGCCTTTGCAGGTTCTTCCGCGGACTTCGCAGGTTCAGTCGCGGGCTTTGCCTGCTCAGACGCCTCGGCCTTCTTATCCTCCGATTGCGCAGCCGGCGGAAGCTCGGCCTCCTTGTTGTCCTGTTTGGTCTTGGCCATGGCGGACGCGAAGGTTTGCGGCAGTTGCTGCGGCGGCTTGGGCTGGGGCTGCTGTTTTGGGTGCGGCTTCGGTTGCGCCTGCGGCTTCGGCTGCGGTTTCGGCTGTTCGGCCTCTTTCTCCTCGCCCTTCTTCTGCTCAGCCTTCTTCTGTTCGGCTTTATTCTCTTGCTTCACCTCGGGCGGCGGAACGAGCTCGACGCTGACCGTCTGCTCCTTCGGTGGCTTCGGCAGTTCAAGCGGCAGGTCGAACAGGAGCAGCAAGGCGATGATGAGATGCAGGGCAATCGACGTCGGCGCGCCCCATCCTATCCGTTTCCACCATTCTTTCACAAAAAGCCGCATCGCCAATGACGTAACCCATTCGATCGGCGGAACCTAGGAACTTCCGCGGATCTCAACAAGAGGCACAGCCCTGGAGTACGCCGGCAACCCGGACGCGCAGCTTTCGGCCGATCGGCAATCCGCAAGCGCGACAAAACCAGGAATGGCCGCCACGCACGTAGGCCGACCATATGCTTGTCAAAAACGTTCCCGGCAAAAACGAGGCGGCGAAATCTGTTTCAGGCCGCGCGCCAAATTCGCACAAAAATACCTATTATATAATTTCTATAGATTTAAATATTTCAAAACGCAGCGGGCGCTTCCGCCGTGCATGCGCAGTGACATTCTTTCGTGGCTTGGGGGCCCTTATGCAGCGACATTTCACTCACCGAAAACTCTTCACCAAAGCCTTTGCCGCAACGGCAGCGCTGGCGGCTGGCCTGATCGCCACGTCAGCGCTCGCCGGTGAAACCCTCGACAAGATCAAGGCGCGTGGCGTCATCAAGGTCGGCGTCGGCACCACGCCGGGTTTCTTCGCGCCCGATAGCAGCGGCCGCTGGCAGGGCTTCTTCGTCGATTTCGGCCGCGCCATCGCCATCACCGTCTTCAACGACGCCGAGAAGGTCGAGTTCACCAATTCCTCGCCGCAGCAGCGTCTGCCGGCACTGCAATCCGGCGAGTTCGACATTCTGCTTTCGGGCGTGACGCAAACCGTTAGTCGCGCCTTCAAGCTCGGCTTCCACTTCGGTCCCGTCGTCTTCTACGACGGTCAGGGACTGCTGGTGCGCAAAGACCTCGGCGTAGCCAAGGGCGAGGAACTCGACGGCGCGACGATCGGCGTCCAGAGCGGCACCACCGGCGAGCTCAACATCGCCGACTTCTTCCGCAAGACCGGCAAGGCCTTCACGCCGGTGACGATCGAGGAAACCGGCGAGTTCCTGAAGGCACTCGACTCGGGCCGCGTCGACGCGCTCACCCAGGACGCGACCGACCTTGCCGCCAAGCGCACCCAGCTTTCCAAGCCCGACGATTACGTGCTCCTGCCCGAACGCCTGTCCAAGGAGCCCTTGGCCCCGGCAATCCGCGCCGGTGACGATCAGTGGCTCGAAATCGTCAACTGGACCGTCTACGCGACAATCCAGGCCGAGGAATTCGGCATCACCAAGGAGAATGTCGACACCTTCCTCAAAAGCGAGGACCCGGCGATCAAGCGCTTCCTGGGCGTCGACCCGTCGCTCGGCGAAGCGATCGGCCTTGATCCGAAGTTCGCCTACAACATCGTCAAGACCGTCGGCAATTACGGCGAGATCTTCGAGCGCAATGTCGGCAAGGGCACGCCGCTCAACTTCGAGCGCGGCTATAACCAGCCCTGGACCGAAGGCGGCCTGCTCTACTCGCCGCCGTTCCGTTGAGCCGGTCCATGGTCCCTCCCATGACACGCCAACTCCAACCGGGCCCTTCGGGGCCCGGACCCGTCTCGCGGCTGCGCTCGTGGATCGGGCCTCTGCCATTGCAGCAGGGCCTGCTTTTCATCGGCGTACTGCTGCTCTTTGCCTTTCTCGGTCAAAATACTGCCGAAAGCATGCATCGCATGGGTCTCACGCCCGGCTTCGCCTTCCTCTCCCATCAGGCGAATTTCGAGATCGGCGAAAGCGTGGTGCCCTATTCTGCCGGCGACAGCTACGCCCGGGCGCTCGCCGCCGGCATCGCCAATACGGTCAAGGTCGCGATCGTCGGCTGCCTGCTTGCGACCGTGCTCGGCGTCGTGCTCGGCATCATCAGGCTCTCCGGCAATCTGCTGCTTGCGAGCTTCGTGCATGGCTATGTCGAGCTTCTGCGCAACACGCCTTTGTTGCTGCAACTGTTTCTCTGGAGCGCGATCATCCGCGCGCTGCCGCCGCCGCGCGGCGCCTACACGTTCCTCGGCAGCGTCTATCTCAGCAATCGCGGCGTCTTTCTGCCCTCGCTCTCGGTCGACGGCCTGCCGGCCGCCGTGTGGCTGCCCGCTGTGTTCCTGACGGCCTTCGCCGCGCTCGTCATTTCCAGGCGCCTGCTGTCGGGCGCGACGTTCTATCTGCCGAAAACCGCCGGCACCGTGCTCGGCGCGCTTGCCCTCTGCTACCTGGCCCTTACCTCGCTTGGCTTCGCCGCCYCTGTCGAGATCCCTGCCAAGGGCGGCTTCAACATCCGCGGCGGCCTGTCGCTGACGCCGGAATTCGCAGCGCTGCTGATCGGCCTCGTCGTCAATGCCTCCGCCTCGATCTCCGAAATCGTACGCAGCGGCATCCAGTCGGTGAAGTCCGGCCAATGGGAAGCGGCCCGGGCACTCGGGCTAAAGCCCCCGCAGATCCTGCGTCTTGTCGTGCTGCCGCAGGCGCTTCGGGTCATCACGCCGCTGATGATTTCGAGCTTCCTGGATCTGACGAAGAACTCGAGCCTCGCGGTCGCGATCGGCTACCCCGACCTCGTCAGCGTCGCCAACACGACAGCCAACACCACGGGTCAGGCGCTCGAAGCGATCATCATCATCGGCGCTGTCTACCTGACGATCAGCCTTGCAGTTTCGGCCGTCATGAACCTCTACAACCGGCGCGTGGTTCTGCGCGGAGAAGGAAAGCGATGAGCCAGATCGAACTTGCGCCACCCGTCGCACCCGACTGGCACCGCTGGCGTGAAGGCCTCTTCAGCGGCTGGGCCAACGCCCTCGTCACGCTTGTAACACTCGCGGCAATCCTCTGGCTCGCGCTTCCCTTTTTCCGCTGGGCCGTCATCGATGCCGTTTGGTTGGGCACATCAGCCGATTGCGCCAAGGAAACGGCCGGCGCCTGCTGGGCCTTCGTCGGCGCCAAGTTTCGGTTCATGCTCTTCGCCTTCTTCCCGCCGCCTCTGCAGTGGCGCCCGGCGCTGGTGATCGCCCTCATTGCAGCGCTCCTGACGATCTCGGCCCTTCCCCGCTTCTGGAGCTTCCGCCTGGTGCCGGTCTGGCTGTTGGCGCTTCTCGGCATCTGGCTGCTGATGGCGGGCACGGCCGGCCTGGAACCGGTATCGACCAATCATTGGGGCGGACTGCCCATCACGCTTGCCGTCTCTATCGCCGGCCTTGCCTTCGCCTTTCCGATCGCGCTGCTGCTGGCGCTTGCCCGGCAATCGGACATGGGCATCGTGCGATGCCTGGCAATCGCCTTCATCGAAGTGCTGCGCGGCGTGCCGATGATCGCCGTTCTCTATGTGGTCATGCTGATCGTGCCTATGGCGCTGCCGAGCGGTGCAGCCGTCGACAAGCTGCTGCGCGCCCAGATCGGCGTCACGCTGTTCTTCTCCGCCTATCTCGCCGAAGTCATTCGCGCCGGCCTGCAGGCGGTCCCGGTGGGCCAGAAGGAGGCGGCGCTGTCGCTCGGCCTTGGCCGGGTCCAGATGTTGCGGCTGGTCGTGCTGCCGCAGGCGCTGACCGCCGTCATCCCGGCGATCGTCAACCTCTCTATCGGCATCGTGCTCAACACCTCGCTGCTTGCGGTCATCGGCATTTACGATCTCTTGAACGCCGCCAAGACCTCGGCAACCGACCCCGCTTGGCTCGGCTTTTACAGCGAGGCCTATATCTTCGCGGCACTCGTCTATTTCGCCATCTGCTTCACCGGCTCGCGCTACAGCCTCTGGCTCGAAAACAAGCTGAACGGTTCCAATCGCCGCTGAGCGCATCGCGCGGGGTTGCACACCGTGCGACGCCGGGCCAAGAGTGCGCTGACGTGGAATCGAGACCGGGCCAAGCGCATGGGGAAGAAGCAGATCGCCATTGTCGGCGGCGGGCCAAGTGGTCTGATGGCCGCCGAGGTGTTGGCGGAGCGCGGCCACGCGGTCACGATCTACGACAGCATGCCGACGGTGGCGCGCAAGTTCCTGCTCGCCGGCAAGTCCGGCCTCAACATTACCCATGCCGAACCCTATGCCGCCTTTGCCGAGCGCTTCGGCGATGCCTCACCGCGGCTGCGTGCGGCGCTGGACGCCTTCACTCCGGACGATATCAGGCAATGGGCGGCAGACCTCGGAACCAGGACCTTCGTCGGTTCCTCGGGCCGTGTCTTTCCCGAGGTGATGAAGGCCTCGCCGCTGCTGCGCGCCTGGCTCAAGTCGCTGGAAAGCCGCAGCGTTCGCATCCTGACGCGGCACCGCTGGACTGGCTTTGAGGGCAGCGCGCTCGCGTTCGAAACCCCAGATGGCAAGACGCTTGTCAGCGCAAATGCAACATTGCTTGCGCTCGGTGGCGCCAGCTATCCGCGCCTCGGATCGGATGCCGCCTGGGTTTCCTGGCTGGAAAAGAGGGGTGTGTCCGTCGCGAAATTCCAGCCCGCCAATTGCGGCTTCGACGTCAACTGGAGCGAGACCTTCCGTGACCGCTTCGCCGGCGATGCATTCAAGGGTGTGACGGCAACGTCCCCGGCTGGCACCGTTCCTGGCGAATTTGTCGTCAGCAAGAGCGGTATCGAAGGCAGTCTCGTCTATGCCCACACGAGCGCGCTTCGCGACCGCCTGTCACACGGCGAGCCGGCCGAACTGGTGGTTGATCTCACGCCCGGACGAACCGTCGAGAAACTAGCGAAGGATCTCGACCGCTTCGACAGCAAGACCAGCTTTTCCAACCGTCTGCGCAAGGGGGCTGGGCTTGAAGGCGTGAAAGCTGCCGCGCTGCGCGAGCTTTCGTCTGATGCGGCGCGTTTGGCGCCGCCCGATCTTGCTGCCTTGATCAAGGCGCTGCCAATCCCGGTGCTACGCCCGCGCCCGATCGCCGAGGCCATCTCCTCGGCCGGCGGTGTGACCTGGGCCGCGCTCGATGACGAGTATATGCTGAAGGCGATGCCCGGCACCTTTGTTGCCGGTGAGATGATCGATTGGGAAGCGCCAACCGGAGGCTATTTGCTCACCGCCTGCATTGCCACCGGTCGCGCCGCCGCCCGCGGCATCGATCGCTGGCTCGGCCAATCGGCTTAAGGTTTCGCCGCGCCTTCGTCAGGCGCGGCAAATAGTTTGGCAGCGGGCATTCTTACTGGTCGTTCAATACCAGACCCTTGGTCAGTTCCAGCGCCTGGCGCTCGAAGAGACCACGGTAGATGCCACCGTCGAGACGGATCAGCGCGTCATGCGTGCCCTCCTCGGCGATCCGGCCGTGATCGAAGACCAACAGCCGGTCGAGCGCCCGGACCGTCGAGAGCCGGTGCGCAATCACCAGCGTCGTGCGTCCGAGCATCAGCCGCTCCATCGCCTGCTGGATCAGCACTTCCGATTCCGAGTCGAGGCTCGAGGTCGCCTCGTCGAGGATCAGGATCGGTGCATCCGCGAGGAACGCGCGCGCAATGGCGATGCGCTGACGTTCGCCACCCGAGAGCTTGACGCCGCGTTCGCCCACGAGCGTGCCATAGCCTTTCGGCAGCGCCGTGATGAAGTCGTGGGCGCTTGCAAGCTTCGCCGCCTTCTCGATTTCGCTCTGCGTGGCGTTCGGCCGCGCATAGGCGATGTTCTCGGAAAGCGACCGGTGGAACAGGATCGGCTCCTGTTGCACGATCGCGATCTGCTGGCGCAACGACGTCTGCGTTACCGATGCGATGTCCTGACCATCGATCCGGATCTCGCCGGCCTTCAGGTCGTGCAGGCGCTGGATCAGCTTGACGAAGGTCGTCTTGCCCGAGCCCGAATGCCCGACGAGACCGACACGCTCGCCCTCCCGGATCGTCACCGAGAAGCGGTCGTAGAGCGGCTTGCGGTGCGCACCGTAGTGGAACGTCACATCCTTGAACTCGATGCGGCCATCGGTGATCCGGATCGGCTTGGCATCCGCCTTGTCGTCGATGCCGAGCGACTGGCCATGGATATCGACGAGCTCTTCCATGTCGTTGACCGAGCGCTGCAGGTTGCGGATGTGCTGCCCGACTTCACGCAGGTACCCCTGCAGGATGAAGAACGAGGTGAGCACGAAGGTGATGTCGCCCGCAGTCGCTTGACCCCGCGCCCACAGAAGCAGTGCAAAGCCGATCACCGCCGCACGCAGGACGAGCAGCATCGCGCCCTGCGTCGTGCCGTTGGTCGTGCCTCTGATCCAGGTGCGGCGCGTGCGGTCCCGCCACTTGGCAAGAACCTTGGCCAGGCGCGCGTCCTCACGGCCTTCGGCACCGAAGCCCTTGACGACGATGTTGCAGCTGACGGCGTCGGCAAGCGCGCCGCCGAGCTTGGTGTCCCACCGGTTGGCCAGGCTTGCCATCGGCGCGACATAGCCGAGCGACAGCGCAATCGTCATCAGGATGAAGACAATCGACCCGATACCGATGATGACGCCCATCATCGGCCAGTACAACGACATCAATATTGTCGAACCGACCAGCATCACGACGGACGGAAACAGAGCGACGAGCAGGGTGTCGTTCAACAGATCGAGCGCCCACATGCCGCGCGTCACCTTACGCACGGTCGAACCGGCAAAGCTGTTGGCGTGCCAGTCGGTCGAGAACCGCTGGATGCGGTAGAAGGCAGCCGAGGCGATGTCGGTCATCATCTTGAGCGTCAGGTCGGTGACGCCGAGGAAGGTGAGGTGACGCAGCAGGATCGCGCCGAGCGAAAGCGCCATCAGCATCCAGAATGCGGCAATCGCCGCGTTCCAGGCAAGTTCATCCGTCGCCGCGCCGGAAACGACGGCATCGACGAGCCGACCCGAATAGAGCGGCGTCAGGACATCGGCGAGCGTCGACAGAAGGACCATGCCGAGGATGACGCTGATCCTGACCGGCTGCGCCTTCCAATGAGACCAGGTGAAACCAAGAACGCTGCGGAACGCACCGCCGCGCAAGGCAAAACGAGTAAAAGCCATAATATTTGCCCGATGCGCGACGCATCGGCCTCAAAACGATTCAGATGGAATATGCCGTTAAAAGGAACCCAGCTTCCGATGCGGCATCATTGGCTTGGCGAGATTCTCCGGAAGAGAACGGCCAAGGTCAGCGAAACGAACTCTGACCTGGAAAAGACGGAAAGGCGAAACTGCCCTTCTGCGTCCAGCTCAGAACTGTACGCCGCCCCGTAGGGAGAAAGAATAAGCTGGCATCTTTTGAAACCTCCCTGATTGGTTGCCGGAAGACGACCTATAGGCGAATCGGCAGCAACCGCCAAGTGCAGAAATCTGGCCATGGCGCCAATCGTCGCGGCTGCGGCCTGTTTGCAACAGTTACGTAAGGCAACGCTGACATAGAAAAGCGCCGCGCACGAATGCGCGACGCTTTAACCCCGGGCACCCGGCCAGCCTTGATGCGCTCGGTCGAGGCGGCTCTTAGAAGCTCACCTTCAGCTTGGCGTTTACACCGTGGTCGGAGACGCCCGAAGCGATCTGGCCGGTGTAGTTGACGCCGAAGGTCGCGGTTGGCGCAACCTTGAAGTCGATGCCAGCCTCGAAGAGCGCCGCGTCCCTGGCAATCGGCGCCCCGCCGACGGTGAACGCATCGCCACCGGCAAAAGCAAGCGTGGAGGTCGGCACAACATCGCCGAAGGCGTGGCGCCAGCCGACGGTGCCGCTCAGGACCGCCGCCGTTTCGCCGAAAGAAACGTCGGTCGAGCTGCGCACGCCGATCGTGGTGAAGGTCGTGTCAGTGTTGTCCGAACGGCCCGAGAGCGCCGCTGCCGCGCCCTTTTCACGGAAACCATCCGTGTCGAGGTTGAGATAGGCAAGATTGGCGAAGCCCTCGAAGTCGAAACGACCGGCACTCATGGCATAGCTCGCCTCGCCGAAGATCTGGGCGGTGCGGGCATCATAGGCGGCCGACAGGCTGTCTTCGAAACCGGCGAAGGAGACGCCGCGCGTGGTCTCGATGCGGTGCCAGCTGTAGGTCGCGCCCGCTGTCAGCGACAGCGCGCCAAGCCCGGTCCCGGCATAGGCACCGATATGGTAGTTGTCGCTGTCCCCCGAGGAACGACGATCGACCACATCGAAGGACGAGCGGCTGTAGCCGCCGAAGAGACCGGCACGCCAGTTGTCACTGACAAGGCCGTCGGCACCCAAGAGGAAACCGCCGATATTGCGCTGGAAGCCGGCCGCATTGCCGTTGCCATCCTTATCGCCCCAGGTGCCGAAGGCCTGGCTCCAGAAGGCGAAGCGGTCGGTGTCAGCGCCAACGCTTTCGATGCCGCCCTCGCCATAGGCAAGCACCGGCGCCGCCTTGGTGTTGTCATCGCCAAAGGCCGCGCGGATGCGGTTGGTGGCCGCGGCGTTCAACAGCAGGCCGCCCTGCAGCAGCATGCCCTTGGTCGAGGCGTGGATTTCGCCGGAGAGCTGGTCGAAGGCAAGAGGCGCCTGGTCGTGATCGAGGTTGGTGAGAGCCGAATAGGCGGCACTGGAGAAGCCGAGGCTTTCAGCGCCGACCGCGGCTGCCCGCTGGTTTGCCGTCGTCGCGACATCGGCAAAGCGGATATCGTTGCGGCTGAGCGTCAGCGTCACGTTGTTGGCATCGTAACCGAGCGTCGGTTCGAGGAAGACGAGGCTCGACGCGACATCCGCAAACGTACCGTTCACGCCGCCGGCCGCCGTCAGGATCGTGTAGCGCGTCTGCGGCGCGTAGCTGCCATTGGCGGCGAGCGCCAGAACCGAGCCCCCGTTGAGCTTCGCCTTGCCTGACGCGACGATCTTGTCGCTCTCGCCCTTGGCATTGGCCTCGACCTGGTAAGTCGAGCCGGCCGCAAAGGTGATGTCACCGGCCACGTTCAGCGTGCCGATCGAATTTCCGGGCGCAATCACGCCGCCATCGGCGACCGTCAAGCTGCCGAACTTGCCGACACCACCGACAGCACCACCCTTTTCGACCGCCAGACCCGAAGACGAAGCAATCGAGCCCTGAACCGAGAGCAGGCCGGATTTGACCGTTGTCGCGCCGGTATAGGTATTGTCTCCGTTGAGCACGAGCGCGCCGGCGCCGAGCTTCGTCAGACCACCGTTGCCGCTGATCGCCTTGTTGACGGCAACGACGTTGGCCGCATCGGCGACATCAAGCGCACCGCCGCCCGCTTCGAGCACGATATCGCGATTGATCTGGTGCATGTCGCGACCGGCGATCCTCAAAGCACCGCCGTCGAGCCGCAACTTCGCATTTGCACCGCCGAGGGCGGCGTCCTCTTCGACGACCACCGTGCCGCCATCACTCACCAGCGTCTCGCCGATAAAGGAATGATCATCGATGCAATAGTCGCGTATCGCCTGCTGGAAGCGGGCATCCGTGCTGTTGCAGTCAAGCAGCGTCTTCTTCTCCTGATCGGTCAGACCGGCAAGGATCGGCAGGCCGTTCTCGTCGGCGATCTGGCCGAGATAGACATCGTTGCGCATGTTGTTACGGCTGAGGTTGAACACCCCACCCTTTTCAGAGAAGTTCGACGCTTCGTCGCCCCAGACGATCCGGGTCTTGGCCGTCGCTGACGCCGGATCGGTGTAGTTCTGCAGCACCGGGCCGACCCAGCGCACCGTGTGGGCAACCGGCTCGTGGTCAGAAAGCGGCGTCTTCGATCCATCCGGATTGGTCACGTAGCTGACGTCGGTGATGACGCCGGAATAGGGATCCTTCGGATCGTCGGCGAGCGTCCACCATTTGCCGAAGGGGCGCGACGCCAGGAAGTGGTCGATCTTCACCCGGTGCCAGCTTGCCCAGGTATTGGTGGCGTCCTCGCCGTGCGATGGCCAGGTGACGCTACCGTCGTTCAAAGCATGCGCCGAGAACTGCTCGCGCTCGTTCGGAAGCTGCAGGATCTGGAACTGCTTCTTCAGGATGTTCATCGTCTGCGGCAGGTTGCCTGCAACGGGATACATCTCGTCGGCAAAGAGGCCTGACGGCACCGTCGAGGCGTTGATCGCCGAGGCACTCTTGCCTTTCCACTCGGCGATATAGGCGTCGAGCTTCTGCTGATCCTTGGCGTAGTCGCGCAGGAGGCTCAGATAGAAGCTGTTGCTCGGGCTCTTGACGTAAGTCTTCAGCAGCAATTCCTGCTGGCTGACCGAATGCAGGCCGCGCTCCGAGACGTCGCCGGCATTGAAATCGCCGGTGAGGATGATCGGCCGCGCCTCGGACTTGGCCCACTGATTGATGCCCTTGGCTTCGTTGATGCGGGTCGTCGGCGGGTCGTAGTAGTTGAGGTGAGTGGTGCCGACGACCACCTGCGGCTTGCTGATGGTCGGATCGACCACCGTATAGGTCACGATGTCGCCGAGCGTACTGGCGCCGAAGGTGCCGGGGAGACGCGAGAACACGCCGGTGTCGCTGTCCTGGCGGGTGGCGTAGGTGCCGAGGCCGGCATTCTTCAGAATACCGGGAATGTCTCGGGCATAAGTGCTGTTGGCGCGAAACTCCTGGAAGGTCAGGATGTCGTAGTTCCCCTTGATGAAGAAGTCCGACATGACGCTCGGATTGGCCTTGAAGCGGTCGAGCCAGGTATTCAGCGTCAGGATTTTCATGCTGTCGTCGGCGGCGCGGGCTTCGGCTGCCGAAAGCGTCAGACTCGTTCCGCACAGAAGGATCGCCGTCGCCAGGCGAAGGCGCGCAATAGCCCGCACCCCGCGGAGGTCGTGTCCACGTTGTCTCATTTTACTGCTCCAATGTCGCGATGCGAACACGCTCCGTCACAAGACCTTCATGGCGATGGTGTTGATGAGCGGAAAGGCTCGAAGAGATGTACGATTACGGACATTAGGCGAGTCAAATGTCAGTTTTACAACATTTCATAGGCCGACATAAAATTTCGCGCGACGGATCGGCGTTCCCGCGATTTCCTTGGAGATTGACTGAAGCCCTATGTTAGACGTGCCTCGGGGGAATGAGATGACAGCAATGGACGACGATCGGGATCTCCCGACGGGAGACAAGAAGACGCGCCGGCAGACGCTGCTTCTCGGGCATCTCGAAAAGAACCACTACATCTCAATCGACGAGATCACCGAGATGTTCGGCGTGACGACCCAGACCGCGCGGCGCGACATCATGGCGCTCGAGCAGGACGGCAGGGTTCGACGCCTGCATGGCGGCGCGACCATCGCCACCCCTGTCGACCCTGACACCTACCGCCAGCGGCGCGTCGACAACGCTGGCCTGAAGGAGCGCATCGGACAGCTGACCGCCGACCTCGTCGCCGATGGCGCCGCGGTGTTCATCGATACCGGCACGACCTGTGAAGCGGTGGCGCGCAGCCTGTTGAAACGCCGCGACCTGCGCGTCGTCACCTACAGTCTGCGCGTCGCAACGACGCTCAGCGAAAGCAGCAGCTTCGCGGTTGCGGTGCCCGGCGGCTTCGTGCGGCAAGTGGATGCCGGTGTGTTCCGCGAGGAGACCGCAGACTATATCCGCAAGTTCAAATTCGACGTCGCCATCATCTCCGTCAGCGGCATCGACCAGGACGGCGATATCGGCGATGACGACCATGCGGAAGTCGCCGCCGTCTCGGCCGCCATGCGCCAGGCCGAGCGGGTGATCCTCGCCGTTGACAGCAGCAAGTTCGGACGGCGCGCGCTCGTGCGCCTTGCATCGCTGGCCGATATCGACGCACTCGTCACCGACCAGTTGCCGGACGAACACATCGTCGCCCTTTTGCGTCAGCATAGCGTCAGCATCCACTGCTAGCGCAAGCGCCAGGCTCGAAGGGCGCCGACGGCGATTTCGTGGCAAGGGCTTGAAAGCCGTGACCGGACACCACACATAGGCATCAACGAATTGCCCGTGGAGCCCGCCGGAATTGATCATCCGAAGGCTCCGGGCGTAGTTCGCGCGGAGACGCTGACCACGGATGTACTGGCAGTGTGACGCAGCGAGCGGGAAAAGGTCGGCATCGCCGGCCTTTTTTGTTTTTGCCCGCCAGAGCGGCCAACAACCCCCTTCAGTTCGACCGTAACCGCGTCGGCTTGTTGACGATGAGATTGGTCCAATCGTCGATGAAACGGGAGCGCTGCAACCGGTCTTGCGCGGCGAGCAACGCCGGGCCGATACGGATCGGCCGACCGATGCCGGATTCCACCAGTTTCACCGGCCCGTCGACCTCGGCGGGCAAGGCGCCATTCCGCGAAAAAAAGAACGCCTTCTCCCGTGCGACATCCTGCCCGCGCTCGGACAGCAAGTAATCGAGGAAACGACCGGCCAGATCGCTGCGCTTCGCACCCACGGGGATGAGCGCCCCACGGCTGAGGATCAGCGTATAGTCGCGCGGCAGCACGATCCGGAGCTTGTCGTTTCGCCGGGACGCGGCATAGGCATAGGAGCCGAGGATGTTGTAGCCGATATAGACATTGCCGCTATCCAGTTCCGACAACACCGCATTGTTGCAGCAGCGCAGCACCGCCTGGGCGCGGCTCAGGCTTTCGAGCAGGCGGCCATAGGTGGTCGATGCCTGCTGGGCGTCGAGGAAGGCGAGCAGATAGCCGATGCCAGACTGGCGCAGGTCATAGGTGCCGATACGGCCACGATAATAATCCGGCTTGAAGCGCAAGAGGTCCGTCAGCTCGCCATGGGTGTGCGGCACATCTTCCGGCGGCACGAAATCCCGGTGGTAGACCATGACCGAAGGCTCGAAAGTGAAGCCGAAAACCTCATCGCGCCAATTTGCCCAGGTGGGTACGTCGGCGGTTTCCGGCGAAACATGGGCGAGCGCACAGCCGTCATTTGCGAGCTTCACCAGTTGATCGACGGACGACGAAAGCAGGATGTCGCCGAAGGGCTGCTGCCGGCGGCAGGCGGCATCGGCATCGCGGTAGAGGTCATTGGTCACATAGTCGGTGTAGTCGATGGCGACGTCCCTTGCCGTCTCCTGAAAGTCGCGGATCAACGGCTCCATCGCCTCCACATCCGTCGCACCGTTGATCACGAGCCTGCCGCGCTCTGCATCAAGCGCCGGAAAGTGCGCCCGCATCCCCTCGACGGCAGCAGCCGGTGTGGCGAGCGCGAAGACCGCGGAGAGTGCAAGGAAGACGCGCTTCGACCAGATCATCATACGCCCTCCCGGTAGAGGGGAATTTCGAGAACGACGGTGAAATCGTGCTCGCCCTTCTCGAGAAAACGGACCGTGCCCCGATGGGCAGCCGCCACTTCCGCCGCAATCGCGAAACCAAGCCCCATGCTCCCCTCCCCCGTCTTCGAACTGACGAAACGCGCAGTGACCTGCGGCCATTCACCTGGCGGAATGCCGGGGCCATCATCGGCGACTTCCACGAGCGCCTGCTCGTCCTTCCGGTCCACCCGGACCGCCAGGCGCTGCTTGACGCCGTGCTGCAGGGCATTGTCGATGATGTTGGCTATTGCCTCGCGCAGGCTCACAGCATCGCCAAGCACGAAGACCGGCTCCACGCCGACTTCGAAGGAAACGACGACATCGGCGTCGACGGTGATCGGTACCGTCGACCGTAGAGCCTTGCGGGCGACATCGCCGAGATCGACCCGCTTGAAGCGCACGGAATCGGATCGGTGGATGACCATGGCATGGCTGAGCAGCTGGTTGGTGAGCCGCGCCAGCTGGCTGACGCGATCGCGCACCCGCCCCAGATGCCGTCTGCGGTTGGCGTCGAGATCGTCGTCATCGAGCATGTCGACCTGCGCCGAAAGGGCCGTGAGCGGCGTGCGGATCTGGTGGGCCGCATCGGCGATGAAGCGCTGAAGCAGGGTGACGCGTTCGTCGAGGCGGCCCATGAAATGATTGATCGACCCGACGAAAGGCTTGAGCTCCCTTGGCATGTCGGCCTCGACGGGGGTCAGGTCCTGCGGATCGCGGGCACGCAGCGTCGCGGCAAGGGCATCGACGGGCAGCAGTGAATAGCGGATGGCAAGCACGGTGCCGGCAAGCGCCAGCAGGCTCATGATGCCGACGAGGATCATCGCGCGCGTCGTCAGTTCGCCGGCAAGCGCGCGCCGCGCTTCGGTCGTCTGCGCCATGACCACATAGGCCCAGCCGGAAAAGGACGGGTCCGACAGCGCCCGCGAGACCACGGCCACGCGCACCGGCACCTTGCGATACTCCGTCGTCAGGAACACCGGGCCGGCCCGGGCCGCTGTCACGTCGATGCCGGTGTCGAGATCGTCGTAGCCGGTAAGGGTTCGGCCATCCGGGCCGACCACCCGATAGAAAATGCGGTCACGCTCGGCAAGGCCGAGCAGTTCGAAGGCCGACGACGGCAGCGTCACGCCAAGATTGCCCGCGTCGACGGTCATGTTCGCGGTGATCTGGATTGCTGCCCCAAGCAGCAGCCGGTCGTAGGCATCGTCGGCAGCCGCGCGGGCATAGTACCAGGCAGCCGCCGAGAGCAGCGCCGCCCCAGAGCAAAGCACCAGCGCGACGCGCAGCACGAGCCGCCAGAAGAGAGAGGTTTCACGCCGCTTCATCGGCCACCAGTTGATAGCCGAGACCACGGATGGTGACGATGCGCACCGACGAGCCCTCGATCTTCTTGCGCAGCCGTCCGACATAGAGTTCGACGGCATTGGGGTTGACGTTTTCGTCGAAGCCGAACAGCCGGTCGAGCAGTTCGTCCTTGCTGAAAACCCGCCCCGGCCGGGCGGCCAGTACCTCCAGAAGCGTGATCTCGCGCCGCTTGAGCTGGACCTCGCGATTGCCCACCCGCACGGAACGGCTGTTGCGGTCGAGAACAAGATCTCCACACTCGATGAGATTGGTCGGATCGCCCTGGCGGCGGCGCAGCAGCACGCGCGTGCGGGCCTCGAGTTCACGGAAATCGAACGGCTTGACCAGATAATCATCCGCGCCGAGATCGAGCGCGCCGACGCGGTCCTCGATCTCCGATCGCGCCGTCAGCACCAGCACCGGCGTCGTCTTTCGCCGGGCGCGCAGATGGCGCAGGATCTCGAACCCGTCGAGCCCCGGCAACATGACGTCGAGGATCACGAGATCATAATCGGTAAATTCGAGTATGTCGGCGGCGGTTTGACCGTCCGTCTGCCAATCGACGGTGTGCCCGACCTTTTCCAGTCGTCGGCTGATTGCCTCCCCGACATCCCTCGTGTCCTCCACCAGAAAGATGCGCATGGGCAAGCAGTGACATGGAAGATTTCAGCGATCAACCCGGCGGATCTGGTGACGACAGTGACAGCATGGTGACAGGTTCGGGGAGGAAAGAGGGCAGCCTGACCGCGACAACGGGAGATGCGGCCAGGGTCTGGACGACAATCATCGCCGAGGCATTTTCAGGCGGCCGCCACGCGGTCCGTCGATGCTGGTCGATGCCCGTCCGGGCCCTGGATGTCACGGTGGGGCAGGCGCGCGACAGCGCCTTCGAAAGAACAACTCATGGATGGGAGAGAGACCATGACCCGAACCCTCGTAAAGACCCTTCTGGCGGCCGGGCTTTTTGCCGCCGTTGCATCGCCGGCCGGCGCCGAGCCTACGAAGCCCGAGTGCCTCGCCGGCGCCAAGCCCGGCGGCGGCTTCGACCTCACCTGCCGGCTTGCCGCCAATGCGCTGCTCGAAGCCAAGATCATCGGCAAGCCGATGGCCGTCACCTACATGGAAGGCGGGGTCGGTGCAGTTGCCTACAACCACGTCATCGGCAAGCGCGGAACCGACGGCAACCTGATCACCGCGGCCTCGTCCGGCTCGGCGCTTCTGATCGCCCAGGGCAAGTTCGGGCAATATGACGAAACGGCCGTGCGTTGGCTCGGCGCGCTCGGCGCCGACTACGGCGTGCTCGTCGTTGCCGCCGATTCGCCCTACAAGACGCTTGGCGAACTGATCGCGGCCTACAAGGCAAACCCGACCGACTTTTCGGTTGCCGGCGGCGGCGCCGTCGGCTCACAGGACTGGATGAAGGGTTCGCTCTTGGCAAAGGCTGCCGGACAGGAGCCGAAGCAGATGCGCTATGTGGCGCTCGAAGGCGGCGGTGCGGTGCTGACGGCGCTCGAAGGTGGCCACGTCAAGGTCGGCGCCGGCGATGCGGCGGAAATGTCCAAGCACCATGCCGCCGGCAAGGTCCGCGTGCTCGCCGTCATGGCGCCCGAGCGCCTTCCCGGCGAACTTGCCGAAGTGCCGACCGCCAAGGAACAGGGCGTCGACATCGAATTGCCGGTCTGGCGCGGCTATTATGTCGGCAAGGACGTCTCCGACGCGGACTACAAATGGTGGGCCGACGCCTTCACCAAGCTCGTCGCAACGCCGGAATTCGTGAAGGAGCGCGAGGCGCGCGGTCTCTACGAATACAACCAGGTGGGCGATGCCTTCGACCAGCAGGTCAAGGCGGACGTGGCGCGCTTCAAGATCATCGCCAAGGAAGCCGGCATGTAATGCCGAGGATCGGAGCGGGACGACCTCCCGCTCCGATCGCCATCATCCTGCGGGCACATAGGCACCGGGCGATCCGATCCGGCCGTGAAGGAATGCCCGTTTTCCGTGACGACGTGATCATCGGGAAACCCAACATGTCAGACACTCCATCCTCATCCTCCCTCATCGGCAGGATCGGCGGGCTCGTGATGCTCGCGCTGGCTATTGCCTATGGCATCGGCGGCAGCCAGATCGAATATGCCTTCGCCTCGGACCCGCTCGGTCCACGCGTCGTGCCGGTACTGCTCGCCATCACCCTCGCGGTGCTTTGCCTCTTCTACCTGAAAAACCCCGGAACGGCCGAAGCCTTTCCGCGGGGGCAGCTTCTCGTGAAGATCGTTGCAGTACCGCTCCTGCTTCTTGCATCGGCACTGCTTCTGGAGCCCGCCGGCTTTGCCGCCTCGATCTTCCTGCTGACCTTCGGCGTCGGCTGGATCTTCGGCGCGCCGCTGCGTCTCGCGCTGATCGGCGGCGTCGGACAGGCGGTCCTCTGGTGGTTCGTCTTTTCCTACCTGCTCGACGTCTATCTGCCCGCCGGCCGGCTGTTCGGCTGATCCGCCGGTCAAGGAGTTAAACCCATGAATCTCGAATATCTCTGGAACGGCTTTACCGTCGCACTGACGATGCAGAACCTGCTCATCGGTCTCGCCGGCTGCTTCATAGGCACCCTCGTCGGCGCCTTGCCGGCCATCGGACCAATCAACGGCATCGCGCTTCTGATCCCGATCGCCTATACGATGGGACTGCCGGCCGAAAGCACGATGATCCTGCTCGCCGCCGTCTATAGCGGCGCCGAGTATGGCGGCCGGATCTCCTCGATCCTTCTGAACGTGCCGGGCGATGCCGGCGCCGTGATGACGGCGCTCGACGGCAACCCGATGGCCCGCCAGGGCCGCGCCGGCGAAGCGCTGATGCTCTCGGGCCTCTCCTCCTTCGTCGGCGGCGTCTTCGGCGCCGTCGGGCTTGCGCTGTTTGCGCCGCTGCTTGCGGGCCTCGCGATCGGCTTCGGCCCGGCCGAATATTTCGTGCTGATGGTCTTTGCCTTCGCCACACTCGGCTCCATGGTCGGCAGCCAGCCGGTAAAGACGCTGATCGGCTGCACCCTCGGGCTGATGCTTGCGACTGTCGGCCTTGACGCCACCTCCGGCGCCTACCGCTTCACCTTCAACGAGCCGGAACTCGGTGACGGCATCGAATTCGTCGTGCTGGTCATCGGCCTGTTCTCGGTGTCCGAGGCGCTGCTGATCCTCGAGCACCACGCAAGCGGCGTCACGGTCATCCGCGAACTCGGTCGCATGACCGCCCGCCTCGACGACATCCGCAAGTCCGTCGGCGCGACGCTGCGCGGCTCGGTCATCGGCTTCATCGTCGGCGTGCTGCCCGGCACCGGCGCATCGGTATCGAGCGCGGTTTCCTACACCACGGAAAAGCGGATCTCCGACACCGAGGGCACCTTCGGCAAGGGAGACGTGCGTGGTCTCACGGCACCGGAGGCGGCCAACAACGCCACCGCCTGTGGTGCCTTCGTGCCGATGCTGACGCTCGGCGTGCCCGGCTCCGGCACGACCGCCGTCATGCTCGGCGCGCTGATGCTCTACAACATCCAGCCGGGCCCGATGCTGATCACCGAACGACCTGAAGTGGTCGGCGGCCTTGTCGCGTCGCTGTTCATCGGCAACGTGCTGCTTCTTCTCCTCAACCTGCCGCTGGTCAACATCTTCGCTCGCGTTTTGACGGTACCGAACTGGTTGCTGGTTCCGGGCATCCTCGTGCTCTCGGTTGTCGGCGTCTATTCCACCCACGCGTCGGTGTTCTCGATCCTCCTGATGCTCGGCATCGGCGTCATCGGCTGGCTGCTTCGAAAGGCCGGCTTCGACATGGCGCCGATCATCCTCGGCTTTGTGCTCGGGCATGTGATGGAGGTGAACCTGCGCAATGCACTGGCGATCAGCGGCGGCGACATCTCGATCCTGTTCCAGAGCAAGATCTCGATCATCCTCTGGATCCTGGCGGGCGCCATGGCCGTGATGCCGCTTGTTGTCGGCTGGAGGAAGGCAAAGCGCATGAAGACCGCGACGAGCTAGCTGATCCCCTCCCTGTCGGCTGCTTGGACAGCGGCGCGCGAACTCATCGCGCGCCGCTGTTGTCGTTTAGGGCGGCACCAATTTCAGACTATAAATCCAATATAGACAATTTCGTCTACGCATGTTTTAAGGGACGCCATCGAGGAAGAGGAATACCGTGACCTCAGAACTCCGCCCTTATAGCCTGGTCTGCGACGCGGTCGCCTTGCTGTTCCAGCCCTATGCCGAAGTCGTGCTGCATGACCTCGCAACCGAAACCGTCGTCCACATCGCCGGCAACTTCTCCAAGCGCGAGATCGGCGAGCCCTCGCTGCTGAGCGAAATCGGCTTCCGGCAAGGCGATGCGATCATCGGCCCCTACGAAAAGGTCAACTGGGACGGCCGGTCGATCAAGGCGATCAGCGCGGTGCTGCGTGATACGGCCGGCAGGGCGATCGGCGTGCTCTGCATCAACGCCGACGTCTCGGACTTCCATGCAGCACTCCGCACGCTCAACGCGCTCGTCCGCGTTCCCGTCGACGCTGACAAGCCGGAGAGCCTGTTTCGGGAGGACTGGCACGAACGCGTCAACGAATACGTCCAGCAGTGGACCGCGGCGCGCGGGCTGACGATCTCGACCCTGAGCCGCACCGACAAGCAAGAACTGGTCATCGCCCTTTCGTCAAACGGCGCCTTCGGCGGCAAGAACGCCGCGTCCTACATCTCGCGAATCCTCGGCATGGGCCGGGCGACCGTCTATAAATATCTGAGCAAGGACAGTGCGCCATGATCGTCATCGACCGAGAAAGACTGGCCGAGCTACCGTTGCTGACGCTCGCCGCACCGGCCATCCGCGATGCCTATATCGCGGTCACCGACGGTCGCGCCAACCTGCCGCCGGTCGGTTATCTACCGCTTCCTGGTCGCAATGCGGATTGCCACATCAAGTACGGCTACATCGAAGGCGATCCGATCTTCGTCGTGAAGATCGCCTCCGGTTTCTACGACAATCCGGCCAAGGGATTGCCCTCGAGCAACGGCATGATGGTCGCGGTATCCTCGGAGACCGGCGACGTGGTGGCAGTGCTCGACGACAAGGGCCTGCTCACCGATCTGCGCACCGGCATCGGCGGTGCGATCGCAACGATAGCGCTCTGGCGCAAGGACGCGCGGAGGATCGGGATCGTCGGCACCGGAACTCAGGCGCGCATCCAGATCCGGGCGCTTGCCGCGCTCTCGGATCGACCGCTGCGGTTCACGGTCTGGGGGCGATCCATGGAGCGGGCCAACGCCGTGCTTGCCGATCTGGCGGAGCTTGACCTTTCCATCGCGGCGACAACCGATCTCGAGGCACTCTGCCGCCAGTCCGATGCGATCGTGACCACGACGCCATCGAAGGAGCCGCTGATCCGATCGGACTGGATCGCGCCTGGCACCCATGTCACCGCCATGGGTGCGGACGCACCCGCTAAGCAGGAACTCGACATTGCCCTCGTTGCGCGCGCCGACCGGCTGGTCGTCGATCTCGCCGAGCAATGCCTTGACCATGGTGAACTCTCCGCGGCGGCGCGCGCCGGGCTGATCGGCGTGGACCGCTGTGTCGCGCTCGGCGCGATCCTTTCCGATGTGGCCGAAGGCCGGCGCTCGGACCGCGACATCACCATCGCGGACCTGACGGGGATCGCGACGCAGGACATCGCCATCGCCCGCACCGTGCTCGATGAACTCGGCCTGCTCGGCCGTGCCCAAGGAACAACCGCATGACCAAAGACGTCCTCGACACGGCCGCACGCGCTGTCCGCGCACGCCAGCGCATCCGTCCCTTCATCTATGAGACGCCGCTGATCCCCTCGCGCACGATCGGGCAGCAGGCATCGTCGTCGGTGCTGTTCAAGGCGGAAAACCTGCAGCTGACCGGTTCCTTCAAGATCCGCGGTGCTGCGAGCAAAATGACGTCGCTGCCCAGGGACCATCAGGTGATCACCGCCTCTTCCGGCAATCACGGCATTGGCGCTGCCCATGCAGCAAGCGCGATCGGTCAGAAACTGRCGGTCGTGYTGCCCGAAATCGTCAAGACGGCGAAGCTGGAGCGCATCCGCGCCTACGGTGTCAACGTCGTCCTCCACGGTTCCGAAACCGGGCTTGCCGAACAGCATGCGCAGCAACTGGCCGCGACCGAAAAGCTCGGCTACGTCTCGCCCTACAACGACCCGGAAATCATCGCCGGCCAGGGCACGATCGCACTTGAACTGCTGGAGCAGGCCGAGCGCATCGACAATGTCTTCATCGCCATGGGCGGTGGCGGACTGATCAGCGGCATAGGCTCGGTGCTGAAGAGCTTCAGCCCGTTGACCCGCGTCATCGGCGTCTCCGCGGCAAATTCGGCGGCACTCGCGGCTTCGATGAAGGCTGGCCGCGTGGTCGAAACCGAACACCTCGACACCCTCGCCGATGCCGTCGCCGGCGGTCTTGACGAAGACAGCATGACACTCGGGCTTGCGATGGCCGTCGTCGATGAGGTCGTGACCTGCTCCGAAGCCGAGATTGCCGCGGCGATGCGGGACGTGCTTCTCGATGAGCATATGTTGGTCGAAGGAGCGGCAGCTCTCGCACTTGCTGGCTTCCGGCAGATCGCAGGAAGATGCGCCGGCCAGACGAATGTCGTCCTGCTCTGCGGCGGCAATGTCGATGGCGCCAGCGTGTTGCCTTCGTTGCTGGGGTAGAAGCGCCGCTGCATGGTTCCGCCTCGCCTCTAGAGGCTGACACGCTCCACGTAGTAGCGCGGGATCTTCACCCGGTCCCGATCGCGGTAGAAGTCGATGCAGAAATCGACGAAGGCCTTGAACCGCTTCGAGACGTGCCGGCGGCGCGAATAGATGAGGTTGATCGCCGTCTGCGGCGAGCGCCAGTCCGAGAGCACCGGCTCCAGCAGGCCCGCCTGCCGCTCGGTCTCGACGAAGAAATCGGGCAGATAGGCGATGCCCTCACCGGCAACCGCGAAGTACTTGATCGTCCAGTAGTCGTTGGTGGTGCAGGTGGATGTCGGCAAGAGATCCACTTCGTCGTCCGCTGCCTGCGTCAGATACCACGACTGCAACCGCGTCGGCTGGCGGAAGACGAGGCCGCGGTGGCCGGCAAGCGCATCCGGACTATCCGGCTGGCCGTGTCGGGCGATGTATTGCGGGCTGGCGAAGAGGCCGTAGGACGAGACCGAAAGTCTACGGCTGATATAGTCGACATCGGAAGGCTCGCCCCAGTGGAAAATGCCGTCAAGCGCCTGTTCGGTGACATCGGAAAAGGGTTGGCGTGAGGAGAGGAACACGACGTCGAGATTGACCTGAGGATATTGCTGGCGAAAGGCGTAGAGCAGCTCAGAGGTGATCGTCGTACCGAATTCGCCGGTCGAGCCCACGCGCAGCGTGCCCGCCACCTCCTGGCGCATCTCCGCCATCGCCGTTGCCGCATCGTCGCAGTTCGACTGGATCAGTCGGGCGTAGCGCAGGAACTCCGCGCCGGCATCGGTCACATGCAGTTGGTGCCCCTCGCGCACGAAGAGCTCGATGCCGAACTCATCCTCCAATTGCCGGATCTTGTGGCTGAGCGTCGATTTCGGCAGGCGATGGCGCCTGGAAGCCGCTGAAATCGAACGGGAATCCGCAACTTTCACAAAGCAGTCGATAAGCGAGAGATCCATCTTTCGTCCAAAATCTTGTACGATATGTCCAGAGATTAGCCTATTTCGACCCATTGTGTAAACGAGTGGGAATTGGGAATATTCACTGGAGCTAAGGGAGAAGAGGTTCCAGTGAGCGATATCAGAGAATTCATTCGCGCCGCATCCGGCACCGGCGGCAAGGCAACCCTGGCGATCCGCGGTGGTCGCCTGGTCAACGTCGTTTCGGAAGAGATCTATCAGGCCGACGTTGCCGTCTATGGCGAGCGCATCATCGCGGTCGGCGACATCACCGACTATATCGGGCCAGAGACGAAGATCGTCGACGCCACCGGAAAGTACCTGGCACCCGGCATGATCGACGGACATCTGCATGTCGAATGCTCGAAGATGTCGCTGACGAGCTTTGCCAAGGCTGTCGTGCCGCTCGGCACCACCTCGATCGTCACCGGTCTCGACCAGATCATCGTCGTCGGCGGCCCCGCCGCTGCGCGCGAGTTCCTCGATGAAGCCAAGCAAACGCCGCTTAGGGTATTCTGGGGCGCGCCGTGCAAGACGCCCTACACCATGCCGCGTTCGACCGTCGGCCACTATTTCAGCCCGGCCGATCACCAGGCGACGCACCACTGGCCGGAATGCGTCGGCATCTGGGAGACCGTGCGCGAATTCATCCAGGAAGAAGACACCGACGTTCTGGCGGCGCTCGAACTTGCTGAAAAGAGCCGGCTTCCCGTGCTCGGCTGCTGCCCGATGACCCGCGGCGCACGGCTCAACGGCTACCAGCAGTCGGGTGTGCGCGCCGATCACGAAAGCTACTCGCCGGAAGAAATGCTCGAAAAGCTGCGCGCCGGCATGCATGTCGTCGTACGCGAATCCTCGATCTCGCACTTCCTCGCCGACAACCTGCGCATCGTCACCGAGATGGGCGTCAAGGCGCTGCGCCGCATCAGCTTCTGCACCGACGACGTGGTAGCGAGCGACATCCTCAAGCGCGGCCATCTCGACAACATGGTGCGCATGGCGATCGCCATGGGCATTTCGCCGATGGCAGCGATCCAGATGGCGACCATCAATGGCGCCGATGCGCTCAGGATCGACGACAAGGTCGGCTCGATCTCGCCCGGCCGCGCCGCCGATATCCTGCTCGTCGACGACCTGCGCAACTTCAGCATCGAAACCGTCGTCGCCAAGGGCGAAGTCGTCGCTCGTGACGGCAAGATGGCGATCGAACTGATCCCGCCGCAGCGCAGCGTCGCCCTTCTCAATTCGGTCAAGGTCGCGCCGCTCCAGCCCGGCGATCTCAAGGTCGCCTATCACGGCGCCGGCGAAACGGCGGACGCCATGGCGATCGCCGTCACCCCGGAAAAGATCTTCGTGCGGACCCGCCGCGACGTGACACTTAGCGTCAAGGATGGCCAGGTCCTCGCCGATCCGGCAAGGGACGTGCAATACGTCACCGTCGTCGAACGCTACGCCAAGACGAACAACCGTCCCGTCGCCTTTGCCTCCGGCTTCGGCCTCAAGCAGGGCGCGATTGCCAGCTCCACCGCGCCCGATGACAACAACATCATCTGCATCGGCGCCGATCTCGAGGACATGCGCATCGCCATCAACCACCTGATCGCCAACAATGGCGGCCAGGTGGTGGTCAGGAACGGCAAGGTCGAAGCCTTCCTGCACCTGCCGATCGGCGGCATCGTCTCCGATATCGAGCCGGCCGAAATGGCGGCGCTGGAGGATCAGCTCGACGACGCCGCGCGAGCCCTCGGCTGCCCGCTGCCCTGGCCCTTCATGTACATGTTCGTGTTGCAGATCACGGCGATCCCGGAATATGCGATCACCGATCTCGGTGTCGTCGACTGCGTCGGGCTGAAGGTGATCTCGCCGTTTTCGCCCGCCGGCGGGGACGAGCGCGCCGTCGCTGCGGAATGATGCCTTGGAAGGGGGTCGGTCATGCCGGCCCCCTTCTTCGTTCAAAAAAAGGGGAACAAGATGAACTATCAGAACAAGACCGTGGAGGCGGCACCAGGTCCGGAGACATCCTGGCTCGCAGCCCTCCTCGACCGCTACTTCCAGATTTCGCGGCTCGGCTCGACCGTCCGCACCGAGATCCTCGCAGGCCTCACCACCTTTCTGGCTGCCTCCTATGTCATCGTCGTCAATCCCTCGATCCTCGCGCATGCGGGCATTCCGTTTTCGGCGGGCGTGACGGCGACGGTGCTCGTCAGCTTCATCGGCAGCTGCGCCATGGGGCTTTATGCGCGTAGCCCCATCCTTGTGGCGCCTGGCATGGGCATCAATGCGCTCTTTGCCTACACCATGGTCGTCGGCGCCAAGGTGCCGCTTGAGGTCGCGCTCGGCTGCGTCTTCTGGGCCGGCGTGCTCTTCACCGTCATGGCGTTCTTCAACCTTCGCCAGACGATCATCGAGGCGATCCCGGTCGATCTGCGCTATGGCATCGCCTGCGGCATCGGCCTGTTCATCGCGCTGATCGGGCTGGAAAACGCCAAGTTCATCGTCGCCAACCCTGACACCATCGTCGGCCTGACCCAGTTCAACCCGGTCACCCTCACCTTCATCGCCGGTTTCGTGCTGACGGTGGCGCTGGTGGTGCGGCGGGTTCCGGGCGCCATGATGGCCGGCATGATCCTCACCACCGTCCTGTCGATCCCGATCGGCCGCTGGTGGGGCGACGGAGCTGCGTTCTGGCCGGAGACGCCCGATGTGCACACGCTCGTCAACTGGAGCGGCTTTTCCGCTGCACCGGATTTCAGCTTCGTGGGCCAGATCGATCTCATGGGCGCGCTGAACCTGATCTACCTGCCTTTCATCTTCGTCTTCCTGTTCACCAACTTCATCGAGGCGCTCTCGACATTCCTTGGCCTCGCGGAAGCGGCAGACCTGAAGGATGAAAACGGCATGCCGCGCAACATCCGGGAATCGATGCATGTCGACGCCATCGCGGCGCTGATTTCCGCACCGCTCGGCACCAGCCCGGCGACCGTCTATCTCGAATCTGGTGCCGGCATCCAGCAGGGCGGACGCACGGGTCTCGTCGCGCTGGTCGCGGGTCTTCTCTTCGTGCCTTTCCTGTTCTTGTCGCCGCTGCTTTCGCTGGTGCCGGCGGTCGCGACCGCACCAGTGCTGATCCTCACCGGTCTGTTCATGTCCGAACCGATCAGCAACATCCGCTGGAGCGCGCTCGACGAGGCGATCCCTGCCTTCCTTGCGATCGTCTTGATCCCGCTCACCTTCTCGATCACGCTCGGCCTGTCGCTTGCGATCATCGCCTATGTGCTGATCAAGCTGGTCTGCGGCCGGGCCGGCGATGTAAGACCGGTCATGTGGTTCGTGGCCCTGCTTGCCGCAGCGCTCGTCGCCCAGACCCAGTAACCGCCAGAAATCCTTCGGCGCCCTCGATGCCAGGGCGCCGACATCGCCCATCCGAAGGAAACTGTCATGCTTCAATCCTGGTCGAAGACCGCACCCGAACTGGTCGATGTCGCCATGGGCCGCAAGCCCGCCGATCTCGTGATCCGCAACGGCAAATGGGTCAATGTCTACTCCGGCGAAATCATCCCCGGCACCGACATCGCCGTCAAAGCCGGCCGCTTCGCCTATGTGGGCCCGAACGCCAGCCACACGATCGGCGACGGTACCAAGGTCGTCGACGCCGCCGGCCGTTATCTCGTTCCCGGCCTCTGCGACGCGCACATGCATGTGGAAAGCGGTCTCGTCACCGTCACCGAATTTGGCCGCGCGGTCATCCCGCACGGCACCACCACCATGTTCATCGACCCGCACGAGATCGCCAACGTGCTCGGCCTTGACGGCGTCCGGCTGATGAACGAGGAGGCCCAGAGCCTGCCGATCAACGTACTCGTCCAGGTGCCTAGCTGCGTGCCGAGCGCGCCGGGCCTTGAAACCGCCGGCGCCGAACTTTCCGCGCAGGATGTCGCGGAAGCGCTCGCCTGGCCGAACGTCATCGGCCTTGGCGAGATGATGAATTTCCCCGGCGTCGCCGGAAATGACCCGAAGATGATGGCCGAGATCGCCGCCACCCAGGATGCCCGGCTCACCGTCGGTGGGCACTATGCCTCGCCGCATCTCGGCCGCGAGTTCCACGCCTATGCCGCCGGCGGCCCGGCCGACGACCATGAAGGCACGACGGTCGACGACGCGATCGCCCGTGTACGCCAGGGCATGCGCGCCATGCTGCGCCTCGGCTCCGCCTGGTACGACGTTGCGGCACAGATCAAGGCCGTCACCGAATCCGGCCTCGACCCGCGCAACTTCCTGCTCTGCACCGACGACAGCCATTCCGGCACACTGGTTCACGACGGGCACATGAACCGCGTGGTCCGCCATGCGATCGCACAAGGTCTGAAGCCCGTCACCGCGATCCAGATGGCGACGCTCAACACCGCCCAGCACTTCGGCCTGGAGCGCGAAATCGGCTCCATCGCGCCAGGCCGGCGCGCAGACCTGATCGTGACCTCCGACCTTGCCGCATTGCCGATCGAAATGGTCTTTGCCCGTGGCGAACTGATGGCGGAGAATGGCGCGCTGGTGCGCGATATCCCAGCCTACGTCTATCCGGAAAGCGCCTGCAACACCGTCCATCTCGGCCGGGTGCTGGCCGCGGCGGATTTCGACATCCCATCCAATGCGCGGGCGACACGCGCGCGGGTCAACGTGATCGGCGTCGTCGAGAACCAGGCGCCGACGCGGGCGCTTCAGGCCGAAGTCGCAATCGAGAACGGCCTCGTGCAGATGGACCGGGCCAACGACGTCTGCCAGATCGCACTCGTCGAGCGCCACCGCGGCACCGGCGACGTGGTCAACGCCTTCGTCTCCGGCTTCGGCTATGACAGCGATTGCGCCATGGCGAGCACGGTCGCGCATGACAGCCACCACATGATCGTCGTCGGCACGAACAAGGCGGACATGGCCAAGGCCGCCAACCGGCTGCACGAGGTCGGCGGCGGCATCGTCGTCATCAAGGAAGGCCGCGAACTGGCCCTGGTAGAGCTGCCCGTCGCCGGGCTGATGTCGGATCAGCGGGCAGAGGTCGTCGCCGAGAAGGCCGCTGCCATCGTCGAGGCCATGCGCGCCTGCGGCTGCCGGCTGAACAACGCCTATATGCAGCACTCGCTGCTGGCGCTCGTCGTCATCCCGGAACTCAGGATTTCCGACAAGGGCCTGATCGACGTGCGGACCTTCCAGAAGACCGACGTGATTCTGAGCACGCACTGATCACCGTTCAAGGATCGGCCGCCTCAACCAGGCGGCCGATCCTTGAGCACGATGTGCCAAGGCGCCGTTATGAACCGGAGAGCGGCCGTCCAATCCCCCGATTTCTTCTTTTATGGTTAACCGGCACCGGAGGAAAACGGAACCCGCCGCTCGCCCGTCCAAATCAACCATTCGTCGAGGCCCGGGAGGTCGACCTGGCGCCGCAAACCGTGCTTCAGGCCGCTGTCCTGCAATGGGATTGCTGTATGGGCCAACCTTTGGCGCAGGATCGAACCGACACCAAATTGCATGCAATGATGGTAAATGATAAAAGAAGGAGCTCATATACAACCGTGCGGGGCAATGGCTGCCACGCCAGGCTCGCCATGTTTCGAAGCGAGGTTTCCACAGGCCATTATCAGCGTGCGGCAAGGGCATTGACCCGGATACGTCGCGCGATAGCTTTGGAGAAGGACGACCCACGCCGCAATGCCGCGCGTGGCGGTGTCCCCGGGAGCCGCGACCGCTGCTGTCCCCGGGCGAGTTCGGAACAGAAAGGGAAAGGCAAGTATGCCGGACACTGACGCAAACTTGTCTGCTTCAGCTTCAGTGCAAGATCCCGTCGCGGCCAACGCCGATGACATCCTCTCGTTCTACGACGAGGCGTTTCACCTGACCGGCGCGTCGCCGGCGCTCCAGGAGACCTACGAAGTCGGGACGCTGGTCGATGCAACCTTGTGGCACCTCTATCCCGAACTGCTGGCCCCTGCCTCAAAGGCGACGGTCGCGTCGGTGATCGCAAACGGCGTGCCCAGAAGCGTTGAAGTCATCGACGCCAACACCAAGTCCAAGCGCACGCTTCTGGTCTTCCGCGCCTTGCGCGGCATCGGCGTGCTTGAAACCAGCGGCCGCTCGACACGCCGCGAGGTCGGCAGCCATGGCGAGAGCGAACGGGCGCTGCTCCTGCACCAGGCAACGCACGATGTGCTGACGGGCCTGCCTAATCGCCGCCAATTCAGCGACGACCTGCAGAACATCCTGCCGACGCCCGGCGAAAAGCTGGCACTGATGCAGATCGACCTCGACGATTTCAAGCCGGTCAACGATACGCTCGGCCACGGCGCCGGCGACGCCGTGCTCAAGATGGCGGCCGAGCGCATTCGCGGCGCGCTCCGCGATGGCGAGGTGGCCTATCGCCTCGCCGGTGACGAATTCGCCGTCATCCAGCGCCACAGCGATCAGCCGACGGATGCCGAATATCTTGCAGAGGCCTTGATCCAGTCGTTCAATGAGCCGTTCACGATCGACGGCATCGCGGTTTTCGTCGGCGCCAGCATTGGCATTGCCATCGCTCCCAACGACGGCAACGAGATCGAGCAGTTGATGAAGGCGGCGGATATCGCCCTCTATGCCGCAAAGAAGGACGGACGGGGACGCGCAAAAACGTTCAGCCGCTCCATGTTGATCGTGCTGGAGCAGCGAGAAATGCTCCGTCGCAGCCTGCGCACTGCGCTACAGGACAACCAGTTTTCCATCGAGTACCAGCCGCTCGTCGAACCGCCGTTCTCGATCGTCGGCTTCGAAGCGTTGGTGCGCTGGCACCATCCGCTGGTGGGTGTCATCCCACCCAACGTCTTCATTCCCATGGCGGAAGCCGACGGATTGATGAACGAGATCGGCCAATGGGTGCTGGAAGAGGCCTGCCGGCAGGCCGCCACCTGGCCGTCGCACTTCACCGTCGCCGTCAATCTGTCGCCGGCCGAATTCCTGCGGGAGGGACTGACCGACCGCATCGCCCAGGCGCTCGACATGGCGGGCCTCAGGGCTGATCGGCTCGAGTTGGAAGTTACGGAAACGGTCCTGCTTGAGCGCACCACCAACAATCTGGACACGCTGAATACGCTGAACGTGCTGGGCATCCAGATCTCGCTCGACGATTTCGGCACCTTCTACTCCTCACTCAGCTACCTCAAGAACTTCCCCTTCGACACAATCAAGATCGACCGATATTTCATCAAGGACCTCGAGAGCGACGAGAAGAGCCAGACAATCGTTCGATCGATCATCGGGCTTGCGCATGGCCTTGGCATGCGGGTCACCGCCGAAGGCGTGGAAACGATGGGACAGGCGGTCTGGCTGCGAAAAGAGGGATGCGACCGGCTGCAGGGCTATTTCCTGGGCATGCCCATGCCGGCTGAAGCGATCGGCGCCTATCTCCGCCGCTCGTCGGCAATGGCGACGCTCTAGCGGCATCCGTGCGTTGCGCGCCGTGAAACGCGGCGCAAAACCTGGGTTGTTTACGTGCAAGATCCGGGGGGTGCCTGGTTACAAATCATTATAGAAACTGCGTTATGGCCGTGGCAGAGTTCGGGGTGCGGAGGACATTGCTGTATGGGTGCAACTGTCAATAAGACCACGGAGGCGGCTTTCGAGCCCCTGCTGCAGTTCGATATGGAGATGGAAGATTTCCTCTCGGACTGGCATCACTGCGACCATGTTTCGAGCTACCTCGCCCGCATGATCAGCCACAACAGAGCCGATCCGGTGCGGCATTCGAACTTCTTCTCCTCCGCCTTGAACGAGCTTCTCGAAGTTTCATTTCGCGGCGGTACCACCGACGGGAAAATTGGCCTGTCGATCTATCGCCAAGGCGCCACGGAACGGGTTCAGCTGAGCTTTCCATGCCCGCCGGCTCAGGTGCGCTTCTATCGCGAGGCGGTATCGAGAACCCGTGAGAGCGATGCCCAGGCCCGCTATCTCGACGCCATTTCCAACGATCTTGCCCCCAGCCGGGAATCGGTGCTTCTGGACCTCGCAGTCAACTATGACGCCCGCCTCCGGCTTGACGAGGATGCGGCGCCGGCAATCACCCTGATCGTGGACCTTCCTCTTGAAGGAATGGTGAGTTGATCGCGGCGGGCCTTACTCAGCGCTTCAAGGTTGACTTCGATCCGAACAGCCAGATCTTCTCGCTCGCCGGAACGATCCGGCCGCGTTCGATCGATGAAATCGCCGAGAGCATTCACGCGCTGCGGGAAGCGATCGATGCGGTGCGCGGCGTTCTCTACATCGATGTGAAGCGCCTCATCCAGATGAACAACACGGCCTTCCAGGCCTTCATCCGGGTCGCCCTCGACGCCTGCCGGGAGCGGTCGGACCTGCGCCTGATCGTCGTCACTTCGAGCGTCGTCAGCTGGACGACGCGCATGTTCCGGCACCTGAGCACAATCGAGCCGCAGATCTCCGTCGAGGTCTATGATTCGATGTTCTATCCCGGCCAGGACTACTTCGAGGATACGAGCTTCATTCCAATCCTGCGCGCGCAGACGAAATTGACCTGGCGCCACGAACGAGACATCCTGCCGCGCCACGGCATGCGGCCGGGCATCGCCATGGCCGACATCTGCTGCGGCATCGGCGATTTCGCCGTGCTCGCGCAGAAGGAGTTCCAGCCGTCGCGGATCGTCGCCCTCGACCACTCGAAGCCGAGCCTCGCCTATGCCCGCAACGTGGCCGCCGAATTCGGCGTGACGGGTATCGAATACACCTACGGCGACGCGTCGGAGATGCTGCTTGAGGACAACCAGTTCGACTTCGTGAGCTGCCGCCACTCGCTGCAGGTCTTCAATCAGCCGGAGCTGCTTCTCAAGGAACTCTATCGGATCGTGAAGCCGGGCGGCCGTGTCTACATCACCAACGAGAAGAACTCGCACTGCCTCGGCGAACCGCGGGCGCAAAGCATCCAATGGACCTACAATGAGCTCGCACGGCTATTGAGCAATTTCGAGATAGATGTGGAGTTCGGGCCGAAGAGCAGGCGCTATCTCGCCGACACGGGCTTCGACGACATCCTGGTCGAATCCTTCATGGTCACCAATCTGGACGGTGACCCACAGGATTTCGCCGATATCATCGCCGGCTGGGAGAAGATGTTTGCGGACATGGCGGTGAGGCACGGCGAAGCACCCGAATTCATCGAGCGGTTCCGCCAGGGCTTCCGGGATCACATCTTCGCTGCACTGCATCCAAAGGGTTATGCGGGCTGGCCGATCTGGGCAGCGTCCGGGCGCAAACCACTATGAACGCGAGCACTATCCAACGTCCCCGGTTCGGCTTGAGATCCTTCCGCGCCAAGTTCGTGCTGGTCGTGGGCAGCGCCGTGCTCTTTGACCTCCTGCTGACAGGCGGTCTGGCGCTCTGGAACGTTCAAAGGCTGTCGCGCGACGCGACAACCGAGGTCGGACAGGGCCTGCAAAAGGCCAACGAAGACTACATGCTCACCTACGCGGAATCGACGGCCGCGCGGGTTAATCTTTTGCTCGGCCAGGTTCACGCCGACGTCGCCACGCTTGCGGGCGTGCTCCAGGCGCAGATCGACCGCCCCGTGCGCCGCTCCGACGTCGGAGAGGCACTTGCCCGGCATGCACCGGAATCCGTGACCGTGGAATACGATTCCAAAGGTGGGTGGGCGCAGAACCTTCGGGGTCCGCTCTCGAGCGTCAGCGTTTGGAGCTATCTCCTGGGCCCCGACCACCGGCCACTTCCCGAGGTGCAGACCGACATCGAGAACAGCGCCGTTCTCGATCTGGTCGCGCCCGCCCTGCTTGCGCACGGCCGGTCCAAACTGCAGATGTACTACGTCGGGCCAAAGGAACGGCCGATCTTGCGGATGGCGCCCTATGCCGATCAGGCGCAGACGTTCGACCGTCTCTACCCCGGCCACAACGCGGCCAACTTCTGGAACTTCTTCTTCCCCGGCCTCTACGAGTCCTGGGAGGAATGGGCGAAGAATCCAAGCCTCAGGCCCGTTGCAGCCGATACCACACAGACGGCGCCTTACACCGATGCCGCCTCGGGCAAGCTGATCGTCAGTTTCTTCCAACCGCTCTGGACGCCTGACCGCAAGCGTGTCGCCGGAGCGACCGGAACCGACATCACCCTCGACCAACTGGCCGAGGTGGTCGAAAGCGTCAAGGTCGGCGACAGCGGCTTCGGGTTTCTGGCGATGTCCGACGGCAACGTGCTTGCCATCAATCCGGTCGGCGAAAAGGTGATCGGTCTGAGGCGGTCCAGCGACACGGGTGGGCAGGGCGTTACCGGGTTGGAGCGTTCGCTGCGCCGCAGTGTGCAGCCCGCAATCGCAGAGCTGCCGCTTGGCACCGATGGCGCCATTCAGCGGGTGCTGCTCGACGAGGGCGGTGAGAAAGTCCCCTATCTCATGCTCCTGAAGCAGCTCGAGCCGGAGAACCTCTGGGTGTCCGGCCCTGTGCGCCGCGAGACCATGTCGATCGGCATCGTGGTGCCGGAGCGGGAGATCTATGCCTCGCTGTTTGCGGCACAGGCGAGTATCTCTGAAGCGACGAACCGCATCTTGATCTACCAGATCCTGGCGCTGCTCGCTTCGCTGCTGTTCGTCACGCTCGCCGTGTTCGGTATTTCCAAGCGGGTTACGCGTGGCATCAGCGCGCTCGCCGAAGCGGCAACCAGCATCGAGGCGAAGGACTATTCCGTCCGGGTGCCCATCACGACGCGCGACGAAGTCGGTGAAGCCGGTATCGCGTTCAATCGAATGGCCGAGGAGATCAGCTACCACACGGAGAACCTCGAAAACCTGGTGACCGAACGCACCAAGCAGCTCGAAGACGCCAACCACCAGATTTCGACGCTGAATACCCAACTGCGTAGCGAAAACCTGCGCCTTGGCGCCGAACTCGCTGTCGCCAAGCAGATCCAGATGATGGTGCTGCCGAAGGCCGGTGAGCTCGCTGAAATCGCCGACCTCGAAATCGCCGCCTATATGCGCCCGGCCGACGAGGTGGGGGGCGACTACTACGACGTGCTGCGCGACGGCGAGCGGCTCAAGATCGGCATCGGCGACGTCACYGGTCATGGCCTTGAAAGCGGTGTGCTGATGCTGATGGTGCAGTCCGTCGCCCGCGCCTTGCAGGAAGCCGGCGACATGGACCCTGAAGTGTTCCTCAACCGGCTCAACCGCGCCATCTACAAGAACATCGTGCGGACCAATACCGACAAGCATCTGTCGTTGGCCTTCCTCGATTACGACGCTGGCCGCCTGACGCTGTCGGGGCAGCACGAGGAACTGATCGTCGTGCGCAAGGGTGCGGAAATCGAGCGGATCGACACCCTCGACCTCGGCCTGCCGATCGGCCTGGAATCGGACATTTCGCGCTTTGTTGCCACCCGCGAGATCTCCTTCGGCCGCGGCGACATGATCGTGCTGCACACGGACGGCGTGACCGAGGCGGCGAACGCCAAGGGCGAATTGTTTGGCATCGAGCGACTGTGCGAGAGTGCCGGGAAGTTTTACGGACAGAGCGCCGAGGACGTCAAATCGGGTATCATCGAGGACCTGATGGCGCATATCGGCAAGCAGAAGATTTACGACGACATCACGCTCGTCGTCATGAGACACAGGTGATCAGATGACCACGCTCTACGGACTGGCGGACCTGACGATCGGCGCCCACCAGAGGATGACGCGGCTGCGCCTCTATGACGGCCCGCTGGACCTCAGTTGGAAGCATTGCGCCATGGCTTCGGATTTCGTGGCCGAGCTCGCGGCGCTGCGCTATCGCGCCTCGCGCAATACCTATCGGGAAGTCCGGCACAACATCGGCTACCTGACCAACGAGCTGGTCGAGAATGCGGTGAAGTTCCGTGCCTCCGGTGCGGTTATGGTAGAAGCCGCTCTCGAAGCAAACAGCTTCCGCACGAAAGTCTCCAACGTCATCGACAACGAGGCGGCTGCGCGCTTTCAGGACCTGCTTTCCGAGATCGCCGACGGCGACCCCGGAGACCTGCTCATCGAGCGTATCGAAGCCAATGCAAACGGGCTCAGCAAGAGCGGCTCGGGGCTTGGTCTTTTGACGCTGATGAGCGATTATGGCGTTCGTTTCGCTTGGGTTTTTGGTGCCCGGGGAGACGACGGAGAAACCTCGCTGGAGACTTATGCCTCCATTGCGGTCCCAGACCTCTCGAACTGATGAGCCGGTGAACATGGAAAATAAGGACGAAGAAGAGTATCGCGTTTGGTCCGAAGGCAACGATATCCATTTCGAAGGCACCATGCGGCTGTCAGGAACGGAAGCCTATGCCCCGATCTTCTCGACCGTCATGAGCGTGCTGGAAACCGAGCCTGAGCACATCACCATCGATCTCACGGAACTGCAGTTTCTGAACTCGTCCGGGATCAACCTACTCGCCAAGCTGACGATCGAGGCGCGCAACCGCCCGAACGTGCAATTGACGGTGCGCGGGACCTCCGAAATCCCGTGGCAATCGAAATCTTTGCCGAACCTCAAGAAGCTGCATCCAGGCCTCGACCTCAGGCTCAACTGAGATAGCTGTTCGGCGGCATTGCGGCCCACGCAAGTCGATCCTTCACGTCAGTGCTCCCGGTCTCCGCCGGCAGCGCTGGCTGTTGCTTTTCCGAAATGACAGATCGCAGCGGAAGAACTCACCGCCGCTCGGCCTCGGCTGCGCCTTACCCTGATTGACTCGCGCATCAACTCGGCTTATCGGTAAAATCATCTGATGACTTGATGAGCAGACGATGCGACCGATTAATCGCACCAATCTCGCTGAAAGCACGGCTGAAAGCCTGCGGGCGGAAATCCTCAGCGGCCGCTGGGCCGTCGGCGAGCGCATACCTAATGAGACGGCGCTCACGGAACTGCTGGCGGTCAGCCGCGGCACCGTGCGTGAGGCCGTTCGAGTGCTAATCTCGAAGGGCCTGCTCGACGCCCGCCAAGGCTCTGGCACCTATGTCCGTTCCACCGTCGATGCCTCGGGCGCACTCGACCGGGTCAAACGCACAGGTCTTCGCGATCAGTGGGAAGCACGCGCGGCACTCGACGTCGAGGCGGCACGGCTGGCGGCGCTGCGCCATACGCCTGAAGACCTCGATCGCATGCTCAAGCTGCTTGGCGCCCGCGGCACCGTGACCGATGGTGGACGCGACGCCTTCGGTCAACGCGACATCGCCTTCCACAGATCGATCGTCGAGGCATCGGGCAACAGGGCGATCGTCGAGCTCTATGATTTCTTTACCTCGGCCATCCTCGAAACCATCCACTCGACCCTTCGCGGCGATCTGCCCGAGCCGGACGACCGGGCGCATGCGGCGATCGTCGAGGCGATTGCAACCAGTGATCCGGACAAGGCCGCAGCCTCCGTGCGGGCGTTCATGGCGCCCGTCCTCACTGAACTTGATCGGCTCTTGACCCAATGAACCAGACTTTTCGCGACCCTCACAAGGCCGAGACGGCCGAGCCACTCGACCTCGAAGACCAGCTGATCGACGCCGAGGCCGACAGCCTGCCGGCACCGCAACCGCCGGTCTTGAGCCGCCGTGCCCGCATCCTTCTCGGCGTGAGCCTCGTCCTGATCGCCTTCAACCTGCGGCCGCTGTTTTCGAGCCTCTCGGTGCTGCTGCCCGAGGTGATGCAGGCAACCGGCCTGTCAACCGCCGGCGCCAGCGTGCTTACCACCCTGCCGGTGGTCTGCCTCGGCATCTTCGCGCCCCTTGCACCAAAGCTCGCCCAACGCTTCGGCGCCGAGCGCACACTTCTGGGTGTGCTGTTGCTCCTGACGCTGGGCACCGGCCTGCGCGGCGTCCAGTCCGTGCCGTTGCTGTTCATCGCGACCTTCGCCGCCGGTGCGGCGATCGCGGTCGGCAACGTGCTTCTCCCCGGCCTCGTCAAGCGTGACTTCCCCGATCGGGCCGCGATGATGACGGGCCTCTACACCATGGCGCTCTGCGCGGGTGCTGCCAGCGCCGCCGGCCTGACGCTCACGATCGAGCATCATGTGGTCGGCTCCTGGTCCGGCGCGCTCGCCGCCTGGGCCGTGCCTGCCCTAATCGTGCTTTTGATCTGGGCACCGCAGGCCTTGCGCGGCAAGGCGCAGGCCCGTCACACCGGCTTCCGCGTCGTCGGCCTCTGGCGCGATCGCCTCGCCTGGCAGGTGACGCTGTTCATGGGGCTGCAGTCGGCGCTCGCCTATTGCGTCTTCGGCTGGATGGCGCCGATCCTTCGCGAGCGCGGCCTCGATGCTGCAACCGCCGGCGCCGTCGTATCCGCGTCGATCATGATGCAGGTCGTTACCTGCTTGGCTGTGCCTTCGTTCGCCGTCCGTCGCCGCGACCAGCGCGCCGTCTGCGTGGCGCTCGTCGCCGCTGCCGTCATCGCGCTGATCGGTATCCTTTTCGCGCCGCTTTCGACAGTGCTCGTCTGGGCCGTTCTTCAGGGGATCGGCCAGGGCGGCCTGATCGCCGCGGCGATGACCCTCATCGTGCTGCGCTCGCCCGATTCCCACGTCGCCGCGCATCTTTCTGGGATGGCGCAGGGCGTCGGTTACGTGCTCGCTGCCATCGGTCCGCTGCTCGTCGGCTTCATCCGCAGCTGGACCGGCAGCTTTGCGGCGAGTTCCGTTCTCTTCATCGCCCTTGGCATCGGTGTGGCGATCATGGGCATGGGCGCCGGCCGGGCACTTCATGTCGGCGCAAGAACGGTGAAGGTTGACGACCGCTAAGCCGGGAAAGCATCTCGGATAAAAACGGACAACAACATGATCGGGCTCCACCTATCAGGCGGAGCCCGATCGATTGGTCCCTAGCGCGGTTGCGTCATGCCGCAGCGACCGCCTGCCGGTATCGCGGCGCGGGCCTGAAGGTGAGCGCGATCAGGAACGCGCCAAGGCCGATGCCCCAGGAGCCGATGTAAAGCCAAGTATAGCTCGCCAGCGCATCATAGATCAGACCACCGGCAATCGGTCCCGTCGCCATGCCCAGGCTGCCGGCCATGGCCGTTCCGCCGATCACGGTCCCCATCATCCGCAAGGGGAAGTTCTCGCGGGCGAGCACGGCATAGAGCGGCATGACACCGGCATAGATGAAGCCAAACAGGGCGGCGACGGCGTAGAACGAGCCGAGCCCCGCGGCAAAGACATAGGCGAGCGCGCCGAAAGCCTGGGCCAGCAGCCCGAGAACCAGCACGCGCTTGGCCCCGAAGCGATCACCGAGCAGGCCGAAGACGACGCGGCCACCCATGCCGGCGAGCCCCTCGACGCTATAGATCGAGACTGCCGCCATCACCGGAATGCCGCAGGTGATGGCATAGCTCACCGTGTGGAAGATCGGCCCGGAATGGGTGGCGCAGCAAAAGAAGTTTGTCAGCAGCAGAATGATGAAGAGCGGCGATTTCAGCACCTGGCTCGTCGTCATCGACGACTGCGCCTCTTCCTCCGGAGAGGCGGCCGCAGCCCCTCCAGCCAGTGCCGGCGCCTTGCGAACGAGAAGCGAGACCGGAATCATCACGACGGCGACGACGACGCCGATGATCTGCAGGGCTGTTCTCCAATCGTAGGCCGAAACCAGCCAGGCCGCGAAAGGCGACATCGTCATCGGCGCCATGCCCATGCCGGCCGAAACGAGCGAGACCGCAAGGCTCCGATGCGTATCGAACCAGCCGGTGACGCAGGCCATCATCGGCGCGAAGATCGCCGCCGTCGCGATACCCACGACAACGCCGAAGACGAACTGGAAGGCGATCAGCGATGTCGCCCTGCTTGCCGCCATCAGGCTGACGGCGAGAAGCACCGAGCCGATGAGCACGATCGGCCGCGCACCCCAGCGATCGGAGAGACTGCCCCAGGCGATGCTGGCGAATGCCATCGCCAAAAAGCCGATGGTCATTGCGCTGGAGACTCCGGTGACGGACCAGCCGGTGTCACGCGAGATCGGCAGCAGGAAGACTGGAAGCGAGAACATGGCGCCGATTGCCAGGCAGCCAAGCAGGCCGCCCGCCGCCACGATGACCCAACGATAAAACGAATTGCTCATTGCAATCTCCTTGGCGGCGCCCGGTCAGACGGCCGGCAGCGCCGATAACGTGCAAACTGATCGCGCAGCAGGTTCGGATGTGCACAGCACCTCCTCTTGCTGGTTGCTGTAAGACGCAGGCGCCGACGCAAAGCCGACATCGCATCTTGCAGAATTTCATAAATATTGCAGGTTCGCCTGCGTCGCGCGGCACACCTTCAACCGCTTCGGATCCAAGCCACTTGATTGTGCTTCCAAGGTCCTCTCTGTTGTCGCGTGCCGTTCAGGCAATAGATAGAGGCCGAAGCACTGTTGGGGGGAGTGACAAGTGTGACGGGATTTAGATGGATTCGCTGATTACCGCGGCTGGCCAGGCGCTGGCGGCCGGAGATCTGCTCGGCGTGCTGAAGCGCGTTGGCCTGCGCGACGACCCGCCGGCTTTGGCGTTGCGCGGCATCGCGATGGCTCAGCTCGGCGATCTCGTGCGCGCCAAGACGCTGTTGAAGGCGGCGGCGCGCGGTTTTGGCCCGAAGGAGGCTGTCGCCCGCGCGCGATGCATCGTCGCCGAGGCGGAAATCGCCATCGTCTCGCGAGACCTCTCCTGGCCGATGAAGGCACTCGAAACCGCCCGCGCCACGCTCGAAGCCCATGGCGACCACCTCAATGCCGCCCACGCCCGCAACCTCGGCGCTCGACGCTTGCTGCTGATCGGCCGTCTCGACGAAGCCGAACAGATGCTCGCCGGTGTCGATCCGGGCAGGCTGACACCGCCGGCGAGAGCCACGCACGAGCTTGCCGTGGCCGGCATCGCCGTGCGGCGACTGCAGACCGCTACCGCGGCCAGCGCCTTCGCCCGGGCAACCCAGGCGGCGCGCGCGACCGGTATACCGGCGCTGGTTGCCGAAGTCGAAGGCGCGGCCCTCGTGCTGGAGATGCCGGCCGCCCGGCTTCTGGCCGGCGGAGACGCGCGCCTGCTGCGGCTTGAGGAAGTCGAAACCCTGTTTGCTTCCGGCGCCCTCGTCATCGACGCCTGCCGGAATGTGGTCCGACGTGAAGCTGCCGCCGTTTCGCTTTCAACCCGACCGGTGCTCTTCGCGCTCGTGCGGGCACTCGGAGAGGCTTGGCCGGCCGACGTCTCGCGGCGCGCCTTGCTCGCCCGTGCCTTCGGGGCGAAACATGTCGACGAGTCCCATCGCGCAAGACTGAGGGTCGAGATCGGCCGGCTTCGCGACGAACTCCGTGCTTTCGCGGATATCAGCGCGACCAGCGACGGTTTCCGGCTGGCTCCCCAAGGTAATCACGCAGTCATGGTGCTGGCACCGCCGGTCGATGAGCGGCATGCGGCCGTGCTCGCGCTGCTCGGCGACGGCGAGGCATGGTCGAGTTCCGCCCTCGCGATCGCGCTCGACGCCAGCCCCCGCACCGTACAGCGGGCGCTCGAAGAGCTTTCCGCGGAAAAGAAGGTGTTTCCAGTCGGTCGCGGGCGGGCGCGACGCTGGGTGATCCCGCCGGTGCCGACATTCCCGACAGTCTTGTTACTCCCGGGCCCACTGCTAAGCGATTAGGATGGAGACCATGAAACGATCCGAAGCCGAAATCCTCCGCGAATATGGCCCCTTCCCCGGGGCCGACCAAGTGCACGGCGTCACCTTCGACGGTGAGAACATCTGGTTTGCCTCCGGCGACAAGATCAATGCGCTCAATCCCGAAAGCGGGACGCCGGTGCGCTCGATCGATGTCGCAGCCCATGCCGGCACTGCCTTCGACGGCAAGCATCTGTTCCAGATCGCCGAGGACCGCATCCAGAAGATCGATCCCTCCAGCGGCCGCGTACTGGCAACCATCCCCGCGCCCGGTGGGGGCGGCGATTCCGGCCTTGCCTGGGCAGAGGGTACCCTTTGGGTCGGACAGCATCGGGGCCGGCGGATTCATCAGATCGATCCGGAGACCGGCGCTATCCTGCGCACCATCGAATCCAAGCGCGTCGTGACAGGCGTCACCTGGATCGACGGTGAGCTCTGGCACGGCACCTGGGAAGGCGACGACAGCGACTTGAGGCGTATCGACCCCGAAACGGGGTCTGTGCTTGAACGGATCGTGATGCCGCGGGGTTTCGGTGTCTCCGGACTGGAGTCCGATGGCGGTGACCGCTTCTTCTGCGGTGGCGGTACAAGCGGAACGATCCGGGCCGTCCGCCGGCCGAAGAAGCGCGCGCCCTAGCCTCGCCGTCAGCGCGAGATCGCCAGCCTGGCCGCTCGCCGAGCTAGCAGCATGCCAGCGAGCGCCAGACCCGCAAGCCCGAAACCGAGCGCGCTGACACCGAACCAGCCCCCATAGCTCCAGGCGGCGAAGGACAGGGCCGAACCTGCCGATCCCCCAAGAAACATGCTGGTCATGAAGACGGTATTGATGCGGCTGCGCGCCGCCGGCTCGAGCGCATAGATGATATGCTGGTTGGCGATCAGCCCGACCTGGATGCCGATATCGAGCACGATGACGCCAATCACCAGTCCGGCGAGCGACGCCCAGACGCCAAGAATGCCCCAGGCGGAGAGCGTCAACGCCGCCCCGAACCAGACGACGGACCGTGCGCCCCGTCGATCTGCCAGCCTGCCGGCGATTGGCGCTGCAAAGACGCCGATCGCGCCGACAATGCCGAACAGGCCGGCAGCATCCGCGCCCAGATTGAAACGCGGTGTCGCGAGATAAAGTGCAAGCACGGTCCAGAATGCCGTGAAAGAGGCGAACAGTGCCGCCTGCACCACGGAAGCCAGGCGGAGCGCGGGCTCGCGTCGCCAAAGCGTTACGAGCGAACCAAGGGCTTGGCGATAGGGCAAACGCAACGCGGACCGCAGATCCGGCAAGGTCCGGACCATCAAAAGCGAGGCGGCAAGGGCAAGAGGTACGCTTGCCCAGAACATCTCGCGCCAGCCGGCGTGGGCGCCAACGAAGCCGGAGATCGTGCGGCTGAGCAGGATGCCGGTCAAAACGCCGGCCATGACCGTACCGATCGCCGCACCCCGTTTGTCAGGCGTAGAGAGCATCGCAGCGATCGGGACGATTTGCTGCGCGACAGTGGCGCTGGCCCCCAGCAGCACTGAGGCGACGATCAGCAGGATGGATGACGGCGCCAAAGCTGCAGCAGCGGCCGCGATCGCAATCGCCAGGAACTGGCCGACGATCAGCCGCCGCCGTCGGACGATATCGCCGAGCGGCAGCAGAAGCAGCAGGCCCAGTGCGTAGCCAAGCTGCGTCGCCGTCGGCAGCAGGCCAATGGCCGGCTCACCGGGAAACTCGGCCTCGATGAGGCCGAGCAGCGGCTGATTGTTGTAGATGTTTGCGACAGCGATGCCGCTGGCGACGGCCATGGCATAGAGGCGGGCTCGGCAGAGGCCGGAATGCTCCGTTTCGTTGGTATCCATTTCACTTGCCCTTCTCATTGGGGAGATGGGCTTGATCTATCGTATCATCGATTTTCGCTGTAGTGTCGCGATTATTGATACCAGAATATCGAAATTCGATACAATGAACCTCGAAGAAGTCCTCGTCTTCACGGCAGCGGCAAGCGGCGGCAGTCTCGCCGAGGCCGCGCGACGGCTTGGCATCACACCCATGATCGCGACGCGGCGGCTCGCAGCCCTGGAGCAGACGCTTGGTGCCCGGCTGATGCATCGCACCACCCGCTCGCTGTCGCTGACACCGGAGGGGGAGACCTTTCTGCCCTATGCCCAGGCGCTTCTCGAAACCGAGCAGCAGGCGCGAACGCTGCTCAAGGGCGGCGATGAGGGGGCGACCGGGCTCCTGCGCGTTTCGGCGCCGGTTGCCTTTTCGACCAAACTGATTGCTCCGCTCATGCCCTCGTTGCTTGACCATCATCCCGGGCTCAAGGTCGCACTCGATATGAGCGACACCATGCCGGATCTGGTAGCGTCGGGCATCGATCTGGCGATCCGCATCGCACGCCTGAAGGACAGCAGCCTGATCGCCAAAAAACTGGCCGAAAACCCGCGCTCCCTCGTCGCTTCGCCATCCTATGTCGAGAAACACGGGAGGCCACGGACCACGGGCGATCTCATCAACCATCAATGCCTGCCCTTGCACGGCGTCAATCATTGGACCTTTGTGAGCGCCGGGGACGAGACGCATGTACGATTGCAGAGCCGATTCTCGTCGACAAGCATCGAAGGATGCCACGCGGCGTGTCTCGCCGGCGCCGGCATCACCCTGCTCTCCGACTGGAACATTGCCGATGCGCTCGATGCAGGGCGGCTGATACGCATCCGCCTCGAAGACGCCGCACCTGAGACACTGGCGATCTGGGCCGTGTACCCGACGACGAAACTGGTCGCGCCCAAGGTGCGCGTGTTCATCGACCGGTTGGTGGGCGCCCTTGGCAAAACCGCCAAGGCAAGCGCCTGAATGATAAAACCCGCACCGCTCAACACGGTGCGGGCATCAAGATCTGTCCCGGCACGGTCCGCGGTACCGGGACGCTGCGGATCATGCCAGCCTTTTAGGCCTTGATGAAGGCAAGCAGGTCAGGATTGATGACGTCGGCATGGGTCGTCAGCATGCCGTGGGCGTAGCCCTCATAGACCTTGAGCGTGCCGTTCTTCAGCAACTTGACGGCAAGCCGCGCGCTGTCGTCGATCGGCACGATCTGGTCGTCATCGCCATGCATGACCAGCGTTGGGACTTCGATCGCCTTGAGGTCTTCGGTGAAGTCGGTTTCCGAGAAGGCCTTGATGCCCTCGTAATGGGCCTTGGCGCTGCCCATCATGCCCTGGCGCCACCAGTTGCGGATCACGCCTTCGGATGCCTCGGCACCCGGCCGGTTGTAGCCGTAGAAGGGGCCGGCCGGAACGTCGAGGAAGAACTGCGCCCGGTTGGCGGCAAGCGCCGCACGGAAGCCGTCGAACACCTCGATCGGCAGGCCGCCCGGGTTGTTCGCCGTCTTTACCATGATCGGCGGCACAGCACCGACGATGATCAGCTTGGCGACCCTGCCGCCGCCGTGACGCGCCACATAGGCAACCGCTTCACCGCCTCCGGTGGAGTGGCCGATATGAATCGCATCGCTCAGACCGAGCTTGTTGGTCAGTGCCGCAACATCCTTGGCGTAATGCGCGATGTCATGACCTTCGCTCACCTGCGTCGAGCGGCCGTGGCCACGGCGGTCATGGGCAATGACGCGAAAGCCCTTGTTGACGAAATAGAGCATCTGCGCGTCCCAATCGTCTGCCGATAGCGGCCAGCCGTGGTGAAAGACGATTGGCTGGCCCGAGCCCCAATCCTTGTAGAAGATATCGACGCCATCATCAGTCCTGACGTAGCTCTCGGTCATGGGAGCGGTTCCTTTGTTAGGGTTCTAGGGTGGTATGCCTGGCACGCTCCACGGCGCCGGCACTGGCGCCAGGGAACGCAACCCGCTTCAACCGAGATGAGGTCGGTTGATCGCGAGAAGGTGGTGTACGACCGGCACCGCCGGTCCTTTATGAAAGCGACGAACGTCCTCCTGGACATCCGCATCGGCCTTGGAGACGCGCTTGTGCTGGCGCAGATGTTCGGCCCAGGACTCGACCATGAACCACTCCACCATGCGGCCGCTATCAGCCGCGTCCTCGGTCACGCCCCAGCCATAGGCGCCGTCGCGGCGGCGCTCGTGCGACAGGCGGGCGAGCGCCTGCAGAAACTCGGAGCGATCCGCCTTGTCAATCGTGTACTCGATCAGCACGAGCACGGGGCCGCGATCGTGTTCGACCGGCTCGCTGGTCAGCGGCTCCGGCCAGTGGTTGGAGGGAATAAGGTCCGCTTCGCCCTTCGGCAGTTTCATGGCGTGGAAAACGAACCCGACGCAAAGAAGGCCGATGGCCGCCACCGCGAGCGTGAAGGGCACGCCGATCGCCTCGGCGATGGCGCCCCAGGCCAGGCTGCCGCCGGTCATGGCTCCGTTGAAGACCGTGAGATAGACGGCGAGCGTGCGCCCCCGCACCCAGTTGGGAAGGATGGCTTGCGCGGTGCTGTTCAACGTCGTCAGCGCCGTTATCCAGGCGGCACCGCAAACCAGCAAGGCGACAACCGCCACCCATTGCGCCGGTGCGAACGAGAGTACGCCCATCACCGCAGCCGTGAGCACCGCCGACATCAGCAGCAACCCGTCTGCATCCATCCGGGCACGAAGGCGCGGCATCACCAGCGCGCCGCCGATTGCACCCGCGCCGACGGCGCCGAGCAGGATACCGTAGAAGCTGGCGCCACCGCCGAGAAGCTGCCGGGCGACCAGCGGCAGCAGCGCCCAGATCGCACTCGAAAAGGCGAAGAACACCGCTGCACGCAGCAGGACCACGTGCAACTCATGGCTGGCGCGCGCATAGCGCAAGCCCGCCCGGAAGGCGCCGAAGAAGCGCTCCGCAAGGGCATCGTCGTCTGATACGCCGCGCCGCCACCAGAGAAGCGCAGCAATGACGAAGACATAGCTGATGACATCGACACCGTAGGTGACGGCTGCACCGAGCCAGGCAAGCAGCAGACCGCCGAGCGCGGGTCCGATCGCGCGGGCGATGTTGATGCCGAGCGAGTTCAGCGCCACCGCGCCCTTGACGTCCTGCCGCAGAACGAGTTCCGGCACGATCGCCTGCCAGGTGGGGGCGACGAGAGCGGCCCCTATGCCGCCAACGAAGGTCAGGGCAATCAGCGAGCTCACGGACTGCAGGCCCGTGGCGGAGAGAAACAGCAGGCAGAGACTTGCGGATGCAAGCAGGAACTGCACGGCGATCAGGAACTTGCGCCGGTCGAGAATATCCGAGAGCACCCCTGCAGGAATGGCGAGCAGGAAGATCGGCAGCGTCGCTGCCGCCTGAACCATGGAAACGGCGGCCGGAGTCGCCGATAGGTCGGTGACAAGCCAGGAGCTCGCGACATCACGGACAAAGCTGCCGGTATTGCCGATGATCGTTGCGACCCACAGGACCGCAAAAACCTTCTGCCGCAACGGCGCAAACGTGCCAGCGCTCTCTTTCGCTGCCGTCACTGCGAAGCCCTCCCTGCGGATGCCCGTTCGCGCAGATCGTAGCAGGCGACGAGCAGGAAGGCACCCGCCAGGCCGATATGCTCGAAGAAGCCGTTCGTCGCCATCGCACGATCCATGCCCGGCGGCAGCTCCCAGAAGCGGAAAGCGAGGAAAGTTGCGGCGAGCGTGAAGGCCGCGAGCGCGATTGCCGCCGCCCAGCGATAGAACCCCGTGAGAATGAGGGCCGACATCAGAAGCTCGAAGACGATTACCCCGATGGCAAAGAGCGGCGCCGGATGCAGGCCGAAGTGATCCATCTCGGCCAGCGCGCCCGGAAAGTCGAGTATCTTCGTCAACGGTCCCTGGATGTAGGCCGAGCAGAGCGCCAGCAGGCCGATGAATACGATCCACCGGTTGGTGAGCACCGATCGCAGGCGGGCAGCAAGATTGTTTTCGAGAGAAGACAGGCTCGGCATTTGGGTTCCTTGTCAGATGGTCGTCGGCTTAACGGACGGCTAGGCCGCCCTCATCGCGTTTGCGGCCATTTCGAGTTGCTGAACGCGGTCCGGGAAATGCCTTTGTAATAGGCACCCGCCTTCGCTGGCGATTGGTTCACCACGACCTTCGCCCAAGAGGGGCGCTTGTTATCCTTTGCAGGTGCACCATCACCGCCGAGTGCGGCCGAAGAAGTGATCAGGATGGAGGCAGCCATCGCGACAGCGCCGACGATCGTTCTCATTTCGCGTCTCCCTTCCTTCATCGTCACACGGCCCAGCAGGAGCAGCCGAGCGCCCCGAAGAAGCCCTTGAGATCGCCAATCGGCAGCTTTGACGTCCAGGCGCCGGCATGGTCGTGACCATGGACGCCGCAGTTGCTGGCGCAGCCGCACGCCGTGATGGCGGTGCACCGCAGCGAGTTCTTGCCCGCACCGTCGGGCTCGCCCCAGGCGGCATAGCCGCCGAAGGTGCGGACCGGCGACCAGTCGGGCATCGCCGGCGGCACCGTGTTCTCGTCGTGGGCGGCGAAGTCTCCCGCCGCATAGACGATCTTGCCGCCGACCATGGTCAGGTCCGAGGTCAGGAACGAGATCTCGTCCTCGGCGCAGTGGAAGTAGTCCTTGTTCGGCACGATCAGGTCGGCGAACTGCCCCTTCTCGATGCGCCCCTTCTTGCCCTCCTCGTTGGAGAACCACTGCACCTTCTCGGTCCACATCCGAAGCGCCGTCTCGCGGTCGAGGCAGTTGGCGCGCGGATAGAGCTGCAGGCCGCCGACCGTCTTGCCGGTCACCATCCAGGACAGCGAGACCCAAGGGTTGTAGGAGGCGACGCGGGTCGCATCGGTACCGGCAGAGACGTTGACGCCCTTTTCCAGCATCTTTGCCACCGGCGGTGTCGCTTCGGCTGCACCGTGGCCATAGCGCTCGACGAAGTATTCGCCCTGATAGGCCATGCGATGCTGGACGGCGATGCCGCCGCCCAGCGCTGCGATCCGGTCGATCGACCGGTCGGAGATCGTCTCGGCGTGGTCGAAGAACCAGTTGATGCCGGTGAGCGGTATATCCTGGTTGACCTTCTCGAAGACATCGAGCGCGCGGCTGATGGTTTCGTCATAGGTCGCATGCAGGCGCCAGGGCCAGCGGTTCTCGGCGAGGATCCGCACCACCTCTTCGAGTTCGCCCTCCATCTCCGGCGGCATGTCCGGGCGCGGCTCGCGAAAGTCCTCGAAATCGGCTGCCGAGAAGACCAGCATCTCGCCGGCGCCATTGTGGCGGAAGTAGTCGCTGCCCTGCTTGTATTTGACCGAGGAGGTCCACTTCAGGAAGTCCTCCTTTTCCTCTTTCGGCTTCTGGGTGAAGAGGTTGTAGGCGAGCCGGACGGTCATCTGGCCTTCGTCGGCGAGCTTCTGGATGACGGCGTAGTCATCCGGATAGTTCTGGAAGCCGCCGCCGGCGTCGATGACGCTGGTGACCCCCAAGCGGTTGAGCTCGCGCATGAAATGGCGGGTGGAGTTGACCTGATAGTCGAAGGGCAGTTTCGGCCCCTTGGCGAGTGTCGAATAGAGGATGCCGGCATTGGGCTTGGCCAGGAGCAGGCCGGTCGGGTTGCCATTGGCATCCCGGGTGATCTCGCCGCCCGGCGGGTTCGGCGTATCCCTGGTATAGCCGACCGCCCGGAGTGCTGCGGCATTGAGCAGCGCCCGGTCGTAGAGGTGCAGCAGGAACACCGGCGTATCCGGCGCGACCGCATTGATCTCGTCGATCGTCGGCAGGCGCTTTTCCGCAAACTGATGCTCGGTGAAACCGCCGACGACCCGCACCCATTGCGGCGCCGGCGTGATCGCCACCTGCCGCTTCAGCATCGCCATCGCATCGGCGAGCGAGCGCACGCCGTCCCAGCGCAGCTCCATGTTGAAGTTCAGGCCGCCGCGCACGACGTGGGTATGGTTGTCGTTGAGACCCGGCAGCACGCGCTTGCCCTTGAGGTCGATCACCCGGGTGCCCGGGCCTGAAGGCGCCATGATCGCCCGGTCGTCGCCGACCGCAAGAATGAGGCCGTCGGCGATGGCAATGGCGGTGGCAGTCGGATTGGCACGATCGAGCGTCGTGACAAGGCCGTTGTGCAGAATGAGATCGGGCGTCATCGTGGTGTCTCCGGACTGTTGGGCGCCGGCGGTGCGGGCCGACGAAAAGAGAGCAGGCAGGGCAAGCGATGAGGCTGCGCCGAGGAACGTGCGTCGGGTGGGCATCATCCGGCCCTTTCGTCGTTGACGGCTGCGTCCTTCGCCGTGCCGGCACTGGCCTGCCCGCCCCCAGGGAGATGGCCGAACATGTGCGGCATGCACTGCATGTTGAACCAGCTGAGATTGACCGGTTCGCCCGACAGGGCGCGCTTGACCAGCGGGACCGATTGCTCCCCGATGAGGATGCCGAGCAATCCGACGAGCGCAATGACAGGCGGCGCCGGCGAGCGGACGTTCAAGAGGGAATAGATGACGCCGACGAGCAGCCCGGCTCCGAGCGAGAGAAGATACATCTTCATCGCCAACTCCTTCGCGAATGACAGTGTCGCCCCGGCCGCATCGTTGTGGCCAGAGCGTTAATCTAGAGCGCAGAAGCGTTCTGTCAGTGGCCTTCGGACGCGCCGAACATCGACTTGGCATAGATGATGCCGAGGCCGTACGAACCGCCGAACTTCTGGGCGATGCCGGTGGTCATCTCGTAGGTCTCGGTGCGCGCCCAGTCGCGCTGAAGCTCGAGCATGTACTGCAGCGAAGTCATCGGGCGGACACCGGCCTGCACCATGCGGTCCATCGCCCGCTCATGCGCCTCATCCGAGACGTCGCCGCAGGCGTCCGCGATGACATAGACCTCGAAGCCCTGATCGAGCGCCGAGAGCGCCGGGCCGACGATGCAGACCGACGTCCACAGCCCGCACATGACAAGGCGCTTCTTGCCGATGCGATTGACCTCTTCGATCACGGCACCGTCTTCCCAGGTGTTCATCGAGGTGCGGTCCAGAAGCATCTGGTCGGGGAAGGCATCGGTGATCTCGGAGAACATCGGGCCGGAGAAGGTCTTTTCGGCAACAGTCGTGAGGATGGTCGAAACGCCGAAACCCGCCGCCGCATGGGCGACAAGTGCTGCATTGTTGCGCAGGAGCACCGCATCGATCGACTTGGTCGCAAAAGACATCTGCGACTGAAAATCGATCATGATCAGGGTGTGATCCCTAGGCGAGACGAGGAGTTTGCCGGGGGTCGCTGTCGCGGACATGGTCCAGACCTCTTTCTGTTGAAACTGACTCCGACTGGAGAAGCCCAACTATGCCGCCGACCGCGCTCTCGTTCTTGTCGCCAAAGATGGATTTTTGAAAATTTCGCTCGCCTTGCCGCGGCGGCGCGCGTGTATATTCAGTGGGTTACGACTGCCGGCTGCGCCGCCACTGGCGCGGCGTCGCCCCCGCCGCCTGCGCGAAGGCCCGGGTAAAGTGGCTCTGGTCCGAAAAGCCGCAGACGACGGCAATTTCACTCAGGGATGAGGGAGAGAACTGCAACAGATCCTTGGCCTTTTCGATCCTCTGCTGCAGCAGCCAGCGGTAGGGCGTGCTGCCCATGGTCTCGCGAAAGGCACGCAGAAAAGCCGCCTGCGACAGATTGCATGTTTGGGCCAATTCCTCGACCGTGAGCTCGCCATCGAGCCGGGCTTGCACCAGATCGCGGATCTTTGCCTGGCAGCGCTGGGAGAGCCTGCGTCCCCCGGCCAAGCTGTCGCCGCGGCCATTGCCGTACTGCCGCACCATATGCACGCCGATCGCCACCGAGAGCTGGTCGACGAAGAGCGCGCTTCGATCCGTGTGACCGTCTACCGACGCAAACAGGGCGCCGAGCATGCCGCCGAGAACCGGATCGGGCGAGGCGGAGACGGACCGCAGCTCGCTGACGCCGGAAACATTTGCGGCGTCAGCGATGCGCTCCAGCGCACCGTGGCCGATTTCGAGCAAGGTGAAATCGAAGGACCCTTTGAGATCCGCCTTGTAATCGTCGGCAAAGTTCCTGACGTAGATCGCGTTTTGGCCGAACTCCTGGGTCGCAGTGTGATGCGCTCCGAAAACCCGGCGGCTATGACCGCCCACAAGCGACAGGCCGATCAGATAGCCACGCCCGTTGCCAGGCGTCGTCACCTGGCCCGGCGGTCCCGCTGTCGACCGCTTGCGATGGAAGACCACATCTCGGCCTTCGATCGTCCTGTTGTCATCGAGCAGGTCGAGCGAGCATCCGAGACTGTCGCGCGGTCGCGCTCCGGCCGAGGCAGAGGAAGCATTCGTCATCGTCTTCGCTCCTGTGTGTCGAGCCTACCCGGCAATGCCTCCTGCCGTGACGATGAAAACGAAGGATGCGGATCGCCGTGCGCATGGGAAACGTGCACGCAATTCACTCTCGGATTCACCAGATCGTTTGCAGGAGCGGCCCTATGATTGCCCCGGCCGCCGCATCATTCTTGCACGTTTTTCATGTGTTTTGAAAATTTTGCACGAGGGCGCGCCCTCTTCCACGCTATTGCGGAGGTCGATCCACAGCTACGATGACGGACCGGTTCTTTTTGCGGAAGCGCGCCGGCGTCTCGCCCGTCTGGCTGGTGAAAACCCGGGTCATGTGGCTCTGGTCGGCAAACCCGCAGTGGATAGCGATTTCAGCAAGGGGGATGTCCTGAAGCAGACACTCCTTGACCCGTGCGATCCGATACTCGGACAGCCACCTGGACGGCGTGCGCCCGAAGCTTTCCTTGAAAGCCTTGTTGAAGTAGCTGCGCGAGAGCTCGCACTGGGCAGCGAGATCGCCGATCGAGAACGGCGTGTTGAAATGGGCGACCAGAAACTCCGTCGCCAGCCTCTCCTGCCATGGCGCCAGCGTACCCTTCTTGTCGACGGGGAAATGCAAGCCGCCATAGGCCTGGCTGAGGTGAGCCAGCGCGGCAAGATTGATCTGTTCGACGAACAGCAGATTGGCCCGGTCCGGCTCGTCGAGCGAGGGCAGCAGCGCCTGAGCGAGGCCGAACATCACCGGATCCACGCGCCCCTGCACGGGAGACAGCGACACATACTCGCCGCGCCCGGCCCTTTCGGTGAAGCTCCGCATGGAAGCAAAGGGGATGTGGAAGCGGACATTGTCGAAGGGCGACAAATGGTGGCACTGCCATTGGTCGCGAAGATCGGTGATCGCAAGCGAGGCCTTGGGGTGCCCACCCTCATAGACGAGTTCGCCGCGCCGCCACAGGCGGTGCGCCTCGAAGTCACGCATCTGGATGATGACGTTGAAGGCGTCGGCGACCGGGATCAGTGGCCCGGGCTCCAGATCGAAGCGATCCGAGAAGGTTCTCGTGACGGTGATGTCGCCGGCGCTGATTCGTTTGACGGTAGGACGCGGTGTGCCCTCGTCTCCGCTCAGTTCCTCTTGCAAGGCCATCGGTCAGGGTCTCCCGATTTCCAGCTCGGCCGCCCGCTTCAGCGGCCGGGCAGATGCTACAACGGTTGGCTGTCGCAATGAAGAGGCAAATCCAGCGATGCATTGCTGAGGGTCGAAAGTCAGCATAGCACCCTCACTGCAGCCAGCGCGCGCGCCAGATGGCGGGCGTCACGCCGGTCACCTGGCGAAAGGCTTCGATGAACCGGGCCTCGTCGGCATAGCCGCAGCTGGTAGCGGTTTTGCTCAACGACCATCCCTCCTCTATCAGATAGCGCTTGGCGCGGGCGATCCTGTACCGCATCAGCCACTCTTCCGGCGTCTGCCCGGTCGCGGATGCAAAGGCCGCGGTAAAAACCTCCTCCGGCAGGTTCGCGGTCGCTGCCGCCGCCGCAAACGAAAAGTCCTTGGCCCAATGGTCGATCATGAAGTCCTTCGCCGCCTTCTCCTGCCACACGGAGAGACAGGGCGCGCCGGACGCATTGGCTCGATCCGGGTAGGAATGCAGAAGGTGCGCGCAGATGGCGACTGCGATGTGCTGCAACACGGCACCTGGTTCACCCTCGTTTTCGGCAAGAAGGGGCAACAGCGCCAAGGCGAGATTGTGCATGACGTCGTCGACCTCGCCGCGGCGGCACCGGAGACTGGTGGCGGCGGGCGCATGCGAAAACGTGGAAACTTCGCGAAACAAGGCCCGCGGCAAATGGAAAGCGAGTGAATCGAGATCGCTCACAAGTCGGATACTGGCACCCTCGACAAGGTCGACGAGGCAGACCGACCCCTGCCGGTAGCGGCGAATTTCACTTTCGCTTTCGCCCGGCACCACGTCGCTATGCATCACATCCTTGAAATAGAACATCAGGAAGTAGGCATCGTCGGCGGGCAGCGAAACGATGCGGCTCAACTCCCCCTTCAACCGGCACTGCAGGCGCGTCACCGAAAACCGGGCGTCGCGGACGGGCCGCACCATGAGAAACGGCGCCTTGGGCTCGCCGAAATATGCTCCAATGCCATTTGCCTCTGTCATCGTCCGTCCACCCCCGCCTCCTGGCGATGGAGTTCACTCCTCGGGCGCCACCCGCCTCGAATCGACCCTTTGGCGTAGGCGCAGGGGACGATTTCGCAATTGCCGCTCATATCCGAGGAAACATGGGGTGTGCTGTCCCTAATTTCTTGTATCCTTTGCTCACATTTAGCCGCAAACGGCTCTGTTTTGACTAGATCCCGCGCCGCGTGATCCGGCGGGGCCGCGTCTCGGTAACGTGGCTTTCGAAGAAATCGGAGAACTTGGCAACCCTGAGCGGCAGCCGCTCATAGGGCGGATACAGGGTGAGCCACAGCTGCGGCGCCTCCCAGCCGACGAGGATCTGCTTAAGCCCGTTGCCAGCGCGTCCTCGACGATAGAGCGGCAAATGCGCGATGCCTTCGCCATTTTCAGCAAGCCTTGCGACGATCCTGGCGGCTGCGAAACAACGGAGCTTACGCGGCGGCGCGCCGGCTTTCGATGAATATCGTTCCAATCGCTCATGCGCTATAATTGCAATACTTGAAATAATATAGTTAATATTACTGCTATTCAGTTTAGCTATGATTCCGCCGATCCTTTGATCGGAGAAGCGCGTGACGGGCTGGCAGAGATGGGGCAAGCGTGAATGCTGCCTCCGACGGCCCTTCGGTCTTCTCCTGTTACGGGAGCGACAGCATGACAATCTCATTTTCCAGCGAACAAAGAAAAGCGCCCAGGCCCGATGCGCCGATCGTCTTCGCCTTTCACAATCCTGCTCCGGGCGATCCGGTCGGCGCGCTGATCGCCACCACGCTGCCAGATGCACGGGTGTTTTCCTTCAACAGATGCGCAGCCAATGCCGATGCGGCGCCCCCTCCCCCGATCGGCGACGCCTTGGGCGATATGCACGCATTCGCTTCTGCCATCGAAGACCTGGCGAAAGATGTCGGTGAAGTACGGCGTCTCTACCCGGACAGCGCCGCCTACGGCATCGGCTACTCTTCAGGGGCGACTGTTCTCGCTGGGCTTCTGGTCAAGCATCCCGATCTGTTCGACCGGGCAGCCCTGCTGCATCCCCTCGTTTCCTGGGTGCCATCCGGCAACGCCGAACTTGAGGGCAAACCGATCCTGGTCACCGGCAGCCAAAATGATCCGAGCCGCCCCTTGGCGCTCACGGAGCGCTTGGTCGACTATCTTGCGGGGCAGAAGGCAGATGTCCGAGCGCTCTACAATCGTGGCAGGCATGAGGTCGGACGCGAGGAAATGATGGCGCTGCGGGAACTCCTTCAACATCCCGCGGGCAGAAGTGATGCGGGCCGCATCGACTGAGGCGGCCCGCGATCGATTTACTGTGCGGTCGCTTCGAGATCGACCTTCTCGAGCAGAAGCTCCGGGTTCTCGGCAGCTCCCATCAGTTCGAGCGCACCGACACCCGCCTCATCCTTGGCCTTGACCTTCAGCGTGAAAGTGCCGGGCTTGCTGATGAACTGGGTGAATGCCGTTGCGGCGTCCTGCAGCTTCGGCTGGGTGGCGGCAAAATGCTGCACGCCGGCGCTGGTCATCAACACGAGCAGGCCGCGAACGCTGTCCTCGGTCATGTGGTTGTCCTCGGCATAAAGCTTGATGCCCTTGGCCATGATGCCCTTGTCCTCGAGCTTGAGCGTGACTTCGCGGGCAGTAAGACCGAACATCGCGATCTGCGCGGCATTCAGGTCGCCGGAGAAGAAGTCTTTCGAAGCGCCGCCCATGACGCCGGAGAAGGAGAGGCTGCCCAAGTCCTTGCCTTCCAGCGAAATCTGCTTGATGACGAAGTTCTCGTTGGGCTCATCCCACGACAGTTCGACGTTGGACGAGAAGACCAGCTTGTCGAGGCCGATCTTGCGCAGCGTCTTGAAGCCCTCCTCCTGCGTGTCCGCAGGGATCGGAACGCTGAGATCGCGGTAGCTGACGCGGACATCCGTCGGAATGCCGTTGCGCGGCTTCGTCAGCGCGATTTCATAGGTGTCGAGCGTGAAACGAACACGTTCCGGAACGGACGGCACTGCCGACTGCTCTACCGGCGCCTCGGCCATCGGGTCTTCCGCCACTTCACCGGCGATCTCCGCGTCGCTCGCGGCTTCGCCATTGGTGGCTTCATCCGCCGACTGCTCTGCGGGCGCCTCGGCCGTCGAGTCTTCTGCCGGATCGCCGGGGACCGCCGCGTCGCTGGCGGCTTCGCCGTCTGTCGTCTGATCCGGCACCTGCTCGGCTTCGGGCGCCTGTTCGGCGCTGGCCGACGGATCGACCTCGGTTTCGGTCGCGCTGTCGTCCTCGATGGCTTCGCTGTCCGTCACGGCTGCCGGATCGCTGCCGGGCATGTCCACGTCGAGCCCGGCGATCCGGATCGTCCCGAATTCCGGCATCAGCGTCGTGTAGGGGAAGGTTTCGAACTCCTCCTCCTTCAGTCCCGCAAGCTTCGTCAGTGCTTCCATGGTCGGAGCCCAGGAGAAACCCTTGATGCTGGCTTCGGCAAACTTGAAGTAGTCGGTCCCCTCGCCCGCAGTGACACCGCTCATCGTGCCATCGAAACTGCGGCCGTTGAGCTGGAACGCCATCTTGTCGACGGCGAGCTTCACGAGCTTGCCGTCGGTGTTTGCCTGTTCCGGCACTTCCATCTTCAGGCCGAGCAGCTCCATGTCGCCCTTTGCCAGCATGTCGACCAGCGAAAGGATGCGCTTGAAGAATACCTGGCGTTCCGCCGGCGGCAGGGCTTCCGGGTCGTTGACCGCCTGGAGCTTCTCGAGCGTTTCGAGAAGCGGCTCGGTCGGCATGCGGACGCTAAGACCGCTGCTGCGCACTTCGTCATAACCGAATCGCGACTTGCTGTCGGAGAAGGCAAGGTTCTTTATCGAGATCGGGCCGTAGAGCGCCTTCGGCTCCTTGTCCTCGGGACCGGCCTTCTGCGTATAGATGCGGGCCATGTAGGCCACATCGAAGCTCTCACCGGTGACGGCGCCCATGGTGCCGTCCATCTTTTCCCGCTTCGTTGCCCCTTCGCCATCAGGAAGATCCATGGCAAAGGCGAACGTGGCGCCGCTCGCCGAATAGCCCGCGACGCGGCCGCTGGCGATATCCTCGAGCCGGACATCCTTGTAGACCGTCTTCTGCTCGGCGCCTGCAACGTTCTGAACGATGGCGACTTCCGGCGCGGAGACCTGCTTTGCCGCGAAGCGCTCGATGCGCATCAGCAGGTCAGCCTTGTCCCCGCTTGCCGTCAGGCCCGCTGCGAAAAAGTCGGGATCTTCCAGCGTTGCCGCCGGCACGGAAAGCTTGGCGGCCTTGAGGTCGAGCTCCAGGCCCTTCACGTCGAGCTTGCCGCTCAGCGAGAAAATCTTCGGACGGCCGTCGATTGCCGCGATACGCGCGCTGACGCCATCGGCGAAGGGGAGCGTCACGTCACGCAAATGAACCCGTCCGAGGAAATCCGCTTCGACGGAGCCGGCCTTGCCGCCGCGATCAGCAATGAACCTGTCGACCGTCCTTTCGAGCATGAACTTGCCGCCGACGACGCCGGCGGCTGCGATCGCGATCACCGCGACAGCAGCCCAAAGCGCTTTGCGACGGCCCTTGCCGGCCCCAATTTCTGTCTCAGCCACGATGTCTGTCCTTTCACCACGCGAAAAATGGAAAGCGTTGAGTCGTTGCGGTGTGACTAACGATTGGCGCTTTCTTCCGCAAGTTTGGCGGGAGTGCAGTGCACCAATATTCTTGTGTGGGCTGCAATCGGCGAAGCGCTCGCGCGTCATCAAAGATCCATGGAGGACTGCAAGCATGCGCCCGTTGCCCGTCGTTCATTAGCCATAGGATTGCCTTATCGTCACCATCAGGAAATCCAACTTAAATTAATGAAACCACTTTGATAGAGTCGCCGCGCAATGAGGGAGACGCAGCCAGTGGCGAGACCGCTTCGCGGAACGACAACCACAGACGGCACAAAGAATGCCGCTAGCCGGGCCCGGCACACCGTTGGCCCGCACGGCCTGCCTTTCCTCTGATCAGCACAATTCACGTCATCGTAAAGGGAGATAGAAATGGACGCGAAAGCCGACAAAACGGGCAAATGTCCCGTCATGCACGGAGCTCAGACGAGCGCTCAATCCGCCGGCACCTCGAACCGGGACTGGTGGCCGAACCAGCTCAACCTGAAAATCCTGCACCAGAGTTCCTCCCTTTCCGATCCGATGGGCGAAGCCTTCAACTACGCCGAGGAATTCAAGAAGCTCGACCTGCCGGCGGTGAAGAAGGACCTCTTCGCGCTGATGACCGATTCGCAGGATTGGTGGCCGGCCGACTTCGGTCACTATGGCCCGTTGTTCATCCGCATGGCCTGGCACAGTGCCGGCACCTACCGCACTGGTGACGGCCGTGGCGGCGCCGGTGCCGGACAGCAGCGCTTTGCGCCGCTCAACAGCTGGCCGGACAACGCCAACCTCGACAAGGCGCGCCGCCTGCTCTGGCCGATCAAGCAGAAATACGGCAACAGCATCTCCTGGGCCGACCTGATGATCCTCGCCGGCAACTGCGCACTCGAATCCATGGGCTTCAAGACTTTCGGCTTCGCCGGCGGCCGCCCTGACGTGTGGGAGCCGGAAGAGGACATCTACTGGGGCACGGAAAAGACCTGGCTCGACGACAAGCGCTATTCCGGCGATCGCGACCTCGAAAACCCGCTCGCTGCCGTGCAGATGGGCCTGATCTACGTCAATCCGGAAGGCCCGAACGGCAACCCGGACCCGCTCGCTGCGGCCCGGGACATCCGCGAAACCTTCGCGCGCATGGCCATGAACGACGAGGAAACCGTGGCGCTGATCGCCGGCGGCCATACCTTCGGCAAGACCCACGGCGCCGGTGATGCGGCCAATGTCGGTCGCGAGCCAGAAGGCGCCGGCATCGAGGAACAGGGCCTCGGCTGGGCAAGCACCTACGGCAGCGGCCGTGGCGGCGACACCATCACCAGCGGTCTCGAAGTCACCTGGACGACGACGCCGACCAAGTGGAGCAACAACTTCTTCTGGAACCTCTTCGGCTACGAATGGGAACTGACGAAGAGCCCGGCGGGCGCACACCAGTGGACGCCGAAGCACGGCATGGGCGCCGGCACGGTCCCGGACGCGCATGACAAGTCGAAGCGCCACGCGCCGTCGATGCTGACGACCGACCTGGCGCTGCGCGTCGATCCGGCCTACGAGAAGGTCGCAAGACACTTCTACGAGAACCCGGATGCCTTCGCGGACGCCTTCGCCCGCGCCTGGTACAAGCTGACCCACCGCGACATGGGTCCGCGCGCCCGCTATCTCGGCCCGGAAGTCCCGGCCGAAGAGCTGATCTGGCAGGATCCGATTCCGGCCGTCGATCATGCGCTCGTCGACGCCAAGGATATCGCCGACCTCAAGGCCAAGATCCTCGCTTCGGGCCTTTCGGTCTCCGAACTCGTTTCGACAGCCTGGGCATCCGCCTCGACCTTCCGCGGCTCGGACAAGCGCGGCGGCGCCAACGGTGCCCGCATCCGCCTTGCTCCGCAGAAGGACTGGCAGGTCAACCAGCCGGCGCAACTGGCAAAGGTTCTGGAGGTTCTCGAAGGCATCCAGCGTGGCTTCAACGACGCCCAGTCCGGCGGCAAGAAAGTGTCGCTCGCCGACCTGATCGTGCTCGGCGGCGCCGCTGCCATCGAGAAGGCTGCAAAGGCTGCCGGCCATGACATCGACGTCGCCTTTGCGCCGGGTCGCGCAGATGCCACGCAGGAGCAGACCGATGTCGACTCCTTCGCGGTCCTCGAGCCGATCGCCGATGGCTTCCGCAACTACCAGCGCACCCAGTATGCGGTTTCGCCGGAAGAGCTGCTGATCGACAAGGCCCAGCTGCTGACGCTGACCGCACCGGAGATGACCGTTCTCGTCGGGGGCCTGCGCGCTCTTGGCGCGAACCACGATCAGGCCAAGCACGGCGCCTTCACCGATCGTGCCGGAACGCTCAGCAACGACTTCTTCGTCAACCTGCTCGACATGGGCACGGCCTGGACGGCTACGTCGGATGCGAAGAACGTCTTCGAAGGCCGAGACCGCAAGACTGGTGACGTCAAGTGGACGGCCACCCGCGTCGATCTCGTCTTCGGTTCGAACTCGCAGCTCCGGGCCATCGCCGAAGTCTACGGCCAGGCGGATGCCAAGCAGAAGTTCGTGCGCGACTTCGTGGCCGCCTGGAACAAGGTGATGAACGCAGACCGCTTCGACCTGGTCTGACCGGTCCGAGCGCAATACCGACCGCAGGTCCCGGCGCAGGGCCGGGACCTGTTCGGCAGGAATCTCGCAGATTTTCCCACCTAAGGTTGCACTCACACCGCTCGACGGCGGCCACCCACTACACGTTAAACGATCGCAGTCAAGCAGGATATTCAACCGAAACCCGATCATTCCGGGATGTCGAGCCCCTTTTGCATTGAGGGGCACAGGCCGCGCAAATCATTGCTTTTGTGACAAGTTCTCTTTGACGCCTTCCTTCGCCCGCATATTCGCTGTCTTCGCAAGCTCGCGCTTAAATCAACCCCTGATTGCGTGACTTGGCGCGGAGAACATGTTCTGATTTCAATGCAATGAGGACTGCCAAGGCGACTTAAGTTATCTCCAGCTGTTTCGTTCAGGGGGAACGTTGCATGCGTCGTTCGAGAATTCTTGCCCTTTCACTTTCATCTGCATTGCTTGTCACCGTCGCGGTTTCCACGCAAACGGCGTTTGCCCAGCAGGCTCCGGCCGTCGTCGTGGCACCGGCTGCAATCATGGATCTGCGCGAGAGCGTGGATCTGACCGGCAAGGTTACGGCCATCCAGAAGGTCGACATTCGCGCCCGCGTCTCGGGCTTCCTCCAGGCGGTCAACTTCACCGAAGGGCAAAAGGTGACGGCCGGGACGGAGCTCTACCAGGTCGAAGACGGCGCCTATCGCGCTGCCGTGCAGGAGATCGAAGGGCAGATCGAGGCGGCCGAAGCCGCCAAGGAACTCGCGATCCTCGAGCGCGCTCGCGCCGAACAGTTGCTCACCACCAAGACCATCTCTCAGGCCAAGGTCGACGAGGCCCATGCCGAAGTCAGGAAAGCCGAGGGCGACCTGATACGGCTCAAGGGCAGCAAGGACAACGCCGACCTCAACCTCTCCTACACGAAGATCATGGCCCCGTTCGACGGCATCGTCGGCTTGAYGGCGGCCGACGTCGGTGCGCTCGTCGGTCCGGACAGCGGACCGCTGGTAACGCTGACCCGGCTCGATCCGATCTATGTCCAGTTTCCCGTGGCGACGGCGCTCTACCTCACCTATCGCGAGCGCGTGCTGAAGGGCGAGATCAGCGGCGGCGCCAATGTCGGGCTTGGGCTCCCGAACGGCACCGAATACAAGCAGAAAGGCACGATCAACTTCGTCGCCAGTAATGTCTCGCAAGGCACGGACACGGTGATCGTGCGCGCCGAATTCCCCAACCCGGACAGCATTCTTCTCGATGGCGCGCTGGTGCGCATCGTGCTTGAGCAATCCGACAAGCAGGACGTGCTCGCCGTGCCGCAGCAGGCGATCCAGCGCGACCAGCAGGGCGCCTTCGTGCTGGTGGTCGACTCGAGTTCCAAGGTGGAGCTTCGCCGTGTCGATGTCGCGCGCAACACGCGCGGCCAGGCTGTCATCAGCAAGGGCCTGAAGGAAGGCGAGAACGTCATTACCGAGGGGGCGGGCAAGGTCCGGCCGGGCATCACGGTCGATGCGGCCACGGCAGCAGGTGGCTAAGCGATGATTTCAGAGATCTTCATCGATCGCCCGCGCTTCGCCACGGTCATCTCCATCGTGCTGACGCTGGCGGGCCTGCTTGCGCTCACCCGTCTGCCGATCGCGCAGTTTCCCGACATCGTGCCGCCGCAGGTCAGCGTCACGGCAAGTTATCCGGGCGCTGGCGCCGACGTGGTGGAAACCACCGTCGCCCAGCCGATCGAGAGCAAGGTCGTCGGCGTCGATGACATGCTCTACATGAAATCGACCAGCGGCGCCGATGGCTCCTATACGCTGACCGTCACCTTTGCGGTCGGCACCGACCCTGATATCGCCACCGTCAACGTACAGAACCGCGTGTCGCTTGCCGAAGCCGGCCTGCCGGCGGAAGTCAAGCAGAGCGGCGTCAGCGTGCGCAAGAAGTCCTCGGCGCTGATGCAGGTGATCACCATCTTTGCGGCGGACGAGAAGCAGAACTTCGATTCACTGTTTCTGTCCAACTACGCCACGATCAACGTGCTCGATACCGTCAAGCGTGTGCCCGGCGTCGGTGACGCCCAGCTTTTCGGCGCTCAGGACTATTCCATGCGCGTCGTGCTCGACATCGACCGCATGACCAGCCTGGACCTGACGCCGACCGACGTGATCAACGCGCTGAAAGCGCAGAACGTGCAGGCCGCCATCGGCCGCATCGGCGCCCAGCCGATGACCGACGACCCGCTGTTCCAGCTGAACCTTCAGACGCAAGGCCGCCTCACCGATCCCAAACAGTTCGAGGATGTGGTGCTGCGCGCAAAGCCCGACGGGTCCTATGTGCGCATCCGCGACGTCGCACGTGTCGAGCTCGGGGCTGCCAGTTCCGATTCCAATGCGCGGATCAACGGCAAGCCAGTCGCCATGATCGGCACCTATCAGGCCCCGGGCGCCAATGCGCTTGCCGCCGCCAGGGGCGTGCAGGAGGCGATGGAACGATTGTCGAAATCCTTCCCGCCGGGACTCACCTATTCGGTCTCCTACGACACGGCGCAGTTCGTCGAAGCGAGCGTCGACAACGTCGAGGAAACACTGCTCGAGGCCTTTGTCCTCGTCATCATCATCGTCTTCCTGTTCCTCGGTAACTGGCGGGCAACGCTGATCCCGCTTGTCGCAGTTCCTGTCGCGCTGATCGGCACCTTCGCAGTGCTTCTCGCCATGGGTTTCTCGCTCAACACCGTGTCGCTGCTCGCCCTGGTTCTGGCGATCGGCATCGTGGTCGACGACGCCATTGTGGTGGTCGAAAACGTCGAGCGGGTAATGGAGGAGAACCCCGGTCTTTCGGCGGCCGAAGCGGCACGCCGCGCCATGGGTGAAATCACCGGCGCCATCGTCGCGATCACGCTGGTGCTGCTCTCGGTCTTCGTTCCGGTCGCCTTCATCCCGGGCTTGAGCGGCCAACTGTTTCAACAGTTCGCCGTCGCCGTGTCGGTGTCGATGGTGATCTCGGCGATCAACGCGCTGACGCTGAGCCCGGCGCTCTGCGCAGTGCTTTTGAAGCCGCATCACGGCCCCAAGCGCGGCATTCTTGGCTATATCTCGCGCACCATCGACAAAGGACGCGACGGCTATGCCTTTGTCGCCGGGCACATAGCCCGCCGGGCGATCATCGGCCTCGTGTTGCTCGCGGCCGCCTTCGTCGCCACTGGCCTGCTCTTCAAGGTCGTGCCGACCGGCTTCCTGCCGGCGGAAGATCAGGGCGCCTTCTTCACCGAAATCCGCCTGCCCGAGGGCGCCTCCTACAACCGCACCGATGCAGTGGTAAAGCAGGTGGAGACGATGCTTGGCGGCATCGAGGGTGTCGCCAACGTGATTACCGTCACCGGCTATTCCTTCCTGGACGGCCTCTCGAAATCGAACTCCGCTTTTGCCATCGTCACCATGAAGCCCTTCGCCGAGCGCCTCACGGCATCCTCCGGCGTCGAGGCCGCGATCCGCACGACCATGGCCAAGGGCCAGGCGATCCGTGGCGCGCAGATCTTCGCGTTCAACCTTCCGCCGATCATGGGCCTCGGTACCGGGTCCGGCTTCGAATATCAGCTGCTCGACCTGCAGGGCCGCTCGGTTGCCGATCTCGCAGCCACGGCAGGCGGGCTGATTATTGCCGCCAACCAGAACCCGGCGCTCGGCCCAACCTTCACCACCTATTCGGCCAGTTCGCCGCAACTCTATCTCAACATCGACCGCGATCGCCTGCAGTCGCTCGGCGTTTCAGTCAGCGACCTGTTCACCACGTTGCAGGGCACGCTCGGCAGCTACTACGTCAACGACTTCAACCTCTTCGGCCGCACCTGGAAGGTGACGATGCAGGCGGCGCAGGCGGACCGCAATGCGGTCGACGACATCCAGCGTCTGCATGTGCGCAACGCCAATGGCGACATGGTGCCGGTCGCCTCGGTCGCCAAGGTCGACTACATCGTCGGTCCGCAGTCGATCGTCCGCTACAACAACTACCGCTCGATCACGTTGAACGGCCAGCCGTCCGCCGGTCATTCCTCAGGCGAAGCGCTCGCCGCCATGGAGGCGCTGTCGGCTTCGACCTTGCCGCCCGGCTACAGCTACGAATGGACGGGAACCGCGTTGCAGGAACTGGAAGCGGCTGGCAAGACGACCGCCATCCTGGCGATGGCGGTGCTCTTTGCCTACCTCTTCCTCGTCGCACTCTATGAAAGCTGGACGATCCCCGTACCGGTGCTGCTGTCGGTCGCCTTCGGCGTTTCCGGCGCGCTGCTATCGGTGCTCGTCGCCGGGCTTTCCTTCGACATCTACGCCCAGATCGGCCTCGTCGTGCTGATCGCGCTTGCCTCGAAGAACGCAATCCTGATCGTCGAGTTCGCCAAAGCCCACCGCGAAGCCGGAGCGTCGATCGTCGATGCGGCGATCGAAGGCGCCCGCGCCCGTTTCCGCGCCGTGATGATGACGAGCTTCGCCTTTATCGTCGGGCTGGTGCCACTGGTGGTCGCCAGAGGCGCCGGCGAACTCAGCCGCCGCGCGGTCGGCACCGGCGTTGCCGGCGGCATGCTCGCAGCAGCACTTGTCGGCATCTTCGTCATCCCGGCACTCTATGTCGTCTTCCAATGGCTGCGCGAGCGCGGCCACAGGCTCGCCGGCATTTCCAGGCACCCGGCAGAGACACCGCCTGAAGCCGGCGCGACAGGGGACGAGGGCCCGACGCCGACCAGCCACGGCTAGGTCCGGCGACCCTATCCATGCGAACAAGACGGGGCCGGCCTGGCCCCATCTTTGTTTCGTCAATTCCGTCATTTGACGCCTGCCAAATCCCGACGAACTAATGGCGGAATGTCCTGGGCCGAGGACGAGCGTCAGGGCCGAGTGATCCCCACTTCCGACAGATAGGCTTCGAAAGCATCCGCTGCCTGTTCTGGGGCGGCCAGCGCCACATAGGTGTCCGGCCGCAGGAGGTAAGCCGCATCCATGACGAGGCCAGCGACCGCGTGCGCCTCGGTCCAGGGGAAGATATGAAGCGGCACATGGCGTGTCGCGCACCATTGTTTCAAATCACCGGACGCCGCTCCATAGACGTGAACCTGCCAGCTGATGGCGGCAAGCGGCGCGTAGTTGTCGAGACCGTTCGCCGGGATCCAGGGCAGCCGGTCTCCACCCTCCACCCAGCCGGCATTGCTGCGGCTCAAAGGCCCACCGCGATAGTTCAACTGGGTTTGCGAGAGCATCCGGAACAGAAATTCGCGGACGCGGCCGATACGGTAGGCGAAACTTGCGAGAGCCGGAGCGATCTCGACACGCAGGAAATCCGCGATGCGGCCCTCGGCCGTCACGAAGGTAAACAACCGATCGGTCGTCTCTACGAGCTGGCGCGCGAAACCAATGCGTTCGCCTTCATAGCTGTCGAGGAGCGTGTCGGATGCTTGATCCTTCAAGACCGCAGCGAGCTTCCAGGCGAGATTGATCGCATCGCCGATGCCGGTATTCATGCCCTGGCCGCCGACCGGACTGTGCACATGGGCAGCGTCGCCGACCAGGAAAACGCGCCCCTGGCGAAAGCGGTCGGCTACACGATGGTGGACACGATAGGTGGAAAACCAGTTGACCCGATCGATGGTGAGTTTCAGGCTCTCGATGGCGCGGTGGCTGACATCTTGAAAGGTAAGCGCGGCCGCGTCTTCCCGTTCGTCGCGCACGAGGCCGATCAGCCGTCCCCGTCCCTCGGCATAGGCGAGCAGGGCAACGAAGTCGCTGCTTTCGAGCGACAGATGCACCTCGCCATTGGCCGCAGGCCCGCTCGCCTCGACATCGGCGACGTAGAAGGTCTGCTGATAGGTCCCGCCCTCGAACCCGATCGCGAGCTTGTGGCGGACCGGCGAGCGGGCGCCATCACATCCCGCGAGGTATCGCGCCGTTGAAATCTCCTCGCTGCCGTCAGGCAAGCGGAGACGCGCTGCGATCCGGTCGCCGGCGTCCTCGAAGTCGACCAGTTCGGTCTGGCGCTCGACGGTGACGCCGATCGCTTCCAGCCGCTCCGCCAACAGGCGCTCGTGATGATCCTGCGGATAAACAAGGACAAACGGATAGGGTGTCAGCTTCGCACCGGTCGGGTTGAAGGATATCCGTGCCTTGGCCTTGCCTTTCGCCCAGAGATTGACCGACGGGTTGCGGTGTCCGGCCTCGATCACGGCCGCCGCCAGATCGAGCTGGCGATAGAGCTCAAGTGTGCGGGCATGCACCACCATCGCCCGTGACGTTGGGCCGGGACCGGCGTTCTTGTCGATGATGCGGACCTTTGCCCCCTGGGCGGTCAGCCAGAGAGCAAGCACCAGCCCGGTCGGCCCTGCGCCGACAATCAGCACATCCTGTCCCGTCACCCGAGTTCTCCGGCTGCCCTGTCCCGGCATCTTTTCGTGCCGGTGGCTGCAGCCTACGCGCAGATGGCGGGAAAACAAAGTCGCATAGCGGCGCTCGGCGCGCACACCTGTACGGTCAGTCGCGCGCTCTCATATTTGCGATCAGCTGCTGCTGTCCCACACGGATCACGTGCTCCATCGCGCTTCGGGCGCCTTCTTCATTGCGCAGCCGAATTTCCTCGACAATGCGGATATGCGCGACGGCGACGCGATCGATCTCGGCGCCGTCGGTGGCCGCGTTGCTCAAGCGGAAAACGCCGATCAGCGCCGCCTCGATCAGGCTGCCGACGGTCTGCATGAACGGGTTGAGCGAAGCCTCGAGCAGCCGAAGGTGGAATTCAAGATCGGCGCGCGCCAGCGTCTGCGCGCTGTGCCCCGCATCGCCCATGGCGACCGCCAGCCGCATCATCTGGGAGATATCGGCGTCCGTGGCGCGCCGCGCCGCCAGGCCGGCCGCATAGGGTTCCAGCGCCAGGCGAACCTCGCTGACATGGCTGAGGAACTCCTCGTCGACGCCGGCCCGGAAATGCCAGGAAAGCACGTCACCATCGAACAGGTTCCAGTTCGCCCGCGGCATGACGCGCGTACCGATGCGAGCGCGAGCGACGACGAGGCCCTTGGCGGCTAGTGTCTTCATCGCCTCGCGCAGGACGGTGCGGGAAACGTTGAAGCGCGCAGCCAACTCCGCATCGCCGGGCAGGATATCCCCGACGGCGAACTCCCCTCCGACCACCGCCTGGCCGAGTTCCTCGACCACGAGCCGGTGGCTCGTGCGTTTGCGCGGCTGATGGAGGGATGGCCACATCGCGCAACCCTTGCCTCACGCCCGCTGCTGGCGCTGGCGCGAAACGAAGATGATGCCCTTCTGAAGCAGGATGAAAGCAAAGAGCAGAAGGCCGATCAGGATCTTCGTCCACCAGCTCGACAGCGATCCGTCGAAGGTGATGTAGGTCTGGATCAACCCTTGAATGAGGATGCCCACCAGCGTGCCGGCGACGAAACCCGAACCGCCGGTCAGAAGCGTGCCGCCGATGACGACGGCGGTGATCGCGTCCAGTTCGACGCCGACCGCGGCAAGCGAGTAGCCGGCCGAGGTGTAGAGCGAAAAGACGATGCCGGACAATCCCGCAAGCAGGCCCGAAAAGGCGTAGATACGGATCGTCGTCGCGGCGACCGGAACGCCCATCAACCGGGCCGTCGCCGTGCCCCCACCGAGCGCATAGACATTGGTCCCGAAGCGCGTGCGGTGTGCGATGAGGATGCCGATCGCAAAGACGAGCAGCATCAGCCCGCCGATCAGCGTGATGCGGCCGCCACCCGGCAGCTTGAAATAGAGCCCCTTCAGCGTCGCGTAGAAGGGATGCTTGATCGGAATGCTGTCGATCGACAGTACGAAGGCCATGCCGCGCGCGAGGAACATGCCGGCCAGCGTGACGATAAAGGCGGGCATTTCCAGATAGTGGATGATCGCCCCCATCGCTGCGCCGAAGAGCGTCGCGATCGCCAGAACCATGACAAAGGCGATGAGCGGGTGGATGCTCGTGTGTTCCAGCACCACGGCGAGAAACACGCCGGTAAAGGCGATGACCGAGCCGATCGAAAGATCGATACCGCCGGAGATGATGACGAAGGTCATCCCGACCGCCGCAATACCGAGAAAGGCGTTGTCCGTCAGAAGATTGCCGATGACACGTGTCGACAGCATGTTCGGATATTGCGCCACGCAGAGCGCATAGCCGAGCAGGAAGATCACGAGCGTCGCCGTGAGTGGAAGATATTTCGGCTTCATTTTGCAGCTCGCTCGCTCGGTTTGCTCGCGCCGCGCGCCGGGTCGAGAAAGGCAAAGGCGGTGCGGAACCGCGGCGACTGAAGCACCAGGATGAAGACGATGATCGCGGCCTTGATGATCAGGTTGAACTCCGGCGGGAAACCGGAGAGAAGAATGCCGGTGTTGATCGCCTGGATGATGATGGCGCCGAGCACCGATGCGGCAATGCTGAAGCGGCCGCCAAGCAGCGACGTGCCGCCGACCACGACCGCAAGGATGGCATCAAGCTCCAGCCACAGACCGGCATTGTTGGCATCCGCGCCGCGGATATCGGCGGCAGCGATGATGCCGGCGATGGCAGCGCAGAGCCCGGAAAGGACATAGGCGGCGATCAGGAGTACCGGCGTCAGCACGCCGGACAACGTGCTCGCCTGGCGATTGACGCCGATCGCCTCGATCAGCATTCCGAGCGCCGTCCGCCGGACGAGCACGGCGATCAATATGCCGAAGATCAACCAGATCACCACAGGCATAGGCAGGCCGGCAAAGGAACCGCTGCCGATGAAGATGAGGCCGGGATCGTTGAAGGTCAGGATCGCCCCCTCGGTGATGAGCTGGGCGATGCCTCGCCCGGCGACCATCAGGACCAGCGTCGCGATGATCGGCTGGATGTCGAGTACCGCCACCAGCACCCCGTTCCAGAGACCGCAGAGAATGCCGACCGCCAGCGTGATCAATAGCGTTGCGGGAAGCGAATGCCCCGAGGTGATCGCCGAGGCCGCGGTTGCCCCACAGATCGCCATGACAGCGCCGACGGAGAGATCGATGCCCTTGGTGGCGATGACGACGGTCATGCCGATCGCCAGCAGCACCACGGGCGCGCCGCGGTTGAGGATATCGATGAGGCTGCCATAGAGGCGGCCGTTCTGGATCTGCAGGTTGAGGAAGCCGGGAAACACCAGCGATACTGCCACGACGATAACGGCAAGCGCGATCAGTTGCGGCAGCAACCGGTTGAAATAGAGCCTGAGGAACGACGTCACGACGTCCACCTTTCATTGGTTGCGGCGATCGCCTCGACGATCTCATCGGCAGTGATGCGGCTGCCGTCGAGTTCGGCGACATGGGCGCGATCCCGAAGCACGATGACCCGCGTGCTGTAGGCGACCAATTCCTCGATCTCCGAGGAGACGACGATCAAGGACAAGCCCTTTTCGCGCAGCGCCTCGATCAGCTTGACGATTTCCGCATGGGCACCGACATCGATGCCGCGCGTCGGCTCGTCGAGGATCAGGAATTCCGGTTCGGTCGCGAGCCAGCGCGCGAGGATCGCCTTCTGCTGGTTACCGCCGGACAAGAGTTTGATCGGCTTCTCCCGATCGGCGGTGCGGATATCGAGCGCGCGGATATAGTGGTCGGCCAGCCGGTTCTGCTCCGCCCGCGAGATCGGCCGGGTCCAGCCGCGACGGGCCTGCAGCGCCAGCACGATGTTTTCGCGCACCGAGAGATCGCCGATGATGCCCGATGTCTTGCGATCTTCCGGGCAGAAACCGAAGCGGTGGCGGATGGCGGCGCGTGGCGACGAAAGGTCGGCCGCACGACCGTCGATTTCGGCCTCGCCGCTATCGGCGCGATAGGCGCCGAAGAGGAGCTCCGCGGTCTCCGTCCGTCCGGAGCCGAGCAGGCCGGCCATGCCGACCACTTCGCCGGCGCGGACATCGAGATCGAAGGGACGGACGCGACCCTTGCGGCCGTAGTTGCGAAAGCGGTAACGCAATGGCCCTTCCTGGGCCTCCGCGCGCGGTGCGTGGATTTCTCCGCCAGCTCGCGGCCGATCATCATCGCGATCAGCTCGCGGCGATCGAGGCCAGCGGTTTCGCGCGTTCCGACGAGCTGCCCGTTCCGGAGCACCGTGATCCGGTCGGAAATCTCATAGACCTGCTCCAGAAAGTGGGTGACGAAGACGATGCCGAGCCCGCGCGCCTTGAGGCGCCTGATAATGCGGAACAGCATCGCCACCTCATGCGCATCGAGGCTCGCCGTCGGCTCGTCGAGGATCAGCACCTTGCCGGAGAGATCGACGGCTCGGGCAATGGCAACCACCTGCTGGATCGCGACCGAATAGCTGGAGAGATCGCGGGTGACGTCGATGTCGAGTTCATAGTCGGCAAGCAAATCCCGCGCGCGCCGGTTCATCGCGCGCACGTCGACCATGCCGAAACGGCGGGGTTGGCGCCCGAGGAAGAGGTTCTCGGCAACCGTCAGGTTCGGCAGCAGGTTGACCTCCTGGTAGACCGTGCCGATCCCGAGTGCCTGGGCTTCAAACGTATCGCGCGGATTGACCTCGGCATCATCGAGCAGAATGGCGCCGCCGTCGCGCCGGTAGGCCCCGGTCAGGCATTTGATCAGGGTCGATTTTCCGGCACCGTTTTCGCCAAGCAGCGCATGAACCTCTCCGCGCCTGAGGTGAAAATCGACCTTGTCGAGGGCTCTGGTCCCCGGGAAGGTTTTTTCGATCCGGATCGCCTGGAGAATGTGGTCATTGGTCTGCATCGATACCGTCTCCGCGATGCTGGTATCTGCCGACGAGAAGCACAGCGCTTAGCCGCGGCAAGCTGCGCTCTTCAGCCGGAACTTGGAAAGAGCGTGGCCCGCGCGAGAAGCAGCGCGGGCCACGGCCGACGTCAGTAGCCGAGGCCCTTCTTTTCCTCGTAGACCTTCAGCGGCTCGTCGGCCTGAGTGTAGAGCTTCGATTCCGTCTGGATCCACTTCGGCGGCGCCGTGCCGTCCTTCTGGAAGGCAGCGAGCGCATCGAAGGCAGGACCAGCCATGTTCGGCGTCAGCTCGACGGTGGCATTGGCCTCGCCGGCGGCCATCGCCTGGAAGATATCCGGAACGGCATCGATCGACACGACGAGGATATCCTTGCCCGGCTTCAGGCCGGCTTCCTTGATCGCCTGGATGGCACCGACGGCCATGTCGTCGTTGTGGGCATAGAGCGCGCAGATGTTCTTGCCGCCGTCCTCAGCTTTGAGGAAGCTTTCCATGACTTCCTTGCCCTTGGTGCGGGTGAAGTCGCCGGTCTGGCTGCGGATGATCTTCAGGTTGTCGTGGCCGGAAAGCGCCTGTTCGAAGCCCTTCTTGCGGTCGATCGCCGGCGAGGAACCGGTCGTGCCCTGAAGCTCGACGACGTTGCAGGGCTTGCCCGCGGTCGTATCGACGAGCCATTTGCCGGCAACTTTGCCCTCGTGCACGAGGTCGGAAGTGACTGCCGTCAGGTAAAGCTCCTTCGACGAATCGACCGTGCGGTCGAGCAGGATGACCGGAATTTCCGCATCCTTGGCTTCCTGCAGCACTTCGTCCCAGCCGGTAGCGACCACCGGGGCCACGAGGATGGCGTTCACGCCCTGCGCGATGAAGGAGCGGATCGCCTTGATCTGATTTTCCTGCTTCTGCTGCGCATCAGCGAATTTGAGATCGATGCCGCGCTGTTCGGCCTGCTGCTTGGTCAGCGTCGTCTCGGCGGCGCGCCAGCCGGACTCCGAGCCGATCTGCGAAAAGCCGACGACCAGATCGGCCGCGGAAGCGCTGCCAAACGTGCAGGCAGCAAGGATCGTTGCACTCGCAAGTGCCTTGGCGATTTTCATGATTTCCTCCCAAAGAAAGCTGCCTCCACGCAGCCATCGAGAAAAAAATCATATAATATTACTTTTGTAAACGGGCACTTTTCGCCTAGTGCCCGCATCGATGAATTTTATCGGAAGTAGCAGAGGGCGCGGCAAACTGCCCCCTCGCCAACGGCGTCGGATCCCTCTGCGGAAGTCACGCGTGAGAAAGCGCGCCCCGTACGGCCTAGGACTTAGCCAACAAGGTACCGGCAACGCTGGCGATCATCACGAGCACGACCCCGAAGATCTGGTTGAGCGCCAATGCCTGACCGAGAATGACGAAGCCGGCACCAGCGCCGATTGCCGGCTCCAGGCTCATCAGGATGCCGAAGGCCGAGGGCTGCATACGTCGTAGCGCCATGAATTCGAGGGCGTAGGGAAGCAACGGCACCAGGATTGCAAGCCCGGCCGTCATCAAGAGCATGTCGAAGGAGAAGCCGGATTGAATCTGGTGCACGCCAAACGGCGTTGCGAACAGGGCGGCAAACAGCAGCGAAACGGCGAGCCCTTCCAAACCCCTGAAGCGTTGGCCGGCATGCTTCATCAAAACGATATAGCCACCCCAACCGATCGCCGCGCCAAAGGCAAAAAGGAGGCCGCGCGTGTCCGCAACCCAGGATGAACCGTCCCAGGAAAGGCAGAATACACCGGCGGCAGCGATAACCGGGCAAAGCAGGCGCCAGCCACGGCCGCCGAAAATCGCAGCGACCGTCAAGGGACCGAGAAATTCGATCGCCACGGCAAGGCCGAGCGGGATGCGCGCGATGGCCGCGAAGAAGCACAGCGTCATCACTGCCATCGTCGCGCCGAGGGCAAGAGCCGAGAGCCACTGCGACCGCGTATAACTGAGCAAGGGCGGACGAACGAGAAGCAGCAGGAATGCCGCTGCCCAGGAGAGCCGCAGCCAGGTCGCACCAAAAGCTCCAACGCTATCCATGGCGGGCTTGGAGAGCGCGGCGCCAAACTGCACGCTCGACATCGAGAGCAGGCAGAAGGCGATGGCGATAGACACACGCCCGGCGGTGTCGTCCGTCGCACTCGGCTTGCTCCAAGCGCTATCCGCTGTCGTTTCCGTTTCCGCCATGTCCGTTCTCCCGTTGGGCTTGAACAGCCATAGCAATCTCGGCACAATAAAGAATACTAATAATTGTGATGTCATCATAAAGGATCGTTATATGCATGACCTCGACATCGGCCTGTTGCGCGCCTTCGTGGTGACCGCCGAATGCGGCAGCGTCAGTGGTGCTGCCCAGCGGCTGGCACGGACTCAGGCCGCCGTGAGCATGCAGCTGCGCCGTCTGGAGGACGATGTCGGCGCCAGGCTCTTGAACCGCAATACGAGGGGCATGGGCCTGACCGAGGCCGGACATGTGCTGCTGCCCTATGCCCAGAAGATGCTGGGATTGAGCATGGGCGCACGGCGCGCACTCGCCGGACAGGCTCTCCAGGAACCGATCCGCTTCGGTATGATCGAGGACATCGCCGTCGGCTCGTTGCCGCGGGCGTTGCAACGGTTTACCGAATGCCATCCGAATGTGGCGCTCGAACTGACGGTCGGCGAAAGTACCGTGTTGTCGGAGAAGCTGTCCCAAGGTCAGCTTGACGTCGCGATCGGGGACCCGGCCCTGATCCATGGCGCGCCGATCCTCACCTGGCGGCTGCCGCTCCGGTGGGTTGCGGCGCGTGGCTTCGCGATGCCGGAAAATGCCCCCCTGCCGCTCGTCACCTTCGATGGCGTCTGCACCTGGCGGCAGAAGATGATCGAGGCGCTGAAGAGTGGGGACCGCCCCTGGCGCACGGTGCTGACGAGCGCCAGCCTCTCTTCCATCCAGTCGATGATCGAGGCCGGCCTCGGCATCGCCGTTCTCCTGGACCTCAACATCCGCAGCAATACGATGCGGATTCTCGGCGCCGAAGAGGGCCTGCCGCCCGCCCCGGTGATCGAGCTTGGGCTTTTCGCCGCCGGCGATCAGGGGCTGGCGTCCCGCCCGATCGCAGCACTCTGGGCGTTCCTCTCCGACGAACTTCAGGCGCAGGCATTGGCAACCAGCCGCGCCGCATGATGCCGCGCGCGGTTGCGTCGCGTTCTACGAACGAAATACGCGCCCAGAGATTGAAAAACCGCAGGCAAAATTTTACTAAATAAAGATTGCGCCGCGCCCGAAAGGAGGGCCGCGGCGGCGGGCAGGACGTTGGACATGGTAACAATCAAGGAAATCGCTTCGGCTGTCGGGGTCTCTTCGGCGACTGTTTCTCGGGTGCTGAACTATGATCCGACCCTCTCGATCTCCACGAAGAAGCGACAGGCGATCATCGAGACGGCCGAGGCGCTGAACTATGCGACACCGCGCAACCGCGGCCGCGGTGCCGGGCCGATGCAGGGCCTGAAATTCGCGCTGGTGCATTTCCTTCAGCCCGCCCAGGAACTGATCGACCCCTATTATGTCGGCGTCCGGCTCGGCATCGAAAACCGCTGCCAGGCTCTGAAGATCGAGGTGGTCAAGGTCTTCCACAACGGCAACCTGCCGGAGGCGGCGATCCTGCAGGGCGCCAGCGGCGTCGTCGCCGTCGGCCACCACTATGGCGAAGAGGTCCATTGGCTGCGGCGGCACAGCCGCCATCTGGTCTTTGCGGATTTCGCCCCCGACGATGACGTTGACGACAGCGTGATGAGCGACGTTTCGATCGCGATGAACCGCCTACTCGACGGCGTTTACGGCATGGGATACCGCCGCATCGGCTTTCTCGGCTGGATCGACGCCTTCCGCGACAAGGACGACATCCATTCGGAGCGGCGCTGCCGCGCTTTCATCCAGTGGATGACGAAGGCCGGCCTTTACGATCCCGAACTCTGCATGGTCGAAAAGCTCACGCCCGATAGCGGCTATACGCTCGCCAAGGCGATGCTGTCGAAACCCAATCCGCCCAAGATCCTCGTCACCTGCAACGACAACATGGCGATCGGCGCCTACCGCGCCATTCACGAGATGGGCCTGCGGATCCCCGACGATGTCGCGGTCGCGAGTTTCAACGACATCCCCGTCGCCCAGTTTCTGGGGCCACCGCTTTCGACGGTGAAGATCCCGGCCGAAGTGATCGGCGAGACGGCCGTCGACCTTCTGGTCGAGCGGCTGACCGGCCGCGACGTCGCGAAGAAGGTGATCCTCGGAACCGAGATGGTCTGGCGCGGCAGCACGGCCGTAGCCGGCGCGTTAAACGGCCGGTAAAAAACGCGTGGTAAAAATTTACTGAAATATTGCCTTCTCCAGAATTTTGCGAAATACTCCGCGCCGAGACTAGGAGGAACGTCTCGGGGAACGAATTTCGAGGGAGGAGAAACTATGGACATGCGTACCTATCTGCCGCGCTTTGCCGCCATCGCGCTTGCAGGCGCCAGCCTCTTGGCCGTCACGGCCGCCGAGGCCAAGGAAATCACCATCTGGTGCTGGGATCCGAACTTCAACGTTGCAATCATGAAGGAGGCCGGCGCGCGCTACACCAAGACGCATCCGGACGTTACCTTCAACATCGTCGATTTCGCCAAGGCCGACGTCGAGCAGAAGCTGCAGACCGGCCTTTCCTCCGGCACCGCGGACGCCCTGCCTGACATCGTTCTGATCGAAGACTACGGCGCGCAGAAATATCTGCAATCCTTCCCCGGCGCCTTCGCGCCGCTCTCCGGCACCGTCGATTATTCCGGCTTCGCTCCCTACAAGGTCGAGCTGATGACACTGGATGGTCAGGTCTACGGCATGCCGTTCGATTCCGGCGTCACCGGGCTCTACTATCGCAAGGATTATCTGGAGCAGGCCGGCTTCAAGCCCGAGGACATGCAAGGCATCACCTGGGATCGCTTCATCGAGATCGGAAAGCAGGTCGAGGCCAAGACCGGCAAGAAGATGATGGGTCTCGACCCGACCGACGCGGGCCTCGTGCGCATCATCATGCAATCGGCCGGGCAATGGTATTTCGACAAGGAAGGCAAGGCCAACATCACCGGCAACGCGGCGCTGAAGGCGTCGCTGGAGACGGTCGGCAAGATCATGGCCGCCAATATCTACAAGCCCGCCGCCGGTTGGTCCGACTGGGTAGGCACCTTCACCTCGGGCGATGTCGCCACCGTCATCACCGGCGTCTGGATCACCGGCACCGTCAAGGCGCAGCCGGACCAGTCGGGCAAGTGGGGCGTGGCGCCGATCCCGGCGCTTTCGATCGACGGCGCGACGCATGCCTCAAACCTCGGCGGATCGAGTTGGTACGTACTTGAAAGCTCCGCTGAAAAGGCTGATGCGATCGACTTCCTGAACGAGGTCTATGCAAAGGACGTCGATTTCTACCAGACGATCCTGACCGACCGCGGCGCCGTCGGCTCGCTGCTCGCCGCCCGCGGCGGGGCTGCCTATGGCGAGGCGGATGCCTTCTTCGGCGGCGAGAAGGTCTGGCAGAACTTCTCCGACTGGCTCGCGAAGGTCCCCTCGGTCAACTACGGCGTCTTCACCAACGAGGCGGACACCGCCGTCACCGCACAGCTTCCGGCGCTGCAGCAGGGGACACCCGTCGACGACATCCTGAAGGCGATCGACGCCGAGGTCAGCGCACAGGTCCAGTAGTCACCACGGCGATTGTCTGCATTGCTCCTGGCCGCGGTAAATACACCGCGGCCAACGGCTCCTGCTATCCATGGGGATGATGATGGCTCTCGCGCGTCGCGGCGGCATCGGCCGATACTACAACGTCAATGGCTGGCTCTTCGTCGCGCCGGCACTGGGGCTGATCGCCCTTTTCATGATCTATCCGATCGTCTGGTCGCTGTGGATGTCGTTCCAGTCCGGCCGCGGCATGATGCTGAAATTCGCCGGCTTCGCCAACATCGTCCGCCTCTGGAACGATCCGGTCTTCATCAAGGCACTCACCAACACGCTGACCTATTTCGTTGTGCAGGTGCCGATCATGATCCTCCTGGCGCTGATCCTGGCGTCACTGCTCAACAATCCCAAGCTCGTCGGCCGTGGCTTTTTCCGCACCGCCATCTTCCTGCCCTGCGTCACCTCGCTGGTTGCCTATTCGGTGCTGTTCAAGGGCATGTTCGCGCTCGACGGCATCGTCAATTCGACGCTGGAGGCGCTCGGCCTCATCGCCTCGCCGATCCCGTGGCTGACACATCCCTTCTGGGCAAAAACCCTCGTCATCATTGCGATTACCTGGCGCTGGACCGGCTACAACATGATCTTCTACCTCGCGGCGATGCAGAACATCGATAAGTCGATCTATGAGGTCGCGCGGATCGACGGCGTGCCCGCCTGGGCGCGGTTCACCCACATCACCATTCCATTGTTGAAGCCCGTCATCCTGTTCACGACGATCATCTCGACGATCGGCACGATCCAGCTCTTCGACGAGGTCTATAACCTGACCGAAGGCAAGGGCGGTCCTTCCAACGCCACGCTGACCTTGTCGCTCTACATCTACAACCTGACCTTCCGCTTCATGCCGAACTTCGGCTACGCGGCGACCGTCTCCTATGTGATCGTCGTGCTCGTCGCCCTGCTCGCCTGCCTGCAATTCTTCGCGGCACGGGAGCGCGACCGATGAACAACGGAACCACACGTATCGCCGGCACCATCGTCACCTACGGCTTCGTCGGACTGATGGCCTTTCTCTCGATCTTTCCCTTCGTCTGGATGCTGCTCGGCGCCACCAATTCGTCGATCGACATCATCAAGGGCAGGATGATGCCGGGCAGCGCCCTTGCCACCAACATCGCCACCTTCTTCACGCAGGTGAACGCACCGCTGGTTTTCTGGAACTCGGCCAAGATCGCCATTCTGGCGACGGTGCTGACCCTCGCCGTCTCGTCGCTTGCCGGCTATGGCTTCGAGATGTTCCGCTCGCGCCACCGCGATCGGATCTACAGCGCCATGCTGATCACGATGATGATTCCGTTTGCCGCGTTGATGATCCCGCTCTTCATCATGATGGGCAAGGCGGGGCTGATCAACACCCACCTCGCCGTCGTGCTGCCGACGATCGGCTCTGCCTTCATCGTCTTTTACTTCCGCCAGACCACCAAGGCGTTCCCGTCCGAACTGCGCGACGCCGCCAAGGTCGACGGGCTGAAGGAATGGCAGATCTTCCTGTTCATCTACGTCCCGGTGATGCGCTCGACCTATGCGGCCGCCTTCATCATCGTCTTCATGACGGCGTGGAACAACTATCTCTGGCCGCTGATCGTGCTGCAGTCGAACGAGCAGAAGACGATCACGCTGGTCATCTCCTCCCTCGCCTCCGCCTATTACCCCGACTACGGCGTCGTCATGGTCGGCACCATTCTCGCGACGCTCCCCACCCTCGCGGTCTTCTTCTTCATGCAACGCCAATTCGTCCAGGGAATGCTGGGCTCAGTCAAATAGGAATGATCATGCGTTCTGTTACCTCTTTCAACGACACCTGGGTTTTCTCCGAAGGCTTCGATGCGGCGAACGCCGGCCGCCTGCAGGCAGGCAAGCCCGTCAGCCTGCCGCACAATGCGGTGGAGCTGCCGTTCAACTATTTCGACGAGGCCTCCTATCAGCGCGCCTTCACCTACCAGAAGGTGCTTGCCTGGCGTCGGGAGTTCCATGGCCGCGAGGTCTCGCTCGTCTTCGACGCTGCCATGGCCGACGCCGTCGTCTATCTCAACGGCGAAGAAATCATCGCCCACAAGGACGGTTACACGCCCTTCGAAGCGCGGCTGACCGACAAGCTGCGCGAAGGCGACAACCTGATCACGGTCAAGATCGACGGCAGCGAAAACCCCGAAATCCCGCCGTTCGGCGGCCGCATCGATTATCTCACCTATGCGGGCATCTATCGCGACGTCTGGCTGAAGGTCACCGATGCCGTTTCGATCGCCAATCTCAAGATCGAGACCCGCGATGCGCTGAGCGATGCCAAGTCCGTCTCGATCCGCTGCGACCTCGCCAATCCGCAAGGCGCCAACTTTGCCGGTACGATCACGGCACTCCTCAAGGACGCCAACGGCAAGGTCCTGGCGGAAGCTGCCGGTGAAAGTCGTGGCGAGAGCGTCACGCTTGAGATCAAAGGCCTGAAGGGCCTTTCGCTCTGGGATATCGACAGCCCCGTTCTCTACGAAGTCGAAGCGCAGCTGCGCAGCGATCGTGGCAGCGACCGGCTTGCGTCACGCTTTGGCTTCCGCACCGCCGAGTTCACCACGGATGGATTCAAGCTCAACGGCCGGCCGCTGAAAATTCGTGGCCTCAATCGACATCAGGCCTTCCCCTATGTCGGCTACGCCATGGGCCGCACGGCGCAGGAGCGCGACGCAGAGATCCTGAAAAACACGCTGCATTGCAATCTCGTGCGCACCTCGCACTATCCGCAATCCAAGTGGTTCCTTGACCATTGCGATCGCATCGGCCTGCTGGTCTTCGAAGAAATCCCCGGCTGGCAGCATATCGGCGGCGAAAGCTGGAAGCAGGAAGCGATCGAGAACGTCCGCCGCATGATCGAGCGCGACTGGAACCACCCGTCGATCATCATCTGGGGCGTACGCATCAACGAATCCCAGGACTCCCATGATTTCTACGTCGAGACCAACCGGCTGGCACGCGAGCTCGACCCGACGCGTCGGACCGGTGGCGTGCGCTACATCACCGACAGCGAATACCTCGAAGACGTCTACACCATGAACGACTTCATCCTCGGCAACGAGGAACTGCCGGGCGCGAACCGTCCGCGCACGGCGCTGCGGCCGCAACAGGAATGCACCGGTCTCACCCGCAAGGTCCCCTATATGATCACCGAATTCGGCGGCCACATGTTTCCGACGAAGATCTATGACCAGGAGCAGCGCCAGGCCGAGCATGTGCGCCGGCATTTGGAAGTGCTGAACGCGGCCTATGGCGACCCGAGCATTTCCGGTGCCGTCGGCTGGTGCATGTTCGACTACAACACCCACAAGGACTTCGGCTCCGGCGACCGGATCTGCTATCACGGTGTCATGGACATGTTCCGCCAGCCGAAATTCGCGGCCTATGTCTATGCCAGCCAAGGCGAACCGTCGGAGCGCGTGGTGATGAAGCCTGTCACCTTCTGGGCACGCGGCGAGCGCAATATCGGCGGCGTGCTGCCCTTAATCGTGCTTACCAATTGCGACGAGGTCGAGCTGAAATACGGCTCGCTCGTCAAGCGCGTCGGCCCGGACCGGGAGAACTTCCCGCATCTGCCCCATCCGCCCGTCGTCATCGACCATCGCCACTTTACCAAGGACGAACTCGGCGTCTGGGGCATGAAGTGGGAAGACGCCGCCTTCACCGGTTTCATCGACGGCGAGCCCGTCGCCAGCCTGCGCATGGTCGCCGATCCGGTACCGACGACGCTGGAGGTCGTGGCCGACAGCACGGCACTCAGGGCCGAAGGGCGCGACAGCGTGCGGGTGATCGTGCGCGCGCTCGATCAGGCCGGCAACGTGTTGCCCTTCCTCAACGATGCGGTCGATGTGACCGTCACGGGCCCTGCCCGCCTGCTCGGCCCCGAGCGCCTCATCTTCCAGGGCGGTTCGACCGGCTTCTGGCTGGAAACGACGGGTGCTGCCGGCGGCATCGCCGTCGTGGTCACGTCGACGCGGCTTGGAACCGTGAGACTGGAGCTTTCGGCAGTGTCGGACGAGGCGGCGGCTGCATGAGCGAACTCCAACTCAAGCACGTCAGAAAGTCCTATGGCACCTTCGAGGTCATCAAGGGTGTAGACCTCGACATCAAGACCGGTGAGTTCGTCGTCTTCGTCGGGCCATCCGGTTGCGGCAAGTCGACTCTGCTTCGCATGATCGCCGGCCTCGAGGAGATCACGTCAGGTGATCTCACGATCGGCGGCGAGCGCATGAACGATGTCGACCCCTCCAAGCGCGGCATTGCCATGGTGTTCCAGTCCTATGCGCTTTATCCGCATATGACAGTGCGGGAGAACATGGGCTTCGCGCTGCGTTTTGCCGGCGTACCGAAGGCCGAGATCGCGCAACGCGTCGGCGAAGCCGCGAACATCCTGGAGCTCGGCCCGCTGCTCGACCGCAAGCCGAAGCAGCTCTCCGGCGGCCAGCGCCAGCGCGTGGCGATCGGCCGGGCAATCGTGCGGCATCCGAAGATCTTCCTCTTCGACGAGCCGCTATCGAACCTCGATGCGGAGCTGCGCGTGCACATGCGCATCGAGATCGCCAGGCTGCACAAGAAACTTGCGACCACGATCATCTACGTCACCCACGACCAGGTCGAAGCGATGACGCTTGCCGACAAGATCGTCGTCATGCGCGGCGGGGTAGTCGAACAGGTCGGCTCGCCGCTCGACCTCTATGACGATCCGGCCAATCTCTTCGTCGCCGGTTTCATCGGCTCGCCGAAGATGAACTTTTCAAAAGGGATCATCGAAGCGGGCGCGGGCGGAGAGAAACATGTCCGCCTGCCGGAATTCGGCAATGTGACGCTTCCAGTCGCCATCAAGGATGTCGCGGCGGGCAACAGCGTGACGATCGGCATCCGGCCCGAACATTTCGGCGACAGCGGCGCGGCAAGCCTCGACCTGACGATCGACATGCTCGAACATCTGGGCGGTGAGACCTTCGCCTATGCCCGGCATGGCAACGGCGAACTGATCGTCATCGAGACGAAGAACGGCCGGGGCCTGAAGTCCGGGGACACCATCTCCGCCCGCTTCGATCCCGCTGCCGTTCTGGTGTTCGACGCCGACGGTCGGCGCCTGCGCTAGGCCAAGGCCCGTCTCCAAACCCTGATAATAGCAACGGCGCCGACCCATGGGACGGCGCCGTTCGCTTTTTTGCGGGAATATGCCCTTCTACTGGAACATGCCCTTCGGTGTCTCGCCCTTGAAGAAAGGTTCGACGAAGGCCTCCAGCAACTCCGGCTGACTGATGACCGCCGTGTGCGACGTGGCCGGCAGAATGGCGAGGCGCGAAGCCGCGAGCGGCTTGCCCATGTCCCCCATCGCACCGCCGCCGAGCAGGCGGAACAATGCCACCGTGTGCTCCAGCGTTGCCACATCGGCATCACCGGCGATGACGAGAACCGGAGTCCTTAGCGCCTTGACGTCCGCCTCCCAGGCCATCGGCTCCTTTTCGAGCTGAATCAGCTTCTTGACCAGATCGGGAAAGCCATCCGGGTTGGCGGCGAGCTTGCGGTAATCTTCGGCAAACGGCATGCTGACGAACATCTCGACGGTCATCTGCGGGATGAATGCCTTGAACTCCGGCTGCCAGCCCTCGGCATCGTAGCCGACGGACGCGGCCGCAAGCTTGTTGACCTTCTCGGGATGGCGGATCGCCAGCTGCAGGCCGGCAGCCGCCCCCATCGAGTAACCGAAGACATCGGCCTTCTTGAGATCGACCGCATCCATGAAGGCGGCGACGTCGTCGGCGAGGTTCGGATAGGTGATCGGGCGGTCGATGTCGGTAGTGCGACCGTGACCCTGGAACTCGATCGCATAGACCTTGTGGGTCTCGGCGAGCTTCGGGATGATCGCGCCCATCGACGGAATGTTCATGTAGGCGCCGTGCAGCACGACCAGCGGCTCGCCCTCGCCCGAAACCTCGTAGTACATCTTCATGCCGTTGACATCGACGCGGTTGCCGACGGGCTCGGCCCCGGCAAGGGCGGCGCTGGAAATCAGCAGAGCGCCAGCAATGAAAGCGGTGCGGAACATGCATATTCTCCTTGTTGTCAGCGCGGTCCAAAACCGCCGTCGAGATTAAGACGCGCGGCGCTTTTCCATCCCGACATCGACGATCAATGAAATTTCGCGCCTGCATTGCGGCCCGCAGAGTGGGCCTCGCGCAGCAGTCGTCACGGGAGGCGTGTCAGCTCGGCGGATTGAGTTTCGGCCGCAGACCCGCGAACTCCGAGACGGTGAAGTCTATGAGTTTTCGCACCCGCTGGAGATTGCGTGTCTCCTGGTGCACGCCGAGCTTCAGGGACAGGACCGGTGCGGAAACGCCGAGGTCGACGGGAACGAGACCGTCCCGCCCGGCCGCCAGGAAATGTGGAAGCGTCGCGAGCGCCGTGCCCGTCTCGACAGCGCTCAGCTGCGAGCGAATGGAGTTCGTTCGCAACATCACCCGCGCATCCGGCAAAAGGTCCTTCAGCCAGGTCGAGAGCGAAACCCGCACCGGTGCCTCGGCCAATTCGACGATGGCATGACCGCTGCTCCCCTTCGCGTTCGGATGGCCGAACCGATCGAGATAGACTTGTGTCGCAAACAGGCCGTAGCGGATATCGGCAACCTTGCGCTCGATGGTATCGCTCTGGTCGAAGCTGCCGAAGCGGAAGGCAATATCGGCATCCCGCCGGGAGAGGTTGAAGCGCCGGCCGTCGTTCAGCAGATGAACGGTGACGCCAGGATGGGCGGCGGCAAATTTCGTCAGGATCGGTGCCAGCAGATAATCGCCCAGCCAGTCGAGGCTGGTCACGGTGATGGTGCCCGCCAGGGCATCGTCCTGCGACGCGAGGCGACGCTCTACCGCAAGCGCATTCGCTTCCATCTGCTCGAGCGCCGACAGGATCGACAGGCATGCCGCAGTCGGGGCGAGGCCGCTTGGTTGCCGCTCGAACAGCTTCTGCTGCGCCTTCTGCTCCAACGTGTCGAGGCGGCGACTGACCGTCGGCTGGGTCGCACCCAGCACGCGCGCCGTCGCGCTCAGCGAGCCGTGGCGTGCCAAAAGCTGAACAAGATGAAGTTCTTCCCAGTCCATGGCACCTCAGGGGTCAGCCGGTCGAGGCGGCTCGCCTCGACGGTAATTCATAGGCACTTTCGTGCCGGCCGTCATGCCCCCGTCGATCGGCAGCACCACGCCTGTGATGTAGCTCGCCTGCTCGGAGCAGAGCCAGAGGACGCTTGCGGCTACTTCCTCCACCCGGCCGAGCCGGCGCATCGGCGTCGAAAGCGCGGCATGCCGCTGGATTTCGGCGCCGGCAGCTTCCAGATGGTGGGTAAGGATCGGCCCGGGCGCGACCACATTGATCCGGATTCCCTGGTCGGCGTAATCGAGTGCTGCAGCCTTGGTCAGCCCGATTATCCCGGCTTTCGCACTGACATAGGCGGCAAGTCCGGAAGTGCCGTTGACCCCGGCGACGGAAGCCATGTTGACGATCGCACCCCCCTCACCTCTGGCCATCGCTTCGATCTGATAGCGCATGCCGAGGAAGGTGCCGCGAACATTGGTGCGAATGCCGCGATCGAAACCCGCGATGTCGAGATCGACCAGCGGCGCCGGCGCAGTTCCATCCGTCGCATTGTTGAAGGCTGCGTCCAGCCGGCCATAGCGCTGCATCGCGCTCGCCAGCGCTCGCTTCATCGCAATCTCGTCACCGACATCCGCGGCGATCGCAAGCGCGTCGCCGCCCGCCTCGCGAATGGAAACTGCGAGTTCGTCGACCGCCGCCTGAGAACGGGAGAGGAGGACGACGGACGCTCCGGCATGCGCAAAGGCGCGGGCCGTGGCCGCGCCGATGCCCTTGCTGGCTCCTGCGACCAAGGCAACCTTACCGCCAAATCCAAGATCGTTTGTGTTCATCACCTGCCTCCATTTGACGCTGCCCCACCGTTCTAGCGCCGAACGCCGACGGCTGCTTCGTGCAGGCGCGTATGCCTCCCATACGCGGATCGGCGATCGACTTTCGATGCGAACCGGTTGCCCTTGTGCCGGAACCCGCCGCCCCCTCAGGTGCCGAGCGGTCGCAAAAACGGGAGATGGTCATGGATGCAAGCACGATCAGGCAATGGAAATCGGAGGGCCGGAACCGGCTCAAGGCGGAGCTCGATCCGGTGATCGCCGGAGCCCTCGACGAACGGCGGATCGTTGGCACGGTCGTCGAGATCCTTATCGACGGTGAGCCCGCCTACCGATGTGCCGCCGGCTTTGCCGACCGCGAAGCCGGCCGCCCGATGACCAGGGACAGCATCTTCCTGYTCTCCTCGGTGGCGAAGCCGATCGTCACGGTTGCTGCTCTCAGCTTGGTGCAAAGCGGTAGAGTGGGTCTCGACGATGCCGTGTCGGATTGGCTGCCCGCGTTCAGGCCGCGACTGCCGGACGGCAGTGCGCCTCGGATAACCATTCGCCAGCTCCTCACGCACAGCGCCGGCTTGAGCTACGTCTTCATGGAGCAGGGCAACGGCCCCTATCACCGACATGCCATCAGCAGCGGCCTTGACGATACCGACGATGATTTCCCTGCCCTGATCGACAAGCTCTCCGATATCCCGCTGTCCTACCCGCCTGGAAAGGGTTGGGGCTATTCGATGGGCCTCGACGTGCTCGGTGCGGTCATTGAGCAGGTGACGACGTCAAAGCTGCCGGAGGCGATCACCGCGCTGGTCACCGGCCCGTTGGCGATGGACGACACCGCCTTCTCGGTGACGGACACAGCCAGGCTCGTGACACATTACGGCGACGGGTCGCCGCAACCACGGCGGCTCGCCGGTGACGACGCAGTTCCCTTCTTCGGCAATCCCGTCCGCTTCTCGCCCGGCCGCATCTTCAATCCATGGGCATTTCCCTCCAGCGGTGCCGGCATGGCGGGCACCGCTGGCGATGTGATCCGCCTTCTCGAGAGCCTGAAAGCCGGACATTCGCCGGTGCTCGACGACGCCACCGCCCGTTCGATGTTCGACATTCAGGCAAGGACGGGCGGCCTGGCGTCGGGGCCCGGTTGGGAGTTCGGTTTCGGCGGCGCGGTCCTTGTCGAGCCCGAGATTGCCGGGACACCGCAGTCACGCGGCACACTGCAGTGGGACGGCGCCTACGGCCACAAGTGGTTCGTTGACCTGGCGCGCGGCCTGACTGTCGTTGCGCTGACCAACACCGCCTTCGAGGGCATGAACGGGCGCTTCCCGGTCGATCTCCGCGACGCGATCTATCGAGGCCTCTGACCATGCGAAGCGCCCCATATCCTGTCGTCCTCGACCGCTACTTCGCTCGCATCGGTTATGCCGGGTCGAGATCGCCCGACCTGATGACGCTCGGCCGCATCGTTGCGCGCCATGCCGCGTCGATCCCCTTCGAGGCGATCGATGTGCTGCTTGGCCGCCCGATCGAGCTGTCGCCGGCGGCAATCGACGCCAAGCTCATCGACCGCAGGCGCGGCGGCTACTGCTTCGAGCAGAACAGCCTGTTGCAACGTGTGCTCGGCGCGCTCGGCTATCGTGTGGAGCCGTTGATGGCCCGCGTCCTGTGGATGCGCGAGCCCGATGCACCGCCACCGGCATGGTCGCATATGGCGCTCCGCGTCTTCGTCGAAGGTGTCGGCTACCTTGCCGATGTCGGCTTCGGCAGTTGCGTGCCGACCGCACCTCTGCTTTTCGACCGGACCACGCCGCAGCCGACGCCGCATGAGCCGTTTCGCCTCAGCCGGACGTTCGAGGGCTACCTGCTTGAAGCGCAGCTCGGTCGCGACTGGCTCCCGGTCTACGAAGTGTCGCCGATGATTTGCGGAGAGGAAGCGTATCGGACCGCGAACATCGTGACATCGACCCATCCGCAATCGCTTTTCCGCCAGAACCTGCTGGTGGCCCTAACCACCGAAGAGGCACGCAAGGTACTGTTCGGAAACCGGCTGACGATCCGCAACCGAAACGGCACCGTCACGCGGCAAGATCTCGATGCACCGGCCATCGAACGTGCTCTGACCGGCGTGTTCGGACTACCTTTCCAGGACGATTGGCGCCGTATCATCACCCGCTTCGGCGGTCCCGTGGTGCCGGACTGACGCTGCGTCTATCGGTGCCTCATCACATATTCCTTGAGGATCATCGCGTGATTGTGCACCTCGTCCTTGACGCTGTAGAGCAAGATCACGGGACCGGCATCGATCCGCTGGAGCAACTGCTCTACGGCAGTCGGGTTACCGTCGAGCTCGGCAATGTATCGTTCGCTGAATTCGGTCCAGTTGCCCTGGTCACCATGAAACCAGCGGCGCAGTTCGGTCGAAGGGGCGATCTCCTTCAGCCACAGATCGACCGCCGCTTCCGCCTTGGTCATCCCGCGCGGCCAAAGACGATCGACAAGAATGCGCATGCCGTCGCCGTCAGCCTTCGGCTCGTAGACACGTTTCGTGTTCACTTGCATGGTCGTTTCGCCCCGCGGGTGTCGCCCTTCTTTGGACCATAGCGCAAGGCCTTTGTCCAATCGAGCATCTGGGAGAGGCGCGTGCCGCCTACACGCCGCGCCGATTGCCCCAGAGCAGGACGTGAAGCTGCGGCAGAACGCGCGCCTCGAACCAGYGATCCTCCGTCACCTTGCCGACGAGCCAAAGCATGCGGTCGATGATGCCGTCGATATCGACGGTCGCATCGTCATCGTCAGGCGGCGGCGGGGTGTGATTGCCGGGCTGCAGGTAGAGCGGCAGATGCGGGTAACGGGTCGCCGCATCGCGGGCATAGGCATAGTCACGTTCGTCGAAGACAACGATCTTCAGCGCCACCTGCGGTCCCTCCGCTGCCATGCGAAGACAGTCGTCGAAGACATGCCAGTCCGTTTCCATGCCGCTCGACGGCGGCTTCGGGCTCAAGACCAGCACGTCGAGATTGGCAAACCAGTCCTTGGCGAGGCTGCCCTGGGTTTCCAGCGCAAAGCGATAGCCCTCCTCGTGCCCGCGTGAGATCAAGGGACCAAGTGGCTGGATTGCCGGATTGCCGCCGGACAGCGACACCGTCAGCGGCTTGCCGCCGGAAAGCCTAACAACCTCCTGCCAGATCTCCTCGACACCCATCGGCAGCCATTGATCGCGGTATTCGCTATCGACCGCGTGCAGCGTGTCGCACCAGCTGCAGCGATAATCGCAGCCGCCCGTGCGCACGAACACGGTCGGGAGCCCGATCAGGACACCTTCGCCCTGGATCGTCGGCCCGAAGATCTCACTGACGCGAATGCGCGGTTCACCTGGCCCGCTCATGGCCGGTACTCCGCCCAGGTTTTCGGCGTTTCGCTGACACGGACGGCAGACGTTTCCGGCAGCTTTACCTTGCACCAGTCGTAGAAATGCTTCGCCAGACATTCGGCCGTCACCCGGTCATGACCGAGAACGTCGTTCAGATGGCGATGGTCGAAGCTCTCGTCGATGTAGCGCTTCAGCGGCGAAAGCTCGTGATAGTCACGCACGAAGCCATGCTCGTTCAGCTCCTCCCCGGCAAGCTCGACTTCGACGATGTAGTTGTGGCCGTGCAGCCGTGCACATTGGTGCTCTGCCGGCAGGCTCTTCAGCTGATGCGAGGCTGAGAAATGGAACTCCTTGGTGATCCGGAACATCACTTCACCTCCTCGGCCGCATAATTCGCGGTCGCAGCGACCCAAAAATCCGGATCCTCGTACTCGGTCGGATCCGTAATGCTGGCGAGGTGGAACGCTTCCCGCCGCTCGACACAGGTGCCGCAACGGCCGCAGTGGCGTGCACCGCCCTTGTAGCAGGACCACGTCTCCTCGAAGGGTGTCGCGTGGCTCGCACCATCGGTGACGATATCCGCCTTCGAGATCGTCACGTAGGGCGCGTAGAGCTTGACGTCGGCGTAGCCATCGAGCGCCAGTTTCTGCATAACCTGGAATGCGTCTATGAAGCCGGGGCGGCAATCCGGGTAGATGAAATGGTCGCCGCCGTGCACGGCCACGGCCACCGCATCCGCCTTCTGCGCCGCTGCCAGCCCGAAAGCGATGGCAAGCATGATGGCATTGCGGTTCGGAACAACCGTTGCCTTCATGGTTTCCTCGGCATAGTGGCCGTCAGGCACGTCGACATCATCCGTCAACGCCGATCCGGTGAGACGGGCGCCGATGGCGCAGATGTCGATGATCTGATGTGGGACCTTCAGCCGCCGGGCACAGGCGGCCGCAAAGTCCAGTTCCTTGCGGTGCCGCTGGCCATAGTCGAAGGAGAGCAGGCCAATAAGCTCGTGCTCCGCCGCGACCTTATGCGCAAGCGATACCGAGTCCAATCCGCCGGAGCAGATGACGATCGTCTTCATGATAGGTGTCCTTGTTTTGACCGGGTAGGCTGCGACCGGATTACGGGGCGCCTTCTAGGCCAAAGCAGGGGCAATGGGAAGCTTTATGTTGGTGGTTGGGAGCGCGGGAAGCAGGGCCTGCGCGACAGCCTCCTTGCCAAAGGCCATGCGGAAACGGGCGCCACCGCTTGGCGACGTCAGAACGGTCATTTGCGCGCCATGCCGCCGGGCAATCTGCAACACGAGATTGAGACCGAGCCCCGCACCCCGTTCCCGCGGCTTGAGCCGGTAGAATGGCTCGAATATGCGTTCGCGCTCCGCCTCGGGAACGCCGGGACCGTCGTCACAGATTTCGATCACGCCGCCTCGCTCAACCCTTACGACGATCATTCCCTCGTTTCCGGCATGCTCGATCGCGTTTTGAACCAGGTTGATGATCGCCCGTCTGAGGGATGCCGCGTCCGCCTGAACGGGCGATCGCGGTACCGCCGGCTCGTAGGAAAACTCATAGCCTTCATCGATCGCCAGGGGCGCAAGATCCGCGGCAATGTCGCGGCACAATTCGACGAGGTCTACTTCGGAAAGCGGCTTGGCGTTCGCTTCCAGCCGCTGCAGATCGAGCAACTGCTCGGCAAGCGCGGATATTCGCTCGCAATCGGCGATCAGCCGGTCGCGCTCCGGCCCGGCGACCAGTGAATCCAGCCGCGCCTGCAGGATCGCGACCGGCGTGCGCAATTCATGCGCCGCGTCGAGGATGAAACGCTGGTGGCGGCCATAGGCCTGGTCCAACCGGTGAAGTGCATCGTTCATGCCCCGCACGAGCGGACGCACCTCGTTGGGAATGGTCGTTTCGGGCAACCGGTAGTCGCGTCGATCGATGTTGATCTCCTGGGTTTCGCGCGCCAATTCCGAGATGTCGCGGCTCGCTCGATTGACGATCCATGGCACGCCGGCAACCGTTACCAAGGTAAGAAGGATCAACATCGGCGCGAGGGAGAAGCGCGAGAACTGCAGGATGAGGGCCGACTGGCTCATAAGCTCGCCTTGCCCGAACACGGTGAAATCTCCCTCCGCGTTCGACCGGCGCCGGAGTACGGCGAGATAGGGTGACGGATCACCCGCGTCGCGAATATCCGAATAGGTCATCTTGCCGAGGTTCTCGCTCATACCCCGGTAGATCGCGGGAACGTCGCCGATCTGCACGGTCTCGCCGTGGTCGTTGCGCGCGATGAACCAAAAATCCGGATGCCTGGCACGGACATCACCCATTTCCTCGGTCTTTGCCAGCACGAGCTTGCCGTCTGCCCCCCTCCTGATGGCGTCAAAAGCAACCTCAACCGGCCTGGGGCTGACAAGCACACCGCCTTCATCGGCAAGGACCAGGAGGCTCACGAACGAAAGTCCGAAAGCCAGCAGTATCGCCAGTTGGAGAACGAGAAGCTGGGCGATCAACCGCTGTTTGAGAGATCGGGGCCAAAGTTTCTTCACCACCTGCGCCCTGTGGCTGAATTGCATGCACGGTGCATCGGTTGGCCTCGTCCTGGATGTTCTCAATATGAACTGAATGCTTGAAATTGCACGGTCCGGGCACAACGCTTCTTTCCGGAGCCGCCGTCAGTCGAGGCGACGCTGCAAACGATAGATTGCACCGACATTACCAAGCGCAACACACGGGCGCGTGCAACAAGTGAAATCACGATCGGCGTCCGGCCCGTACGACGCATAGCCCTACCTCGATTTCACTCGGTGAAACAGGGCCAGCCCGTGGCATCGGCAAGGTGGATCATCATTTGCGAAGAAGATCGCGTTAGATATCTTCGCCGTGATTTGATCAAGGGGATCATCGATGTACGTTCTTTATGGAGGTGACTTTACCCGCGCACCGCTGGTGCAATGGTTGCTCGAGGAAGGCGAGATCGAATACGAGTACAGGAGGGTTGATATCCTGAATGGCGAGCACCGCTCCTCCGCCTTCCTTGCCATAAATCCCGCCGGCCTGGTGCCGGTCCTGATCACTCCCGAAGGCGAGGCGCTCTACGAAGTCGCGGCCTTGATGCTGTACCTCGCAGATCGGCATCGGCTCACCCATCTCGCGCCACAGGCGGCGGATCCGGACAGGGGCGCCTTCCTCTCCGCCATGTTCCACATTGCCGGAGAGATTCAGGCCGAGATGAAGCGGTTTCATTTCCCACATCGATACGCGCTGCGGGAGGAGGACAACAGCAGCATTCAGGACCACGCGAAATCGCTCATCTTCGGCCGTCTTGACGTCATGAACAGGAGGCTGGCGAGCAGAGGGCCCTATATTCTCGGTTCGCGCTTTTCGATGGCCGATTTCTACTTGTGTTTCTGGATCGCCTATCTCGACGTGGATGGCGTGTGCGACCGATGCCCACAGATGGCCAATCTTTACGAATTGGTGCGCTCGCGTCCGAGCGCCAGCCGATATCTCGATGAAACGGAAAGAGCAGCGACAAGCTACGCAGAGATGCTGAAACGCACTCCCGGCGGGGTCATCACCTAGCGGAGGGGAGGTTCAAGGGGTCAGTATTTGCTCGCGGCCCGGAGCTGCGGCGCCGGGCCGCGACTTCTCTGCTCATCATCATGCGTGTGCATGCGGGTGCTGGCGTTCGTCCCAGACTGACCAGATCGCGAGCGCGGTCACCAGCGCCCCGAGGACGACATGCGTCCACATGGGGTGGGGACTTGTCGAGAATCCAAGCAGCCAAGGCGAAGCGATCAGCCAAAGCCCGACGATGAGGCTTGCCCATTCCTCCCATTCCGCAAACATGGCAAGCGTCGCGATTGCCAGAACGCCGAGCACGATGGCGGCGCCCCAAGCGTTCCAGGCCGGAACGCTCTCGACAACGAAACCCATGATCCAGGGAGAGACGAACAGGCAGACGGCGAGAACCAGATTGACCCAGTCCTGCGCTTTCTTTCCTTCCATCAGTGCCATGACAACCTCCACGAATGAAGCTTGATCAAAGCGTACGACCGCGTGCGGCGCACGCTCTGGAAACTATAATAAATTCAACCGCAAACGCTTTCAAATCTTTTTCGCGCGAGCACGCAGTGATCGCACGCGCCAAATTGCGCAGCAGACCCGTGTTCCGCGGTTTCAAAGGGTGCCAAAGCACAGTCCGTGCGCCGTTTCGCCGGGGCTCTAGTAGCCTCGCGCAGCACCCGCGCCGATGCGGCTATCGACGGCACCATTGTAGCGAGCGCCGCCGGCGCCGATGTCGGAGAGGCTTTCGCCGCCGACGAGAATGCCGGTCGCCTGCCCCCAGATCGTCCAGCTTTCGTCAATCTGAACGTTATGCCCCATCGCCGAGAGCAGTTTGCGGGTATCGGGCGAGAGCGCATAGGGCTCCATGAAGACCTTGTCCGGCAGCCACTGGTGATGGATACGCGGCGCGTCGACCGCTTCCTGGATGTTCATGCCGTGATCGATGACATTGAGGATCGCTTCGAGCGTGATGGTGATGATGCGGGCGCCGCCCGGGCTGCCGATCACCATGAAGGGTTTGCCGTCCTTGGAGATGATCGTCGGGCTCATCGATGACAGTGGCGTCTTGCCGGGCGCAATCGCGTTGGCCTCGCCCTGCACCAGCCCGTAGAGGTTGGGCACGCCGGGCTTGGCGGTGAAATCGTCCATCTCGTTGTTGAGCAGGATGCCAGTTCCGGGCGCCACCACGCCGGCGCCGAAGGAGCCGTTCAGGGTATAGGTGACGGCAACGGCATTGCCCTCGTCGTCGATGATCGAATAGTGCGTCGTCTCCTTGCTTTCACCGAAACCCTTGGGGATCAGCGTTGCGGAAACGCCGGCGCGGAACGGATCGATCTTGGCGCGGATTTCCTTTGCATAGGCCTTGTCGGTGAGCTTGGCGACGGGGTTTTCGACGAAGTCCGGATCGCCGAGCGACGTGTTGCGGTCGACATAGGCATGACGCATCGCCTCGATCATCACATGCACGGTCTCGGCGGCGCCATAGCCCATGTAGGAAATAGGGTAGCCTTCGAGAACGTTGAGAATTTCGCAGATGATCACGCCGCCGGAGGACGGTGGCGGCGAAGAGACGATGTCATAGCCGCGGTAGTTGCACTTGACCGGCTCCAGTTCGCGCACGGCGTAGCGCTCGAAATCTGCTTTCGCCAGAATGCCGCCCTTATCGGCGCTCGCCTTGACGATCTGATCGGCAATCGCACCTTTGTAGAAAGCGTCGGTTCCCTTCTCGGCGATGCTCGAAAGCGATGCGGCAAGGTCGGCCTGGACAAGCTTCTCGCCGGCGACGAAAGGCTTGCCGTCCTTCAGGAAGATGGCGGCGGCTGCCGGATCCTTGGCGAGCCTGTCCGTCTCGCCCTCGAAGGAATCGATATCGCCCTGCTCCAGCACGAAGCCATCCTTGGCAAGCGCGATCGCCGGCGCGATCAGATCGGCAAGTGGTTTGGTGCCATAGCGACTGCGGGCCACTTCAAAGCCCATAACCGGCCCCGGGACACCGACGGCAAGATAGCCCTCGGTGCTCAGGCCATCGACGACATCACCCTTGGCGTCGAGATACATGGTCTTGGTCGCAGCTTGAGGCGCGCGTTCGCGGAAGTCGAGGAAGGTGGTCTTGCCGTCCTTGAAGCGGATCGTCATGAAGCCGCCGCCGCCGATATTGCCGGCAGTCGGATAGGTGACCGCAAGCGCATAGCCGACGGCAACGGCCGCATCCACCGCATTTCCGCCGCTTTTCAGCACGGCAACGCCGACGTCGGACGCCAGATGCTGGGCGGTGACCACCATTCCGTGCTCGGCCTTCACAGGCTCCGGCGAGGCCGCCTGCACCGCCCAGGGCGTCAGGCTCAACGAAACAAACACGGTGACGGGCAGGTTCTTCAAGCGGAAACTCAGCATGCGTCTCTCCCTCGCAGGCGTTGCTCGCAGTGCTTTGCCGGCGGCCGCAACGCGGACGCTCCCCACCACGCCCAAGCGTGGCGGCAACAATCTTTCGGCCAGGCAAGCACTGATTGTAGGCGGCTATGAAGTCACGGGAGTATAGCCACGCTCGATCGGCGATGGCAATTCACACCTCGCCAATCGCAGCGCTTGCATTTGCGGCCGGCACCTGCGTCGGGTTCCCCAAGTCAGCGCACGTGGCGTCTCGTCAGGCGGCATCCGCCAGGATGAGATCGGCGCCCTTTTCCGCAACCATCATCGTCGGCGCATTGATGTTGCCGGCGGTGATGTTGGGGAAGATCGAGGCGTCGACGACACGGAGGCCGGGAACACCGTGGACCTTCAGGCGACTGTCGACCACCGAACGCGCCTGATCCGGCCCCATCGCGCAGGTGCCGCAGAGATGGTAGATCGATCCGGAGTTTTCGCGGAAATAGTCCATCAGCGCCTCGTCGCTTTCGACGCGTGGCGCCGGCGAGATTTCTTCTGCCGTCAGCGAAGAGAGCGCCGAGGCCGACGCGATGCGCCGCACCAGCCGACTCCCCTGCAGCACCTCGTCGATGTCGCGATCGGTCGTCAGATAGTTCGGGCGGATCAGCGGCTTCGCCGAGGGATCCCCGGACGCGATAGAGATGCTGCCGCGGCTCGTCGGCCGGCAGGAGTTGAAGCAGATCAGGTAACCAGGATAGGGCTCCGGCTTCAGACCGGCCTTCGGATCCTTCGGAATTCGGTAGGAGAGCGGGTTGAAGTAGAGCTGGATGTTCGGCCTCTCTTCATCAGGCTTCCCGCGGAAGAAACCGCCCGCCTGGTTGACGCTCATCGAGAACGGTCCCTTGCCGGTTAAGAGATACTGCAGGCCGAGCCGCATCTGGCCGAAGAGGCTGCCGAACTCATCGTTCAACGTCGGGATCGTCGCGCGATAATAGAAGCTGGCGCAGAGATGATCCTGCAGGTTCTGGCCGACGGCCGGCAGATGCCGGCGCGTTTCGACCCCGAGCGACGACAGCGCCTTGCCGTCACCGATGCCCGAGACCTGCAGCAATTGCGGGGTGCCGACCGCGCCGGCGGCCAGGATGACCTCGCGCCCCGCCGTGAAGCGTCGCCGCGTCCCATTCTGAATGACATCGACGCCGGTCACGCGCCCATCTTCGCCAAAGACCAGTCCCTCGGCCTGCGCGTGGCGTTCGATCGTGAGATTAGGACGCTTGAGGGCGGGCCTCAGATACTCGGCGCTCGAATGCGAACGGCGGCCGTTGTTGGTGTTGACGTCGTAGACGCCAGCGCCCTCGATCGAAGCGCCGTTGAAATCTTCGTTCAGCGGCAATTGTAGCGAACCGCAGCTTTCGAGGAATGCATCGGTGATCGGGTGCGTCATGCCGCGCATCGGCGTGATGTGGATCGGGCCTTCGCCGCCGTGCCACTCCGATGATCCCCGGGCATGGGTTTCGAGCCGCCGGAAGTAGGGCAGTACGTCGTCATAGCCCCAGCCCGCATTGCCGGCGTTTTTCCAGTCGTCGAAGTCGTCGCGCGCGCCGCGCACATAGATCATCGCGTTGATCGAGCCGGATCCGCCTTGGACCTTGCCACGCGGCACGTAGATGCTGCGATCTTGAAGCTCGGCCTCCGGCTCGCTCGAATACATCCAGTTGACCGCGGGGTTGTAGTAGCTGCGGGCGTAGCCGACCGGGATCTTGAACCAGAAGGAATTGTCGTTGCCGCCGGCCTCGATCAAAAGCACCTTGTGGCGACCGTTTTCGCTGAGTCGGCTCGCAAGGATGCAGCCCGCCGACCCGGCGCCGACGATGACGTAGTCGTAGATCATCTCGATATCCTATCGTCGGAGTTATCCGCGTGCCGGCGCAAAGGCCTTCACGTCCGCCGGCCGGCTGTCCATCTGCAGGTGCAGGCGCTCGCCGGTGTAGGGCGTGTGATTCTCGACGACATCCATGTTGAGCTCGATGCCGAGACCAGGTTCGCGCGACGGGATGATATAGCCGTCCTCGACGATGAGCTTGGTCTTCAGCACGTCCGCATGGAACCCGCTGAAATCGAGGATCGCCTCATGGATGAGGAAGTTTGGTGTGGCGGCAGAAAGCTGGATGCTGGCGGCGGCGCCCACCGGGCCGTTGTAGAGATGCGGCGCGATCTGGGCGTAGTAGGCCTCGGCCATGCCGGCGATCTTCTTCGCTTCGAGAAGCCCGCCGACGCGCGCGACGTTCATCTGCAGGATCGAGGCGGCCTTGAGTTCGAGGATGCGCTGGAACTCGTATTTGGTCGTCAGGCGCTCGCCGGTCGAAATCGGAATGGAGGTCGCACGCGCCACCTCGGCCATCGCCGCTTCCTGGCCCGGAGGAACCGGCTCTTCGAACCAGAGCGGGTCGTATTTTTCGAGGCGCCGCGCCAGCCGGATCGCCGAAGACGGCACCATCTGGCCGTGGGTGCCGAAAAGCAGGTCGGCGCTGCTGCCGACCGCCTCGCGGATTTTGCGGCAGAACTCCTCCGAGCGGTCCATCACGCCAAGCGAAAGCTGGTGGCCGGAATAGTTGGTATACGGTCCGGCCGGGTCGAACTTGACGGCGGTGAAGCCCATCTCGACCATTTCGACGGCGCAGTCGGCGGCGAGATCCGGGTCGTTGAAATCGAACTCGCCGGCGGCATTCTTCGGATAGAGATAGGTATAGGCGCGCAGCTTCTCGTGCACCGTGCCGCCCAAGAGGTCTGCGACCGGCCGGCCGGCGGCCTTGCCGATGATATCCCAGCAGGCGATTTCGAGGCCCGAGACGATGCCCATCATCGTCGGGTCCGGGCGCTGGGTGAAGCCGCTCGAATAGGCCGAGCGCCAGAAGCGCTCGATCTGGTGCGGGTCATGGCCGAGCAAATGCCGCTCGAAGACGTCCTCGATCAGCGGTGTCAGCGCCTTCGGATGGAACGAGGTCGCGTAGATCTCGCCGATGCCCTCGATGCCGCAGGCGGTCGTGAGGCGCACGAAGATCCAGTACATGCCACCCACATGCGGCGGCGGGACGGCGACGGCATAGGTCTTGAGAGACGCAATCTTCATGGGGGTCATCCCTTTTTCTTGAGGCGGGCCATCAGCGCCAGGGTGGCGATGGCGCCGAGGACGCAGACGGCGGCGATGTAGCCGAAATAGAACTGGTAGCCGGTGATGCCGGGATAGCGGTCCGACAGGTATCCGTTGACGAGCGGCAGGTAGGTGTCGGGCGCATAGCCGACGAGCGAGATAATGCCGATGGCAAGCCCGGTGATGTTGGCCGGCACGTGGCAATCGTCGAGGATCGCCCAGTAGAGACCGCGGATCGTGTAGGTGATGAGGCCGACGAGCAGCACCAGCCCGACGAAGAGGACCGTAGAGCCAACACCTGGCAGCGCGATCATCGCCACGAGGCTGGCGATCGCGACAAGGAAGCTCAGGAGCAGGATGCCCGTCTTGCCGTAGCGGTCACCGAGCAGGCCCCCGCCGATACCGCCGACCGGGCGCAGCCACAGCTTGACAGTCACGATCAGGCCGGCCATGGCGGCTGAAATGCCGAAGCCGCCTTCCTGCAGATAGGCCGAGAAGCTGTAGGTCGCAAGGAAGACGTGATAGCCGCAAAAGATGATGGCGGCGACCAGCCACACCTCGGGGATACGGAGCAGCGTCTTGATGTCGGTAAGCAGGTTGCCTTCGCGCATACGCGCGCCCCTGTCGACAGCGACGGGCTGCGAGACGGCGAAGTAAGCGACGCCGACGACGATGCAGAAGATGGCATAGAGCAGCACGACATCGCGGAAGCCCATGGCAAGCGCGGCGCCGCGCGTTTCCGTCGTGAAGACGAAGAGCGCGATGGCGACGCTTGCAAGCAACGCCTCGACGAGGCCGCGGCCGCCATCGAGAATACCGAAGAAGCGTCCCTGCTCATTGGCGCCGGCAATCAAGTTCACCTGCTTCAGCGTGGCGGCCCAGAACGTCAGGCCCGTCGTGACCCCGAAGCCGCAATAGATGACGAGAAGCGATGAGTAGCTGGGCAGCGTCGCATACCAGAGGCCGAGCAGACCCGTGCCAACCATGGAGATGAGGATCAGGATTCGGGGCTGGACGCGGTCGGCAAGCCAGCCGCTCGGCAGGTAGCCGACAAGGAAGCTGGTGCCGAGAATGGAATAGAGGACGCCAAGCTCGGTGTTCGAGAGCTTCAGCACCTCCAGCATCGTCGTCTGGTAGGACTGGCGCAGATAAAGGATGGGATAGATCGCACCGGCAGCGACCACGATCAGCGCCAATTGCAGATAACGGCTGCTGGCCGACACGGACGGCGCGGCGATTTCTGTTTCGGAAATTGAGCTCAAGGGTAGTCTCCTCCCAGACCGATGACGGGAGCAATGCTATCGGCCCGGTCTTGATGTTGATGTCCAGACAATCCCGGTTCCCGTTCGGAATTGCGTCATTTCAGAAGGTCAGTGTTTCAGGACGACGAGGCGCGTCTGGGTGAATTCCAGCATGCCGTGCTTGCCGTCGTCGCCGCCGAGGCCCGAGCGTTTCCAGCCGGCATGGAAGCCCTGATAGGGATCGGCCGGGAAGCGGTTGACATAGAGCTCACCGGCCTCGATGGCGTCGCTGGTTCGCATGACGGTGCGGTAGTTCTCGGTGAAGAGTACCGAGCTCAGCCCGAACTGATGGTCGCTTGCCTTTGCCAATGCTTCCTCGAACGTCGAGTAGCGGATCATCGCGAGCACCGGACCGAAGACTTCCTCGCGCACGATCTCCATCTCCTGCCGGCAGCCGGAAATCAGCGTCGGCGGATAGAAGTAGCCCGGTCCTTCCGGAAGATGACCGCCGGTCTCGACCGTTCCACCTTCCGCCTTCGCCTGCTCGACCATTTCATGCACCCGCTTCTGCGCGGCGGCGTTGGCGAGCGGCCCCATGCGGGTCGCGTCCTCGGCACGGTCGCCGAAGGCGCGGGCGGCAAAACCTTCACGCAGCTTGGCGAGCAGCGTGTCGTGCACGCTTTCGTGGACATAGAGCCGCTCGGCGCTGGTGCAGACCTGGCCGCAATGGGCGGTCTTGGCGGCGATGATCATCGCTGCCACTGCATCGAGATCCGCATCCGGCTCGACGATCACGGGCGTCTTGCCTCCGAGTTCGAGCGAAGGCTTGGCGATGTTTTCCTTGCAGTAGTCGAGCACGATGCGACCGGCCGAAACGCTGCCGGTCAGCGTGATCATGCCGACGCCGGGATGGGTGCAGAGCGTTTTCGCAACGTCATGCGACATGGTGAGGATGTTGACGAGACCTTCCGGCAGGCCGGCCTCGACGATCGCTTCGGCCAAAACGAAGGCGGATGTCGGCGTGTTGTTGCTCGGGCGCACAACGACGGCGTTTCCCGCTATCAGCGCCGGGGCGATTTTGCGCACCAGTGTGTAGATCGGATAGTTGAAAGGGATCAGGCCGGCAACGACGCCGATCGGAACGCGCTTGAGGAGGAGCGTTTCACCCGCATTGTCGCTTTCGATCACCTCGCCCTCGATGCGGCGCGCCCATTCAGCGTGATAGCGCATCAGTTCGGCGCCGTAGATGACTTCGGCGGTCGCGTCGGCGAGGCTCTTGCCCGACTCCTTTGCCAGCGCCGCACCGATGGTCTCGGCGCGGCTTTCCAGCACTGCAGCCAGCCGGCGGAGCGCGTCGCCGCGCTGAATAGCCGGCAGTGCCGCCCAGGCGCGCTGCGCCTTCACGGCTGCCTCGACCGCCGCTTTTGCCTCGTCGTCCGTTGCCGCCGGCACCGATGTGAAGACCTGGCCGGTTGCCGGATTACGGACGTCGATCGTCACCGCAGACGTGCTTTCGATGAAACGACCGCCGGAAAAGTTGCGATAAGGGCTCATGGCATCTCGGATGTGTTGGCCGCGGCTCCGGGCGCCAAAGGCGCGCGGGACAAGCGGACTGCGCGGGAGAGAGCACAACGAGCGACGGCCCGTCTCTCTCCCCGACCGAGACCGTCACGAAACTGTTGCGACGATAGGCCCGGAGGCACAAGCGAGTAATTTTCAGTGAGAGCATTCCAAAATGGAATGCTTGGCTCAGGCAACTCGGTCAGCCGAAACTTCCGTAAGCAGCCAGGCGCGGAAGGCATCGACCTTGCTGTCGGTTCCCGCCTGGGGCCGCGTGACGAACCAATAGGATTCATGCCCCTCAACATCGACGTCGAATAGCTGAACCAATTGCCCGCTCTCAAGCTGATTGCGCACCATCGAACGGTCGGCGACGGTGACGCCCAGTCCTGCGCAGGCCGCCTCGATCGCGAGATCGAGCAGGTCGAACTCCAGCCCGCCGCGGGTATCGACATCCTGAAAACCCGCGGCATCGAGCCAATGGCGCCAGGTCAGATAGCGCCGGTCGGGCGACGCGAGCACGTGCAGGAAGGTGAAGCGTTGGAGGTCCGACGGACCTTCGATTTTCACCCCTTCGAGCAGCGATGGCGCACAGACAACCACGTGCCGCTCGGTCATCAGGATACTGGCATCCAGCATCGGCCATTCGCCGTCGCCGAAGCGGATCGCGCAATCGAGAAGGCCGCGCTCGGCAAGCGTGTCCGTGGCCTCCGTGCTGAGGCTGATATCGACGTCGGGCAAAGCTGAACGCAGTCTCGGCAGACGCGGCAGCAGCCAGCGCTTGGCAAAGGTCGGCGGCACGTTGATCCGCAAGCGGTTCTGGTTGCTCTTCTCGGTGATGTTGCGCAGCGAAACCTCGATGCTGTGAAACGCCTCCTGGATCGTCGCCAGCAGTTCAGCACCCGCCGACGTCAGCTCGAGATGGTGGTGGCGGCGGATGAGCAGGTCTTCGCCAAGCTCGTCCTCGAGGTTGCGGACCTGCCGACTGACGGCACTTTGCGTGAGGTTGAGCCGCTCAGCCGCCCGCGTGAAGCTGCGGGTCTGCCCGACCACTTCGAAGACCTTCATCGCCGACAGTCCAGGAAGTCTTCGCATCGATAACGTGGCCTCGAGAAACGCTGCGTCCCTGCGGATTGTCGCGGGATCGATGCATACTCTTGCGTGCCGTGCTCTAGCGCACAAGCACGAAAATCCAAATCGCACCCACGGACCACAGGCATGCGTCCGGTTGTCTCGCAACGACAAACGGCGGCTCTCGCCGCCGTTCACCTATCCAAGCCATCGCCTGGCCAAGCCCAGACGAAAACTGGAAACTCACTCGTTCTTACTCCGCGGCATAGAAGCCGTAGAGCACCGGCATCAGCCCGACCAGTGCCTCGAAGCGCTTGAAGGATTTTCGCTCGGGTCGGGTCCAGCCGGTTTCGGCCAGCGCCGAAAGCCGGGGGAAGACGAGCCGGTCGAAGACGGCGCGGTCGGTCATAGGCTCGGACCAGATGCAGCACTGCACGCCGAGCAGATGCTTCTTCTGCGCATCCGTCCAGCCTTCCACGGGGTCGAAGGTGTAGAGCTTTTCCGGATCCGACCAGCCGGCCCAGCTGCCGCCCGGCTCCGACCAGGCCGGGCTGTTGGCCATGTCGAGATAGTAGACCTGGCCGGGGCAGACGACGATGTCATAGCCTTCCTCGGCAAGTGCTGCCGATGCCTCGACCGTGCGCCAGCCGAAGAGCAGCGATTTCGCCTTGTCGATGACATTGCCGTGGGCCGCCTCCTGCCACCCGCCGGTGGCGCAATCGCGGCTTGCCAGGAATTTCTGGACGCGCGCCAGGAACTCGCCCTGCAGCACCGCGGCACCCGATCCGTCGATTTCATCGGCGCCATGGGTGTTCGTGACGACGTTCAGCCGCTTGGCATGGGTTTCGGCCACCTCGTCGCCGGCAAGCGCGCGCAGCCGCGCGAGCGCTTCCGGCGAACCGGACCAGGCGCCGAGTGGTACTTCGTCGGCGCCAACATGGATGGCGCGCATCGGGAAGAGATCGATCAACTCGTCGAAGATGATCTCCAGCACGCGATAGGTCTCTTCACGCGCCGGGTTGAGGCAATTGTCCGGGAAGCCCTGGACCGAATGATAGCTGCCCTTCTCGTCGGGGTCGCGCAGTTCCGGGATCGCTTGCAGCATGGCATAGGAATGTCCGGGAATATCGATCTCCGGCATCACCTCGATGCCGAGGTTGGCTGCCAGCGCCACGATCTGACGGACTGCCGCCTTGGTGTAATAGCCACCAGTCGGCTCGGGCCCGGAGCCGAGCAGCGGCGGGATCTTGCGGCCGTGGCCGCGCCAGGCGCCGATTTCGGTCAGCGCCGGATAGGCGTCGATCTCGATGCGCCAAGCCTCGTCATCGGTCAGGTGCCAGTGGAAACGGTTGAGCTTGTTCCAGGCCATCAGCCGCAGGAAGCGCTCGACCTCGGCGGTGCTGTAAAACTGCCGCGCGACATCGAGATGGGTGCCGCGCCAGGCGAGCGCCGGCTCGTCCTTGATCTCGCCGCCCGTCGGAAACACGAAGGTGCCCGGATGCGACCGCGCCCCGCGCAGGACCTGACCGAGCGTGATCAGACCATACAGGATGCCCGTCTCGCTACCGCCCGAAACGGCAACGCCGGCGGGCGAGAAGCGGATCGTGTAGGCCTCCGGACCAAGGTCTGCTGCCTTTGACAGAGCGACCGGGAAACCGCCTTCCGCCGCCGGCCGGACGATGCCCTCAACCGGAAATAGGCTGGCCGTGAGATCGGCAAACGCCTTCGCAGCGGCGGACGCTTCACTGCCTTCGGCCTTCAGATCGAGACCCGGAGGCGCCAGCAACTGACCGGAGACCGCAACAGCTTGCGGCCAGGGCACGATCGAGACCGGCACCGGCGCCACCTTCGGCACCGGATAGACGGCGGCGCCGCGCTTCAGCTCGGCGTTGTCGCCGTGCGCCCGCGAGGCAAGCACGGCCACTGGCGCATTCGTGCCGTCGGACAGAACGAGGAAAGCGGCATTGGCGCCATCGGTCCAGTGGCGCGGCTCGAAGCTCATGCCGAGGGCCTTGAGCGTCCAGGTCGCGCCGGGCTTCAGTTCAAACCCTTCCGGCGGTGCGAATTCGGCATAGTTGGAGAGCCGGACGAGAAGCTGCCCGCCCTCGACCTCGGCGGCAGGATCGATGCGCGCGGGGCCCGAGACGCCGAGGCGAAAACCCTTGATCGTCCGGTCCGAATTGTTGGTGAGCGTCAGCGCATAGACCGACCTGTCGGCGGTGCCGACCGGCACCCAGAGCGTTTCCAGAAGATAGTCAGATTTGGCGGCAAACGTCATCAAATGGCTCCATGAGTGATTGGTCTCTGTGATCGGCCGGAAGGCCCGCGCGTTTCTTGGCGAAGGCGTGTCTTCGGTTCACATAGCTCCCGTCGGCGTTTGGCCAAGGGCACGGACGAAGTGATTCACGGTAACTTCTTCCACCACGTCGGAGGCCGGACGGCTCTTTCGCCGCACGTCGTCGGCATGGGCGAGGAAGCGGGCGCTTTGCCCCGGCACGAAGGGGCGATCGGGATGTGGAACCGCAGACAGAAGCAGTTGCGTATAGGGATGGCGGGGATCGCCGATGACGGTGCCGGTCTCGCCCCACTCGACCATCTGGCCTGCAAACATCACGACGACCTCCTCGGCAATATGCGCGGCCGTGGCGATATCGTGGGTGATATAGAGCATGGCGAGGTTGCGCTCGCGCTTGATGCGCGCAAGCAGTTCCAGGATGTCGAGCCGGATCGAAACGTCGAGCATCGATGTCGGTTCGTCGGCGACGAGCACATCCGGCCCGACGGCGAGCGCGCGGGCAATGTTGACCCGCTGGCGCTGGCCACCGGACAGTTCGTGCGGAAATTTTCGCGCCGTCACACCGGGATCAAGGCCGACATCGGAGAGCAGGCGCGCGACGGCCGCCCGTGCTTCGGCCCCGGTCTTCGCATGACCGTGCAACAGAAGCGGCCGCGCGAGATGGTGGTAGATGGAGAACACCGGATTGAGTGAGGCGAACGGATCCTGAAACACCATCTGGATCGCCCGGCGACGTATCTTTTCCTCGGCCCTTTCGCCGGCCTCGGTGACGTCGGCGCCGCGAAACGCCATCCTCCCCGATGTCGACGCATCGAGCCTTGCGACGATGCGGGCACAGGTGGTCTTGCCGCAACCGGACTCGCCGACCAGCGCCAGCGCCCGGCCGGGTTTCAAGGCGAGCGAAATACCCCGCAAGGCCTCGACGGCGCCGAAGCTGCGCCTGATGTCGTTGAGGCGCACGATCGCGTCGTCTTCACCAGCCATTGTCGTCGCCAGCGGCATCACGTTCATTCGACGACCCCCAGGCTGCGGACGGATGACGGCAGTTGCGGGATCGCGCCCCAGAGTTTCCGCGTGTAGTCGTGTAAAGGCGCGCGGCTGATCTGCTGCGTGTCGCCGACCTCGACCAGTTGCCCTTTCAGCATAACACCGATGCGGTGGCAGAGCTGCGCCATCAGGTGCAGGTCGTGGGTGATGAACAGCACCGAGAAACCGAGGCTGCGCTGCAGGTCGACGATCTGCTCCAGGATCTCCCGCTGCACCACCACGTCGAGCGCCGTCGTCGGCTCGTCCATGATGATCAGCTCCGGCTTCAGCGCCAGGCAGATGGCGATGACGATGCGCTGCCGCATGCCTCCGCTGAACTGGTGCGGATAGTCGTCGAGACGACCCACCGGAATGCCGACGAGCCGGAACATTTCTTCTGCCCGCGCACGCGCCTGAGGCCGCGTCGCGCCGGTGTGCCGCCGCAGCACGTCGAAGAACTGTGCCTCGACCCGCATCAGCGGATTGAGCGAATTCATGGCGCTCTGGAACACCATGCCGATCCGCCGCCAGCGCACACTCTGCAGCGCCGCTTCCGGCATCTTCAGGAGGTTCTGGCCGTCGAGCAGGATCTCGCCACCGGCCACCCAGGCCGGCGGTTTCGACAGCCGCGTGATCGCATACGCAATGGTGCTCTTGCCGCAGCCGGATTCGCCGGCAAGGCCGAAGAGTTCACCGCGGCGGACCTCGAAGGAGACGTCGTTGACGGCGCGGAAGGCGCCGTCGTCGAGCAGATAATCGACGTTTAGGTTGCGGATTTCCAGGAGTGCATCGCTCATCGGGCCGCCTCCAGCTCGCGACGGCGCAGTCGCGTCAGCCGCAGCCAGCGGCTGAGCGCCGGCCCAGAGCGAAGCTGCGGATTGGCGATCTCGTCGAAGGTGAAGTTGATGAGTGCAAGACCAAGGCCAACGAGCGCGATGCCCGCGGCCGGGACGGCGATGTCCCACCAGGCACCGACGATGATCGCCGAGGAGTTCTGGGCGTTGTAGAGCATGGTGCCCCACGTCACCCGGAGCGGATCGCCGAAGCCGAGATATTCGAGCGTCGTCTGCGCGACGATTGCATAGATGATGCTGCYGACGACATTGATGCCGATCAGCGGCACCAGATTGGGCAGGATCTCGACGAAGATCACCCGCCAGTGCGGCTCGCCGACCATGCGCGCCGCCACCACGAATTCGCGCTGCCGGAGCGCCATGGTCTGCGACCGGGTCATGCGGGCGCCCCAGGGCCAGGAGGTGAGCGCGATGATCGCCATGATCGCCATCGGCCCGACGGTGCCGGCAAAGGAGGCGAGCAGGATCAAGAGCGGAATGTTGGGAATGACCAGCACGGCGTTTGTCGCAAGATCGAGCGTCGCATCGGTGCGACCGCCGAAATAGCCGGCAACGAGGCCGACGATTGTGCCGAGCGCAGTGATCGCAAGGCCGGTGGCAAAGCCGACGGCAAGGGACGGCCTGGCGCCCCAGACAAATTGCGAGAAGACGTCGCGGCCCATCTTGGTCGTGCCGAAGACATGCTCGACGGTCGGCGGCTGATGCGAGCGGCCGACGCGCTCGCTCGGATCGCCCGGTGCCAGAACCGGCGCAAACAGCGCCATCAGGCAGAGCGTGAGAATGATGACAAGGCCGGCGACGGCCTTCTTCTGCCGCCAGAACAAGGAGACGCCCGCATTCATACCCTGCCCTCCCGAATGCGCGGATCGACCACGCCATAGATGATATCGACCAGGAGATTGGCGCCGAGCGTCGCGATCGTCATCAAGAGCAGTTGCCCCTGGATGACCGGATAGTCGCGGGCGACGCTCGCGGTATAGAGCGTCAGGCCGAGGCCCGGATAGTTGAAGACGATTTCGGTCACGATCGAGCCGCCGAAGACGGCACCCAGCATCAGCGCCAGATTGGTCAGCACCGGCAGCATGGCGTTGCGCGCCGCATAACCGAACATCACGGCCGCTTCCGACAATCCCTTGGCTCGTCCCATGGTGACGTAGTCCTCGCCGAGCACCGAGATCATGCTGGAACGCATGGTCGTCTGGAACTCGCCGATCAGATAGGGCGAGAGCGTCAGCACCGGCATGATCGCATGCAGGAAGACGCTGCCGAAGAAGGTGAAGTTCAGCCCCGGATCGAGGTTCGGATCGTAGGCGTAACCGACCGGCAGCAGCCGGAGCGTCACGCCGAAGGTGAAGAGAGTCGCGAGCGCGATGATGACAGGCGGAACGGCGATCATCACCACCGAGAATGGCGAGACGAAACTGTCGAAACGCCCGCCGCGACGCCAGGCGGCAATCGCGCCGAGCAGCACGCCTATGCAAAGCGAGAAGACGATAGCCGTGACGACGAGGAAGGCCGTCCACCCGGCCGAGCGGCCGAGCACTTCAAGCACCGTCTGCGGGTAGTATTTGACCGAGACGCCGAGGTCGAAATGGGCAAGCCCGACGACATAGTCGACGAACTGCTGCCAGATCGGCTGCTCGATCGCGCCGAAGCGCGCCTTGATCGCCTCGATGGCCGCGGGCGTTGCCCGCGGTCCGAGTTGGGCGATCATGCTGTCGACAGGGCTCCCCGGCATCATCCGGGGAACCGCGAAATTCATGACGATCGCGAAGAGGAACGCCACGCAGTAGACGGCAAGCCGCCGGCGGGAAAGCCACATCGTCGGGCCCGTCTCGCCTTATTGCACCGGCTTGAGGCGCAGCAGGTGGACCAGCCGCATCCGGTTGTTGTCGTGATCCTCGGGGTTCATGACCGGCTCATCCTTCGTAACCCAGCCGGTAAAGCGCTTGGTCGAGAACTGATACCAGGTCGGACCGTTGAAGACGGGGACGACCGGCAGATTGTCGGCGACGATCACCTGCACCTGATCGAACAGCTTCTTGCGGTCCTCGTCCGTCGCCGCGCGGCGGTAGTCATCGAAGACCTTGTCGAGTTCGGGGTTGGAATAGCGTGACGGCGCGCTGGTGATACGCCCGCCGAAGCCGGTCGACAGCGACTGGAAGTAGCCGCGGAAAGGCGTCGGACCGTCGGCACGCGAATTCATCACCGCCTCAAAGCTGCCGTCGAGGATCTGTTTCTGCCACTGCTCGTATTCGGGCGTGGCGACGGAGGCGTTGACGCCGATCTTGCGCAGGCCTTCCGCCGCAATCTGCACCGCGTCAATCCAGTCGGTCCAGCCGTTCGGCACGATGATCGGGAAGGCGATGGGCTTGCCGCTCGGCGTGGTACGGAAACCTTCGCCGTCCTTCTTGTAGCCGGCATCATCGAGCAGCTTGTTGGCCTTGTCGATGTCATAGGCGAGCCACTCGTCCTGCGCGCCCTCGGCGGCCTTGTTGCGCCAGCTGTCGAAGCGCGGCGGCAGGCCGCTCGCATGGATGTTGACGACCGGGTAGCCGAACCCGGCGATATCGACCATCGCGGTGCGGTCCATGGCAAGGCTGAAGGCGCGACGGAAGGTCATGTCGTTGAAGGCTTCGGCATTGCCGGGGTTCGACGACTTGAAGTTCATCTGGAAGGCAACGGTTTCGGCCGGCGGCTGCCAGTAGCCGTTGTGCTCGGCATCGAGGCCGACATAGGTCTTGTCGATCTGCGGCAGGAAGGAGCCGAACCAGTCGATCGAGCCCTCCGGCAGAAGCGCCAGCATCTGGTCGTTGCCGGAAATCTGCGGCAGCTTCAGGCAATCGACCTTCAGCGTCGCGGCATCCCAGTAGTTGGGGTTGCGGCACTGCTCGTAGACCTGCGGCGTGAAGCGGCGGATCTCGGTCATCGGGCCGGAGCCGACGGGCGTCTCGTTCTTGAAGGCCAGCGGATCCTTCACGTCCTTCCAGATGTGCTCTGGCACGACGGGGAAATCGGCAAGCGACTCCGGAAAATGCGTGTCGACGCCCTTGAGATTGATCTTCACCTCGGTCGGCGACGGCGCTTCCACTGAAGCGACGGTTTCGCCGACGCCGACGGTATCGACGGCCGGGTTCTTGAGCATCATCTCGAGCGTGAATTTCATGTCGGCCGAGGTCAGCGGCTTGCCGTCCGACCACTTCACGCCGTCGCGCAGCGTGTAGGTGATCGACTTCAGGTCGTCGGCAAACTTGTAGGCCGTCGCCAGCCGAAAGACCGGCTTGCCGCCGTCGTAATCGTCGAAGATCACCAGTGGTTCGTAGACGAAATCCATGGTGCTCTGCCGACGACCGCCAAGGTCGAACGGGTTGAAATTCTGCACCCAGCTCGTCTGCTCTTCGATGTGCATGGTGAGCACGGATTCAGCGCGCGCCTCTGCGGCGCCGATCATCATCAGCACGGTCGCGAGCGTCCCAAAACGCCATGCCGTACCACTCCTCCCGACCCTCGGCGCATTGCGCAAAGGCCGCATTTCCTCGACTGCCGTCATGACGAATTCCCCCTCAGGTTTCGTTGATCGATCTATTAAGTCAAGTAATTTGACTTAACGATAAGTCCGTCAAAGAGGCGCTGTCAATCGGCGTCTGGCCGCCCAGTCCAAAGTCTGAGAAAAAGCTAATAAGTGGTATTTCGAAGTTAAATACCACTTCCGAAAAAGTCGATTTCAGCGAGGTGTGCAGGCGGCCGATCTTGGTCGCAGAGGCACCCGGATTGGGTCGTCGGAACGAGAATCACCACACTTGAGGGGCAAACATGAAGGCGGCGTTGCAAGCTGCCGGCTCGCGGCAATGCCATCGCCGCGCACATCCGACGACAGTTCCTCCGTACCGCGTCCAGGTCGAGATTTATCGGCTCGGCGGTTTAGGCAGTGGTGAAATCTGGACCCGCTAGGAGACAGTACGTGTGCGCCCGAAGGCTCGAAGCAGGAGGTTCACCGAAACAGCGATCTTGTCGATGTCAGGTATATCCTGCGAGTAGCGCCCGGTGTAGAGCTTGACGATCATCCGGTCACGCTCCTTGCCGCTGAGGTCATAGTAAAGGTGAAGGTAGAAGCGCCGCTTGTCGCCGGCACGCGATATGTCGCCGCGCCGCTGCGTCACTTGCCTCAGATCTGCCTGCAGCGGCTCGAAACCGTCGAGCCTGAGGGTTACCTGCGCAGACTGGAAGCGCACCTCCTCCGGGACGGCGACGACCGCCTTGTCGAGCGAGAGGCTGACCACGCGTCCCAGTGTCCCATCGACCTTGGCGGGCTCGTCGAGCTTGAAGGCCTGGAAAAGGCGACGTGGCTTTTCGAAACAGATCAGAGACGCGATGACGAGGACGACGATGTTGATCCCCGACCAGACGGCTCCGATCGCCGAGAACGATCCCTGGACCTGTGCCGTTTCCGGCACGAGGTTGATCAGAAGTCCGAGCGCCGTGACGGCGATGAACCCGGCAATCCAGGCGAAGGTGTAGGCGTCGAAGCTGTTTGCCTCGTTACCGGTGCCTTTCGGGGTTACCTTGAACGGCTTGCCGAAGGGTCGCACGAGGCTGGATAGAACCGTGGGCAGCATGCGGAACGTCGCGAAGGTCCCTACCGCGCTTGAGACGACGGGCAGATAGCGCGTCGGCGTGATCCACAGCATCAGGAGGAAATACGCCGCCAGCACCGGAAGCTGATTTGAGACATAGTCGGCAACGCTCGTGAAGTGCAGTGGCAGAGCGCCGAACCAGAGATAGGCGATTGGCACGATCAGCCGCACGACGTACTGCACCAGCCAGGACATGGGGAGAAACATGATCCGCTGGAACAGCGACAGGCCCGGTCCGCGCAACGGGCCGTTGTGGAGATAGAGCGTCTGGATGCCGCCCTGGCACCAGCGTTCCCGCTGGACGAAATAGCCCGTGAGGTTCTCGGCCGCCAATCCCATCGACAGGCGTTCATTCAAATAGCGGGTCTTGTAGCCCTTGTTGAGCATCGACAGCGTCGTCAACAGGTCTTCGGTGATCGACTCGGTCGGGAAGCCGCCAATCGCATCTACGGCCTTGCGGCGGGCGATCGCGCACGAACCGCAGCAGAAGCTGACATCCCAAACATCGCGGCTCGGTGCGATTTCGTCGAAGAAGAGGCGCTGTTCGTCCGGCCAGATGTTCTCCAAGCCCAGGTTCGATTGCACCGGATCGACATTGAAGAAGTGCTGCGGGGTCTGGACGATCCCGATCTCCACGTCCGAGAAGAACGGCAAGGTGCGCTTGAGAAAATGGCGATAGGGAACGAAGTCTGCATCGAAAATGGCAATGAGGTCGCTCGAGCTTGCGCGCAGGCCATTGTTCATATTCCCCGCTTTCGCGTGCGCATTGTCCGTCCGCGTCACGTGAACTGCGCCCCGCTCCACGCAGAAGGTCTTCAGCCAGTCACGCCGGCCGTCGTCGAGAACATAGACCTTGAACTTGTCCTTGGGATAGTCGAGCGCCAGGGCCCCGACGATCGTACGCTCGAGCACATCGAGCGGTTCGTTGTAGGTCGGAATGAAAACGTCGACCGTGGGCAGCTCCTGCTGCGCGCGCGCGAAGAACGTTTTTCCCAAGCGGTCCGCTTCGAGACTGCGATCGACGTATCGACTCATCAGGATGAGGAAAAGAACGACCTCGGTGAAGGCAAGGAGCTCGATGACGAAGACGATCCAAACCCACCATATGTTCGCGCCATCGGCCGGATAGGGAAGAACGGTCTCAAAGAAACGCCAGACCATGTAGCGCAAGGCGACCGCGCCAACGACCGCGCAGGTGATGGTGCGCGCCCAGCTTTGATGCCGCGACCAGTTCGATGGTCCGAGCAGGAAGAAGGCGATCACCAGCAATGTGGGCGCGAGCGCTAGAAGATGTTGAACCACAGTCCTTTGATCCACTGCGTCACTTGCAGATTGTGCCGGGAGATGCGGACCTGCGCGGTCCGTCCCACCTGGCAAAAATTGCCGAAATCGGTATTGAGTGCCGAGGGGACAAGCTGAACGCGGATCCTGGCATCGCGCTCCTCGGCCTCCGGCTCCTTCGCCGCGAGATTGTCCTTCTCGACGACCGCGGACGAGCCTTTGACGGCCTGCACTTTCCTTTGAAGACTTCGCTCCGACCGAGGAGCCGAACCTCTGCTTCGCGGCCCGGGTAGATCTCGTCGTAATCGACTTCAGGAACGAGAATGTCGACGAACAGTTCGCGGCAATCGAGGATGCGCAACAGCTCGTTGTTCAAGATGACGTTGGAGCCGTTGACGACGTTGCGGGTCCACACCACGCCACTGAAGGGCGAAGTGACTTCTGCCAGTTCGAGACTGCGAACGCGCTTCTCCTCCTCGAACAATTGCCGTTCGATCTGGGCAGCGCGCGTGCTGTTTTCGACAATCCGGGTGTTGATGTCGTTTATGCGAACGATCACCTCGTCCTGACGCTGGCGCGAATAGGGCACGTCGTTTTGGCCATCGCCGACGATGAAGATCCCCTGTCGCAGCGCCGTCAGCCGTTGTTCGAGCAGTTCGAGCGACAGGTTGCTGATCTCGACCTCACCGCCCGTGGCAGCGCCGGCGGCCGCTGCCGCCTCGACCATCTTCGCGTGAAGATCCCCTTGGATTCCAGCTCCTGCCGCCTGTCCAGGTCTACCCTCGCAACGACGTCCTGCGCGCGTGACACTTCGACCCGCTTCTGCAGGATGCGAATTTCGCGTTCCAGGCTGGCAATGGTGGCATTCTTGAAATTCTCGAGCCGATGGGCGAGCTGGTTGCGCAACGCGACGAGTTCGTCCCGTTCCCGTTCAAGTGCGGTCACTCGATCGGCCGCGGTCTTTCCTTCCGCCTGCAGCGAAGCAAGAATCGCCCGATTGACCCGATCATTGCGGATCGTCAGAAGTGTCTCGTTTTCGGAAACTGGTGTTCCGATCCGCGGCGGCGCCTGTCCGATTTCGCCGTCGATCGGGGCATTGATGGGCGCAAAGCGTGCATTCACTGTGCCGTCGAGGCTGGTAAAGCCGGTCAACCCGGGCAGAAGCACGACGACGGCAAGCGTCAGAAGAAGGATGCCGACGGTGATGCGTGTGATGCGGTGATTAAGGACCATTCAAACCGTTCTCACTCACTGCCTTGCCGGGTTCGACAAGCGCCAGAGCGTATTCGCGATTCTGTCCATCGCTCCGGCTGCCGGAGAAGATTGGGCGCAAACGGCCAACGGACAACCCTTAGAAATTGGTGCTTTTCGTCATTCGGTTAAGCAATTGCGAACGATCGCCGGCCCTGAACGCAACTGGTCGCCACGGTGACCCGTGACGGCCGGGACGACCATGGCAGCGCAAGCGCTTGGCGCTATTGTGGAGCAGGAGCTTCAGGCGAGCGATTTGACGGCAACACAACCTGGCTGACCATGGCGCACAAAATGACCGCGCAGCCGAGCATCTGGGACAGGCCGAGCGGCGTCCCGAGAAATGCCAGCGAGAAAAGCAGCACCCAGACCGGTTCGCAACACATGATGACCGACGCCCGCGCCGCCGAGATCATCTGCTGCCCTCGAAACTGAAGAACGAAGCGCAGGCAGGTCGAGATCAGGATGCTCGCGAGATACCAGCCCCAGATCTCCACCGGGGGGATGGCGGTCGGCATCCTCTCCGCGAGCAATGAGACCGCAAGGATGACCACGCCCGATACCACCAGCTGGACGGCGGCCGCGGCCCCAGCGCCGACCTTGGCGGAGTTGCGTTTGACGAGCGCGATGCTCGCTGCCCAGAGCAACGCCGAGACAACGAAGTAGACATGGGCCGCCTCAACGCGAGCGTCAGGCCCAAGAAACAAAAGCGCCATCCCCGCAAGCGCAATCGTAATCGAGATCCAGAGCCTTTTCCCGACCGGCCAACCGAAGAAGAGCAGGCCGAAAACCGGCACCAGCAGGTTACCGGTCGAGGAAATGAAAGCGGCGACGCCGGGATTGGTTGTGTGCTTCAGGCCGAAGATCCACGCCATCATCGCGACCGCAAATGCGAATGCACCGGGAAACAACAGCCGCACGGCTCTGCCGATATCAGCCACGGACGGGAACTTTGCCAGGAGGCCGATCAGCAGACCGGCGAAGATGAAGCGGCTGCCGAGAAACAGGAGCGGCGGAAGCTCCGCAAGCGCGTGGATCGAGAAGAGCCAACCGGCACCTGCCACAAAAGCCGCAACCGCGATCTGCAGATCGGCAATCGGCTGCGGCGAAGGCTGGGCGGAACGGTCAGGCAACATCGATTTCTGATGCGGGAGGGTTGTGGCAGGCCGCACGCTGCGGCCTGCAGACTTCGTTTTCAGCCAGGCCGGAGGCCACTAGTGCTGCTTCCGGCGACGCGACCTACTGGTTCGCCTTTGCGTAGTCCTTCATGTTGGCCGGCGTCACCAGTTCGAACGGTACCCAGATCTGCCGCTCCGTCTTCTCCTCGCGCGCCAGAGCCACGGCCGCGTCCATGGCCGTCGCACCCTGGGCGATCGCGTTCTGGAAGACGGTGACATCGAGGTCGCCGGCAGCCATGGCGGCGAGGCCGTCTGGCGTGGCGTCGACGCCACCGACGACGACCTTCGACATGTCCGTGCCTGCCGCCTTCATCGCCTGGATCGCACCGATCGCCATCTCGTCATTGTTGGCGATGACGGCATCGAATTCGCGTCCGGTCGAAAGCCAGTTGGTCATGATGTTGGTGGCCTCGAGGCGATCCCAGTTGGCGCTCTGCTCCTCAATCACGCTCATGCCCTTGCAGTCATCGGTGGCGATGACATCGTGGATATCCTTGGTGCGGGTCAGCGACGAATGGTTGTTGAGCGGCCCCATGAGCACGTAGATCGCACCCTTGCCGCCAAGCAGCCGGCAGACTTCCTTCGTTTCAAGCGTACCCGAGTCGACCTCATTCGATCCGACGAAGGCGGCGGTTTGCGGAAGGACATCGACATCTGCCGGCGGGTGGTTGGCGTAAACGATCGGGATGCCGGCAGCGCTCGCCATTTTCGTCAGCGCCGGCGTGCTGTCGCCATCGACGGCGACCACGACGATCGCGTCGACGCCGGAGGAAATGAAGTTCTGCACCTGATCCATCTGCTTGCTGGGATCGTTCTGGGCGTCTTCGACCTGAACCGAAACTCCCTCCAGCTTGGCAGCACGATCCTCCATGCCCTGCCGCAGGATCGTCAGAAATGCGCTATCGGACCGCGCGATGGTGATGCCGATATTCTCGGCATGAGCGGTGCCGGCCAAAAGAACCGACATGGCAGCAAACAGCAACTTCCTCATTCGGAGACTCCCCCAAGAACAATGATCAATTCACCGGAATGGAATACATGTTCCATTTAAAGTCAATGATGAAATACAAAGTTCACATATGGATCTGCCAGCCGGGTCATCTATTCCGGGATTACCCCGCCAAACTGAGGATAGAAGACGTGTATATTTCCGTTATGCTACCCAAACGTGCATCAATTTGAAACAAAGCTTACGGCGATCCTTTGCCGGGGCGTCGCTTGGCCTGAGCACGCCTCGAAACGCCCGCGAACTGCCGGAACCTGCCCAGTGACATCCATCCCTTCAACCTGCGCAGCCGGAGCTGCCGACAGGAGGCCCACATGTCCGTGCATGAAGCAATTCTCGATCTCGGCTATGATCCCACCATCCGTGAAGATGGTCCGTTCGTCCGGCCGCCGTTGCCTTCGGCGCTGCCGACCTCGGCGACGGTCGACCCGCAATATCTCCCGCCTCCGAAGGCGCAGGGGACGCCACGCCATGTCGGTAGTCCCGGGAGTTGCGCCGCCTGGGCTTCGACCTATGGGCTTGCCACCTACACAGCGGCAGCGGCTGCTGGCCAATCCCCATCCGGCACCGTGCAACAGGCAAGCCCCGCCCACATCTATATCGAAGTCATGAAAAGTTACGGCCAGCAGGGCTGTGCGGGATCACGGCTCGCCTCCTACCTCAACCTGCTCAAGCAAGGCGGCACACCCAACTGGCAGACAGCGCCCTATTATCCGAATTGCCCCGAGCTCTGGTCGAGCTACGATCCCGACGCCGCCGTCGATGCGAGCTTCAAGATCCCAGGCTGGGCCTTCGTCGAAACCGGCGACCTCGACGCGATCAAGACGATCATCGCCGGCGGCGGCGCGCTTTGCTACGGTACGTCGCTCAACGAAGGCTTCATGCAGTATGAAGGCCCCGGCCCGATGACCGGCCCGCTCAACAAGGTGCCGAATGTCGGCCATTGCATGCTGATCATCGGCTACGACGACGAGCAGCAGGCGATCCTCATTCAGAACAGTTTTGGAGAGGATTGGGGCTGCGAATGGAGCGGACGTCGCGGCTACATCTGGATGGGCTACGAGCTCTTCCAGTATCTGGCTCAGGGTCAGGCCATGTATGTCACGGCCTGACCTTGCGCGGTTTTAACCGGGTCTGCTTCACTTGGCCGTGGCGCTATTCCGCCGCCACGGCCGGGGGATAGATGATCGGCTCCTCGACCTCGGCGTCTGCATTCGCATTCGCATCATCCGCCTTCTCCGGTTCCGTGGCGCTCTTTTTGGGCTCACGGCCGAAGAAGAGCGCGTAGCCGGCCGGCAGCACCAGAATGGTCAGCACCGTCGCGACCAGAATGCCGCCCATCATGGCGTAGGCGAGCGGCCCCCAGAAGACGCCGCGGGAGATCGGGATCAGCGCCAGCACCGCAGTCAAAGCCGTCAGCGTGATCGGGCGGAAGCGCCGGACAGCAGATCCGATGATCGCCTCGGCACGATCCATGCCGGCGGCAATGTCCTGGTCGATCTGGTCGACGAGGATAATCGAGTTGCGCATGATGATGCCGAGCAGAGCGATGACACCGAGGATCGCGACGAAGCCGAAGGGCGCGCCGCTGATGAGCAGTGCTGCAGCCGCACCGATGATGCCGAGCGGCCCGGTGGCAAGCACCATCATCGCCTTGCCGAAATGCTGGAGCTGGATCATCAGCAGCACGACGATGACACCGATCATGATCGGCGCCTTGGCGGCGATCGAGGCCTGGCTTTCGGCTGAATCTTCCGCCCCACCCTGGATGCTGATGCTGTATCCGGCAGGCAGGCTGTCRCGCAGCGGCTGCATGTCGCCGAATATCTTCATCGCCACATCGTTCGGCTGCACGCCATCCGGCAGGGTGCCGCGCACGGTGATCGTCGGCAGGCGGTCGCGCCGCCATTCGATGCCCTGTTCGAGTACGGGCACAACCTTGGCCACCTGCGAAAGCGGAACGAAGCCACCGAAGTCCGTGGGAATGTAGATGGAGTCGACCGAACTCAGGAGCTTGCGGCTGTCCGTCGGCTCGCGTGCAACGATCGCAACCGTTTCTTCGCCGTCACGGAAATTGTCCAGCGGGGCGCCGGTGACGCTCGCCTGCAGCATCTGGCGGATGCGCTGCGAGGTGACGCCGAGCGCACGGGCGCGATCCTGGTCGATCACCAGCTTCATGCCCGGGACCGGCTCCAGCCAGTCGTCGTGAACGGCGCCGAGAAGCGGGTTCTCGTGGAACTTTGCCTTCACCCGGTCGGCGATGCGCCTGACCTCATCGCGGTCCGGTCCCATGATGCGCATCTGCACAGGCCAGCCGGTCGGCGGGCCCAGGAACAGGCGATCGACCTTGGCACGGATCGACGGGAAGTCGGCGGCGAGGATCGCACGCATCTTGGCGATCAGCCGTTCGCGTGCCGGTTCGTCCTTGGCCATCACGAGGAGCTGGGCGAAGTTCGGATTGCGCAGCTGCTGGTCGAGCGGCAGGAAGAAGCGCGGAGCGCCCTCGCCGATGTAGGTGGCGATGAAGCGCTTGTCCTCGTCATCCATCATGCGGGCTTCGAGTGCCTTGGCCTGCTTTTCGACCTCCTTGATGCTGGTGCCCTCGGGCAGCCACAGATCGACGAGGATCTCCGGCCGCGATGACTGCGGGAAGAAGTTCTTCGGAATGAACTGGAAGGCCCAGAGGCTGACGAGGAAGAGGGCGAGCGTCGTCGAAAGAACGATGATGCGATGACGCACGGCCCAGGCGACCGTCGACCTGAGGTGACGATAGAAGCGCGTGTCGAAGACATCGTGATGGTTGCCGGCATGGCTGCGCTGCTTGAGCAGCATATTGCCGAGCCAGGGGGTGAAGTAGACGGCAACGAACCAGGAAACGACAAGCGCGATGCCGACCACATAGAAGAGCGAACGCACATATTCGCCGGCGGTCGAGGCCGCAAAGCCGACGGGAATGAAGCCTGCGGTGGTGATCAGCGTCCCGGTCAGCATCGGGAAGGCGGTCGAGGTATAGGCGAAGCTCGCGGCCTCGACCTTGACGAGCCCTTCCTCCAGCTTCCTCTCCATCATCTCGACGACGATCATGGCGTCGTCGACCAGAAGTCCGAGCGCGATGATCAGCGCGCCGAGCGAAATGCGCTGCAGGTCGATGCCAAGCTCGTACATGATGGCGAATGTCGCGGCCAGCACCAGCGGAATGGTGATCGCGATCACCAGACCCGAACGCCAGCCGATTGACAGGAACGAGACCACGAGCACGATCGCCAGCGCCTCGCCGAGCGCCTTCATAAACTCGCCGACTGCTTCCTTGACCACTTCCGGCTGGTTGGAAATCTGGTCGACCTTTACGCCGTAGGGCAAGGACGCCTCGAAGCGCTGATAGGTCTCCTCCACCGCCTTGCCGACGTCCGTCACCTTGAAGCCCTTGGCCATGACGACGCCGATCTGCACGCTGTCCTGGCCGTTGAAGCGGAACTTGCGCGAATAGGGATCCTCGAGCCCCGAGGTGACCGTGGCGATATCGCCGAGACGGGTGACCTGGCCGCCGGCGCGAAGCCGAAGGTTCTTCAGATCCTCGACCTTGTCCAGACCGCCTTCGACGGAGATGCGCACCGAGCGGGTGCCGGTGTCGACGGAACCTGCAGGGTCGATATTGTTCTGGCCGGCGATGGTGCTGCGAAGATCGTTGAGCGTCAGGCCGCGTTCGGCGAGCACCTTCGAGGAAACGTCGACAAAGATCTTCTGCGGCTGGTCGCCGATGATGACAGCCTTTTCGACGCCCGGCGTGGTCAACAGCATGTCGCGCGCCTGGATCGCGAACTTCTTCAGTTCCGGATAGCTGTAGCCTTCCCCGCTCAGCGAATTGAGCGTGATGAACGTGTCGCCGAACTCGTCGTTGAAATAGGGGCCGAGCAAGCCTTCGGGCAGCTCGCCGGAGATGTCGCCGACCTTCTTGCGTACCTGGTAGAAGGCATCCGCCACCTGCTCGGCGTTGGTGTCGCCTTCGACCTGCAGCGTGATGATCGCGCTGCCGGCGCGGGTATAGGAGCGCACGAAATCGAGATGCGGCGTTTCCTGCAGCTTGCGCTCGATCTTGTTGACCACCTGGTCCTGCATTTCCTCGATCGAGGCGCCTGGCCAGAAGGCCTGGACGACCATGACGCGGAAGGTGAAGTCCGGGTCTTCCTTCTGCCCCATGCGCATCAGGCCGAAGACACCGGCAAGAATGATAAGGCCGAACAGGAACCGCGCCATGCTCGGATGCGCGATCGCCCAGCGCGAAAGGTTGAAGGGCCGTTTTTCTTCGGCAGAGGGTGTCGTCATCGGCTCGGTTCCGCTATCCTGGTGACGTCAACGCACGACGGTTTCGGCTGCCGCAGCAGCCTGGTGCGTCGTATCGCTGGAGATGATCACCTTGAGATCGTCCGTCATGAACTGCGTTCCGGCGGCAACAACGAGATCGCCGACATTGAGGCCTTCGGTGACCCGGACGCCATCGGCGGTGAAGTCTGCAAGCGTGACCGGGCGGCTGCGGACCGTTTCGGTACCGCGGTCGACGACCCAGACGATCGGATAGCCGTCCTTCTCCGCCAGCGCGCTCAAGGGCACCGAGACGAGCGACGCACCATTGCCTGCCGAAGCTTCGATGGTGGCGGTCATGCCGAGCAGAACCCGCGGGTCGTTCGGCAGGCTGACGCGCACCGAGAAGGTGCGCGATTGCTGGTCGGCGCTACCGGCGACTTCGCGCACGGTGCCGTCGAGCGACAAGCCCGCATCGGACCAGATCCCGACCTTGACCGGCAATCCGGCCCTGAAGTTGCTGATTTCCGTTTCGGGTACTGCGACCTGAACTTCCTTTTCGCCTTCGACGGCGACCGTGGCGACGGGCGTGCCCGAGCCGAGGACCTGGCCGACATCGGCGTTGATCGAAGTCACGATGCCCGGCCGGTCAGCAGCGAGGCTCGTATAGACGACCTGGTTCTGCGCCTGCGACAGTGCCGACTTTGCAGCATCACGTGTGGCGACCGCCTGGTTGTAGCTCAGCACCGCCTGGTCAAACTGGGCCTGCGAGGCGAATTTCCGGGCAAGCAGTTGCTTGGCGCGGTCGCGCACAAGCTCGACCGTCTCGACCTGACGCTCGGCCGCATCCAGATTGGCGGAAGCGCTGCGCACCGCAAGTTCGTAGTCGGTCGGGTCGACGCGGGCGAGAAGATCGCCGACATTGACGCGATCTCCAACATTGACGACGCGCTCGACGAGCTTGCCGCTGACGCGGAAGCCGAGGTTCATCTCGGTCCGCGCCCGAACGGCGCCGGAATAGCTGAGCTGGCGCACGTTGTCGGCCTGGGCGATCTCGATGACCTTGACCGGGCGCACGATCTGAGAGGTTTCGGATTTTTCTTCCGAGCAGCCGACGAGCGCCGCCGAAAGGGTCGAGATCAGCGCAATGGTGGCAATGAATGAAATATGGCGGCGAAATTCAATTGGCATAAACATAGTCGCACTCCTGAAAATAGGCCGACGCCGCCCTTGGCTGCGCCGGAAGCAGTCCGGCTAGACCTTCAGTCCCTTGATCGCGAATTCGACCAGCTCTTCCGGTGCGGCGCGGTTTGCCTTGCTGAGACACTGCGCAACCATTTGCGGATGACAGAGGGTGACTGTCGCCGCACCGAAACAGCGCGACGCCGCATCGGCGTCCTGTTCGGGAAATTCGCCGGCAGCGATGCCTTCGCGAATGACGTCGGCGAGAAGCGCATCCAGCCTGTCGATATGCTTGTCGATGACGTGCCATTCGCGTTCGATGGCAACGACCACCATTTCATGCACTTTCGTGTCGTCGAGCATGAGCTCGACGGTCATCTGATGCTGTGCGTGAACATAACGGCGCAACCGCTCGGTCGCGCTCAGCGGCAAGGCGCAGATTTCCTTGGCCATCTGGTAACTGGCCGCGAGCATGCGGCCGCAGAGCGCCTGATGGATTTCCGTTTTCGAGGCAAAGAACCGGTAGATATTGGCCGGCGACATGCCGAGTTCCTTGGCGATATCGGCAACATTGGTCTTGCTGTAGCCGAAATGCCGGAACAGCCGCTCGGCGGCGTCGAGAATCCGCGTGATGTTATCCTGCCGCGTCTGATCCACGACGATATCGTTGTTCACCGGCATTTCTTGCCTTTCGATTTACGACTGACGAATTTCGTATTTCATCAGTCGTAAATCGAAATGGGACAGTGGTCAACGGTGGAATCCGTTCCAATGATCACGATTTGGTAACCAAGAGGGATCGCACCGCCCGAAGATACTCCCTCCACGCGCGCCCGAGCGACCGTTGACTCGACACGCTATGGTGGTTACTGGCGCTTCTGCAGCCGCGCATTTCTCGGATTCTCTCAAGGGTAGCTATTCATGGCCACAGGTCTCATCGCCCTCCTCGACGACATCGCGGCTATCGCCAAGATGGCGGCCGCCTCTCTCGACGATGTGGCAGCCCAGACCGCCAAGGCCAGCGCCAAGGCAGCCGGCGTGGTGATCGACGATGCGGCCGTGACCCCGCGCTACGTCGTCGGGCTGACGCCCGAGCGGGAACTGCCGATCATCGCGCGGATCGCCCTTGGCTCGCTCAAGAACAAGCTGCTCTTCCTTCTGCCCGGCGCGCTGCTGCTCGGCTATTTCGCGCCCTGGGCAATCACGCCGCTCCTGATGCTCGGCGGCGTCTTTCTCTGCTACGAGGGTACCGAGAAGCTTTATGGCGCCGTCTTTCCGCATGCGGCCCACGCGCACGAGGAGGCGGTGCTCGGCGAAAAGAGCGATCCGGTGGCGCTTGAAAACGAGAAAGTAGCCGGCGCAATCCGCACCGACTTCATTCTCTCTGCCGAGATCATGGCGTTGACGCTCTCGACCGTCGCCGATGCCGGCATCTACATGCAGGGCGTCGTTCTCGCCGGCGTCGGTATTCTGATTACGCTCGCGGTCTATGGTGTCGTCGCCCTCATCGTCAAAGCCGACGATGCCGGCGTCGCGCTGGCGAAGAACCCGCTGTCCGCCGTACGCGTTCTCGGCCGCGGCCTCGTTCTCGGCATGCCCGCATTCCTGAAGGTCCTTGCCGCGGTCGGCACCGCAGCCATGCTCTGGGTCGGCGGCAGCATCCTCGTCCACGGCATGGCGCAACTGGGCCAGGCCGGACCGGAGCGCTTCATCCACGACATCTCCGAAAACGTCGCCCACGCCCTGACAGTCGCCCCCGGGGTCGTCGGCTGGCTCACGACCTCGGCGCTTCAGGCCCTCCTCGCGATCGTCGTCGGCGCCGCAACCATCGTCGTCATGGGCAATGTGGTCGCACCGATCTGGAGCCGGCTTCGACCGGCCAAGGGCTAATTCCTCAGAGGGCGCGAGTATCGACTGGAGGAAGCCGCTTGCGGCGGCGTCCCATGTCGTATGCTGCCTTTCCGGTGACCTACCGCTTGTACTTCACGCCCGGCAGCACGCAGAGCATTTCGTAAAGCAGGTTCGCCGCGGTGATCGCGGTCGTGCCTGTCGTGTCGAAAGGCGGGCTCACCTCGACGAGATCGGCGCCGACGAGATTGAGGCCACGGCAGCCGCGGATGATCTCGATCGCCTGGATGATGGTCAGGCCGCCGATCTCGGGCGTACCGGTGCCCGGCGCGTAGGCCGGATCGAGGCTGTCGATGTCGAAGGTCAGGTAGGTCTTGTGGTTGCCGATCCTGGCGCGGATACCTTCGATCAGCGGCACCAGCGACTTGTGCCAGCATTCCTCCGCCGGCACGACCGTGAAGCCCTTGTCGCGCGACCAGTCGAAATCGTCGGACGCATAACCGGTGCCCCGAAGGCCAATCTGGAAGACGAGATTGGGATTGAGGCAGCCATCCTCATAGGCGCGGCGGAAGGGCGTGCCATGCGCGATCTTCTCACCAAACATCGTGTCGTTGATATCCGCATGGGCGTCAACGTGGATGAGGGCGACGGGCCCGTGCTTTTCGGCAATCGCCTTGAGGATCGGATAGCTGATCGTGTGATCGCCGCCGAGCGTCAGCGGGATGCAGTCATGTTTCAGGATCTCGCCGATGCCGCGGGTGATGATCTCCATATTGGCCGGCAGGTTGAAGGTGTTGATGGCGATGTCACCGATATCGGCGACCTGCAGGCTCTCGAAGGGTGCTGCACCGGTCGCCATGTTGTAGGGCCGGATCATCACGGATTCCGCGCGGATCTGTCGCGGCCCGTAGCGGGTGCCGGAACGGTTGGACGCGCCGATATCCATGGGGATGCCGACGAAGCAGGCGTCGAGGCCTTCAGCCGAGGTCGCCGTCGGAAGGCGCATCATCGTGCCCGGACCGCCGAAGCGGGGCATGTCGTTGCCGCCGAGCGGCTGATTGAATTTCTCTTCCATGGAAGCTCTCCCTTTGATTTCGCCGAAACCCTATCAGGCGCTGTGGGCCGAGAAATGCCCATTGATCGAATGTTACTTCGATCGCGATCAAACCAACACGGCTGATGCAGCGAAGGCAGGCGTCGATTGCCGTTTACGATGCCGCCACGCCTCCTGCACCTAGCCAAAGGGAGTGTTGCCCTTCCCGGGCCCGCCGATCACTTTGGCGAAAACAAAAATACCGTGTCCTTGGGAGGAACCATGCAAAACTTACGTCGCACCGTAATGCACTCCACGATTGCGGCGTCGTTCGTCGCCCTTGCGGCCTCAACGACGGCCCACGCGCAGGACAAGCTGTTCATCTACAATTTCTCCGACTACTTCGCCGAAGACACCGTTTCGAACTTTCAGACCCGCACCGGCGTCGCGACGCGTGTCGATTTCTACGATTCGCTCGAAGTGCTCGAAACAAGGCTGCTTGCCGGCGGCAGCGGCTTCGACGTCGCCTTCCCGAGCGCCACGGTCGGCGAGCGTCTCATCCAGTCCGGCGCGCTGAAGCCGATCGATGTCACTGCGCTCAAGAACTATGGCAATCTCGACAAGGACCTCCTCAAGCTCGTCGCCGAGCACGACCCCGAGAACAAATACCTCGTTCCCTATATGTGGCTGACGACGGGGGTCGCCTACAACGCCAAGCTCGTCGCCGATCGCCTGCCGGATGCGCCCACCAACAGCCTCGACATGTTCTTCAAGCCCGAGGTCGCGGCAAATTTCCAGGACTGCGGCATCGGCATCGTCGATGCGCCGAACGAGGTGATCCCGATCGCGCTCAACTATCTCGGCCTCGATCCCTATTCGACCAAACCGGATGATCTCGACAAGGCGAAGGAACTGCTGCTCAAGCTGCGTCCCTTTATCCGCCACATGCAGAGTGGCCAGCTTGTGGCCGACATGGCATCGGGCCAGCTCTGCCTGGCGCTGATGTGGAGCGGCGACGCCGGCATTGCCGCGGCCCGCGCCGAAGAGGCGGAGACCGGCGTTGCGGTCGACTACTCGATCCCGAAGGAGGGCACGATCATCTCCTTCGACACGATGGCGATCCCGGCCGACGCGCCGGATCCGCAACAGGCGCTCGCCTTCATCGACTACATTCTTGAGCCGAAGACGGTCGCGGCGATCAGCAACCACGTCTTCTACGCCAACGCCAATGCCGAAGCGACCGCAGAAGTCGATGCCGGCATCCGCGACAATCCGAACATCTATCCGCCTGCCGAAGTCCGTTCCAAGCTCTTCGTCGACAAGTCGCTGCCACCGCGCCAGACGCGCGAGCGCACCCGCGTCTGGTCGGCGTTCAGAGCCGGCCAATAGCGCGAACCGTCAACAGCAGGACCAGACCCCGTGCCATCCTATATTTCGATCGAGAACCTGGCGAAGTCCTATGGCGTCGTCACCGCCGTCAACAACATCAACTTGGGCATCGAGAAGGGCGAGTTCTTCTCGCTCCTTGGTCCGTCGGGCTGTGGAAAGTCGACGCTGCTCAGGATGATCGCCGGCTTCGAGATGCCGACCTCCGGCGCCATCAAGCTGGAAGGGGCCGATGTCACCGACGTGCCGGCGCACAAGCGCCCGACCAACATAATGTTCCAGTCCTATGCGCTATTTCCGCACCTGACCGTCGGCAAGAACATCGCCTTCGGATTGCAACAGGACGGACTCGACAAGACAGAGATCAGGAAACGGATCGACGAGGTGGCGGAAAAACTGCAGCTGACCGCGCTTCTCGATCGCAAGCCGGTGCAGCTTTCCGGCGGCCAGCGCCAGCGCGTGGCGCTCGCCCGCGCGCTGGTCAAGCGGCCGAAGGTGCTGCTGCTCGACGAGCCCTTGGGCGCGCTCGACAAGAACCTGCGCACGGAAACGCAGCTCGAACTCGTCCGCCTGCAGCGGGAGCTCGGTCTCACCTTCATCATCGTCACCCACGACCAGCACGAGGCGATGACCGTCTCCACCCGCATCGCCATCATGAAGCAGGGACAGGTGCTGCAGGTCGGTTCACCTTCGGAAGTCTATGAGGCGCCCCGGTCCCGTTATGTCGCGAAGTTCCTTGGCGAAACCAATGTCTTTGCCGGTGGACGCACGGAACGGAGCGGCGATGAACTGCGGATCGACAGCGATGAGGCCGGCGGCGGTGTCCGCGCCGCCTTCACCGACCGGGTGGCACTCGATCGGCCGTTCTGGGTTTCGGTCCGTCCGGAACGGGTGGAGCTTGCGACTTCGGGCAGCGGCCTTGAAGGCACCGTGGAGCAGCTCACCTACACGGGAGTCGAGCGGCACTACCGCGTGCGGCTGAAGTCGGGCGCGACGCTCGACGCGCGCCGGGTCAACCTTGGCACTGAGAGCGATCTCGGYGTCGGCGATCGGGTGTTTGCAAGCTGGCCGCCGCAGGCAAGYCGGCTGCTGGCCGAATAGGAGAGCACCATGACTTCCGTTTCGGCATCGTCCGCAAAGGCGAACTGGGGCAAGCGCCTGCTGATCGCCATACCCTATGCCTGGCTGCTGGTCCTGTTTCTCGCGCCCTTCGCGCTGGTCGYCGGCATCAGCCTTTCGACCGTACGTCTCGGCATGCCGCCCTTCGAGCCGCTGACCGCCTGGGACGGCTCGATCCTGAACTTGCGCCTCAATTTCGAGAACTTTCTCTATGTGCTGACCGACGACACCTATCTTCTGGCCTATCTGACGAGCCTGAAGATCGCGGCAATTTCGACAGCAGCGCTGTTGTTCATCGCCTATCCGCTTGCCTATGGCATTGCGTCCTGCTCGCCCTCGTCAAAATCGCTGCTGGTCTTTCTGGTGATCGTGCCCTTCTGGAGCTCGATGCTGATCCGCGTCTATTCCTGGATGAGCATCCTCAGGAACGACGGCCTCTTGAACATGCTGTTGTTGAAGATCGGCCTGATCAGCGAGCCGCTGCGCATCCTCAACACCGAGACGGCGATCTATATCGGCATCGTCTACACCTACCTGCCCTTCATGGTGCTGCCGATCTATTCGACCTTGAGCAGCGCCGACCGGACACTGATCGAGGCGGCGCGCGATCTTGGCTGCTCGCGCATCTCCGCCTTCTGGCGGGTCACCTTCCCCTTGAGCCTGCCCGGTGTACTGGCCGGCTGCGCGCTGGTCTTCATCCCGGTCGTCGGCGAATTCGTGATCCCGGATCTGCTCGGCGGCGCCGACACGCAGATGATCGGCCGCGCCATCTGGCTCGAATTCTTCAACAACCGCGACTGGCCGATGGCGGCCGCCGTGACGATCGTCTTGCTCGCCCTTCTGGTCGTGCCGATCGTCTATTTCCAGTCGCGCCAATCGCGCGAACGAGGCTGAGGAACAAGCCATGACGAAACCAAGCTGGTTCAATCGCCTGTCGATCCTGTTGGGCCTCGCCTTCCTCTATTTGCCGATCGTCGTTCTCGTGATCTACAGCTTCAACGGCTCGAAGCTCGTGACCGTCTGGGGTGGCTTTTCCACCCAGTGGTACGCGGCCGTTCTCAACAATCCCTCGATCATCGAAGGGGCGAAGGTCAGCTTCCTGGTCGCGGCGATCTCGGCGACCGCCGCCACCATCCTTGGCACGCTTGCCGCCGTCGTCATGGTGCGGCTGCGCCGCTTCCGCGGCCGGGCGCTGCTGAACGGCATGCTGCTTGCGCCGATGGTCATGCCGGAAGTGGTGATGGCCGTGTCGATGCTGCTGATGTTCGTGACCCTTGGCATTGATCGTGGACCACTGACAATCACGCTGGCGCACACCACCTTCACGCTGTGTTTTGCAACCGTCGTCTTGCAGTCGCGGCTCGTTGAACTCGACCCCTCATTGGAGGAGGCGGCCCGCGACCTCGGCTGCCCGCCGGCCAAGGCTTTCGTCAGCGTCGCCTTGCCGAACATGGTCCCGGCGCTGGTCTCCGCCTGGCTCTTGTCCTTCACCCTGTCGCTGGACGATCTGGTGATCTCGAGCTTTACCACCGGGCCCGGCGCCTCGACCCTGCCGATGAAGATCTATTCGCAGATCAAGTTCGGCGTGACGCCGGAGATCAACGCGATCTCGACGATCATCCTCGGCATCGTCGTGCTGGGATTGGTAGCCGCTCAACTGGTCTCGCGTCATTCGGGACAACGGGCGAGCGCCTGAGACAGGTCCGGGAAGAGCGTCACGCGGTCTTCCCGGAATTACCGACACAAGGCTCAAGATCAGTGCGGCAGAAGCGCGCCGCCGGGAGCCAGATAAGTTGCCAGTGGATCCTCGAAGGCATTGCTTACCGAAGACACGGCATCGATGAACAGCGAGAACAGCGCCGTCTGCGAGGTGATGTCGAGCTTCGCATAGAGATTGCGGCGGTGCAGCTTGACGGTTGCCGGCGAGATGCCGAGCTTTTCCGCGGCCCCCTTGACCGAGTAACCGCGCAGGATCATCTGTGCGACCTGGCACTCACGGTCGGTCAGCAGGCTGCGGCCGAAGTTGCGGATCGCCTGCGCCAAGGCGCTTTGCAGCGGCGAGCCGTCTTCGCCGAGGCTTTCGGGTCTGAGGTCACGATAGTGCCGAAGCACGGCCATGCTAAGCAGCGGTGCCGCGCTCTGCAGGAAATCCTGGTCTTCTCCGCTGAAGGCTGCGTGCGCGTGGCGCCGCGCCAGCGAAATCGCGATCTTCGTATCGGCATCGATGCCGATGAAGATATTGAACTCGTCGTGCAGGCCCGAGTGGCGGTAGTAATCGCGGTAATATTGCGACCGGTCGAACGACGGATCGATCTGCCTCAGGCGGTAGAGACCGTCATCGCCATTGTCGAGCGCCAGCCGATAGAACGGATCGAGACGGTACGGCCCCTGCAGATAGGCGCGGATATCGGAAAGCCCCTTGTCGGTGCGCCAGTCGTTGAACAGGATCTTCGGCGCCGCGCCGCGCCGATAGAGCAGCATCAGCCCCGCATCCACCGCGACGTGCCGCTTCAGCGATTGCGCCAGGCGGTCCTGGAAATCCGATCGACCGACCCCCTCCATCAGGGACAGCGCCAGATCACCCACGCGGGTCTGCTGCGCCGGCGCGCAGACTTTGATGATCGTATCATCATTCATGTTGTTCTCCTCCAAGCGCAGACTAGGCGAAGGTTGAGTTCGTCGCAAGTAACGGATTTTCACTACGGGAATTCCAAAACTATCTTTTGGCGAACCAAAACAACGGCATAGGCGGAGGAAGTTCGGCAGGACAAGGCCCTCCGATACGAAGCAGACCGCATGTCACAGCCCTGAACCTAGCCCTTTGGCGTATTCCGGCCACCGATCCCGGCGCCTAGAAAAATGGGGCAGGTCGCGCAGTAGAGAGGCGGTCGGCAAAGCGGAACGCGACGGTCGAGACGGCACATTGATCTCGGACATCCGTCGTTCCGCAGCCAAGTGAAACAACGAAACCCCGGCGCGCGGCCGAAGGACCTGTCGTTCGCCTTCTGAAACTGGAGTGAACATGTCAAAGGTCATCAAACTCGGGCGCGATGGTGTCGGCCTCAAGGCGCTTGAAAAATGCAGCGTCGTCCCCCCGGAGGCGATCCTTTCCGGCTTTGCGAACGAGCTCGGCGACGTTCATTTCGAAAGCCCCGACAAGGCCGTGGTCATCGGCACCTGGCAGTCGACCCCTTATGCGGAAATGCTCGCCTATCCCGACGGCAACGAATACAGCATCATCCTCTCGGGCAAGGTCGCCATCACCAATCCCGATGGATCGGTTGAGACCTTCGAGGCCGGCGAGAGCTACGTGCTGCCGGCCGGCGTCGAAGTGCGTTTCGAAGTGCTGGAGACGATGCGCAAGGTCTACGTCCTCTATACCGCGCCAGCCGCGAAGTGATGTGAGGCTTCCCCATGACCAAGGTAAGAAGCAAAGCCCTCGCGGACGTGACGATGAAGCCCTTCTGGCTCGACCGGCCGGATGCGCCTGAGCCCCGAGAACGGCTGACGCGTCGTCTCAAGGCCGACCTGCTCGTCGTCGGCGGCGGCTTTACCGGGTTATGGGGCGCCATCCAGGCCAAGCAGCGCCAGCCCGAAATCGACGTCGTGCTGATCGAGAAGGGCTCTGTCGCCAACGGCGCATCCGGCCGGCCGGGCGGCGTCGTCTCGACCTCGGTCATGCACGGGCTGTCGAATGCGGTGCGCATCTTTCCCAAGGATATTGCAACCCTTGAGAAGCTCGGCCAGGAGAACATGCACGGCTTCCTCCACACCCTTGAGGAACACGCGATCGACTGTCATGCCGAATGGGGCGGCGAACTGACGGTCGCCGTCGACGACGCCCATATCGACGCGCTGCACGAGGAGCACGCACTGCACCTGAAATATGGCCACCAGGCCGTCTTCCTCGATCAGAGCGCCGTGCGCGCCGAGATCAATTCGCCACGCTACAAGGCGGGGGTCTGGTCCAAGCACATCTGCGGCACCGTCCACCCTGCCCTTCTCGCCTTCGGGCTGAAGCGGGTCGCGCTCGCGCTCGGCGTCCAGATCTTCGAGAACACCGAACTCACCGGCCTCGAAGACCTCGGCGACCGGATGAAAGCCGTGACCCCATCCGGAAGCGTCACCGCCCCGAAGGTGCTGCTTGCCACCAATGCCTTTGCGTCGGGGCACAAGCGCATCAAACGCCGCGTCGTTGCTGTGCGCGACCGGGTGCTGGCCACGGAGCCGCTGTCGGCGGAGCGCATGGCGTCGGTCGGCTGGAGCCATCGCCAGGGCGTCTACGATACCCGCACACAGATGAACTACATGCGGCTCACCAAGGACAATCGCATCATCTTCGGCGGGCGCCTCGCCTATGCCTTCGCCGGCGATCCATTCCCGTCGATCGACAGGGAGCTCGATACCTACGAGCCGCTGGCGGCCGCCTTCTTCGACACCTTCCCGCAACTCGAAGGACTGCGCTTCAGCCACGCCTGGAGCGGCCCGATCGATCTCAGCACGCGCATGGCGGTGCATTTCCAGCGCTATTATGCCGACAAGGTCGTCTATGCCGGCGGCTATTCCGGCTTTGGCGTTTCGGCCTCCCGTTTCGGCGCGCGTATCGCTCTCGATATCCTCGACGGCTCGAAGGCCCCGGAAAGCCGGCTGGATTTCGCCACCAGCCTCCCGAACACGATCCCGCCGGAGCCGTTCCGCTGGCTCGGCGCCCAGGTCACCATGTATGCGCTCGACACCGCCGACAAATCCGGCGGCTGGCGCAAGCCTTGGCTGAAGATGGTCTCGGCCATGGGCTTTCCGCTCAGCTGACGCAGTCGTTCAGGTACAATTGAAGACAGGCGGGGCCGCCACTGCCGGCCCCGCCTGTCTTTGTGTCGGTCCTGAATAAGTTGAGATGTGGCTATCGCCCGGCGCGCAGGCGCGACGCACTGAGCCCGGTTTGCGAGACGCCGAACTCGCTGACGAGCAACTTCACGAAAAACGGGATCAGGCCCGACTTCGCACGCGATTTATCAAAGGCTGCCTGGAACGGTGCCTTGTAGCTGAAGAGATCGGGACGGATCGGCCGCAGCAAACCCTCGCTCACATAACGGCTGGCGAAATGGTCGGGCAGATAGCCGAGGTAGCGGCCGGAGAGGATCAGCCGCGCCTCCGCCTCCATGTCGCTGACGGTCGCGCGCGGATTGGCGATCGAGAAGATCTTGAGGTCGCGGGCATTCCAATAGGAGCGGCCGATCAGATTGTGGGATCGGATATCATCGACCTCGATCTCGCTGTCATCGCGGCTGAACAGCGGATGCTCGGCACCGCAATAGAAGCGCTGGGTTTCCTCGTAGAGATCGATGTATTCCAGCCCCAGCGTCGTGCGCGGAAAACTGGCGATGGCGATGTGCAGTTCGCCCGTTATCACGTCGCGCAAGAGTTCGTGCGGCGGCCGCGTCACGATCGAAAGCGCCACCTCCGGCGCCTCATCCGTCATCCGGGCAAAGACGCGGTTGAGACGGGAAGACGGATCGGACAGTGTGTTGTCGATGAGACCGACGGAAAGGGTGCCATTCAGCTGGTGCTGCAACCCTTTCATGCGGGTGTCGAACTGGTCGATCGAGCCGAAGAGGCGCTTGGCTTCCTCGTAGACCGCCCGTCCCTCCTCTGTCAGGCGAAAGCCGGAGCGGCCACGCTGGCAAAGGGTGAGGCCCAGCCGGCTTTCCAGCGCAGAGATATGGTTGGAGATCGTCGAGAGCGAAAGATTGAGCTCTCCCTACGCGGCCGCGAAGCCGCCGGCTTCCACGATCGTGACGTAGATGCGTAGCAACCGCACGTCCAACGAGTCCAGTGCCATGTACCTCGCCCTTACCTTGATAAAGCTCCAAGTGAAGTGCGATTATTATGTATTTTCATAGACTAAGCTAGGGCTGCCCCTCATGAATATCGCAGTTATTGCTCAAGGAGGGGCTGCCTCGCCGGTTGCGACAGGAGCGGCCAAGCAGCATGCAAATCGGCCGGCGCGAGAGGCGCCGGCCTGAATATGATCTGGATCGCTCAGGCGGTAGTCGATCGACCGTGGGCTCTTCGGCTCCGGCCTTAGGGCTGGCGATAGACCTCGTTTCCGGCGAGATAGGTCGCCTCGACCTTGCGCTCGCGGATGGAACGGTCGAGCGGATCCGGCAGCGTACCGTTGATCAGCACGAAATCCGCCCATTTGCCGACGCTGATCGAGCCAATCTCACCGCCCCAGGGCGTCATATCGGCGCCGGCTTGAGTGAGCCCATGCAGCGCCTGGTCGAAGCTGACCGCCTGCTCCGGATGCCAGGGCCCGTCACCGAGGCCGAAGGGGCTTTCGCGGAAGACGGCATCGTTGATCTGGGTCAGCGGGCTCAGCGGTGAAGTCGGCCAGTCGGAACCGAACACCAGCGGCACTCCGGCGTCGAGCATGGAATGCCAGACGTAAGCGCGTGGCTCACGCTCGGTGCCGATGCGCTCGGTGATGTATTTGCCGATCGTGCCGGTCGCATGGTTCGGCTGCATCGAGGCGACGACGCCCAGATCCTTGAAACGCTGGATATCCTTGGTCTCGACCACCTCGATATGCTCGATACGGTTCGGTTGCGCGCGCGGCACCGAGGCCTCGGCGAAAGCATCAAGCACGAGACTGACACCGCCATCGCCGATCGCGTGCACCGCCGTCGGGAAGCCGTTTTCGTTGGAGGCCTTGATCGCGGCCGCGAGTTGCTCCTTCGTTTCGAAAGGCTTGCCCTTCCAGCCGTGTTGGTCGGAGTAATCCTCATGCATGTAGGCCGTGCGTGTCGAGAGCACGCCGTCGATCACCGACTTGGTATAGCCGAGCTTCAGCATCGGCCCCTTCTTCACCTGCTCGCCGGAATCGGCGGCAACCTTGTCGACCTCGTCGCGGTCCTTCACGGCGGCGGCAATCTTCTTCGGGTCGCCCTCGAAGAAGCCGTACCAGACGCGAAGCGGCATCTTCTTCTCTGCAAGGATCGCCGCGTAGTCGTGGACGGCGGCAAGATCGGACATGTCGTTGACGCCGGTAATGCCGAGGCTGTTGGCAAATTTCATCGTCTGCATCAGCGCTTCGCGCCGCTCGGTGTCGGTCGCGACCGGGCGATGCTTCTCCACGAGGTCACCGGCCTTTTCGAGCAGGATGCCGCTCGGTTCACCTTTGTCGTTGAGGAGCACCTGTCCGCCCTCTTCGACTTCCGACTTCGCTGTAACGCCACCGACCTCGAGCGCCTTGGAGTTGACCCAGACGGAATGGAAATCGATATCGCGCAGGACGACCACCCGGTCCGGCACCACGGCATCGAGGTCTTCCTTCGTCGGCAGCTTGCCCTCGCCGAGCGTGTAGTCCCAGCCGCCGCCCATCAGCCAGACGCCCTTTGGAAGACGCGCGTCGGCCTCCTTGATCTTTTCGAGCCAGGTCTTCTTGTCGGGGATGTAGGAAAGGTCCACACCGATCACCATGTCCATGCCGGATGTGAGATGGGTATGGCCGTCGATGAAGCCTGGGGTCACGGTCTTGCCGCCTGCATCGATCACCTTGGTTTCGGCCTCGGCCAGGGCCTTGATCTCGTCATTGCTGCCGATCGCAGTGAATCTTCCGTTCTCGACCGCGAAGGCCTGTGCCTTCGGCTTGCTCTGATCGACCGTGCGCACATCGCCGTTGAGCACGATCAAGTCGGGTGCCGCCCATACCGGCTGTGCTACGCAAACCATGATCGCCAGGACCGACGTCGCGCTCAGTGCCCGGGTTACTGCTGCCAATGTCATGAAATCCTCCTCCCGCGACTGCATCCCTCCACCCCCGGCGAGCCGCGCGACACCGGTGTTGGGGAGATGATGCTGCAAGTCGGGAAGGTAACGATATACTCCCTCGGGCTAGGTCTGCGCCAAGCCGCCGCAAGGGCCGCCATCCACCGGAGTTTCGCGTGAAGTGTCGTCGACACCAACGATCGCACATTTCTCTACCGCCCCGGCGGCGAAACCTCGTCACCGCGGAAGAGGAAAACGGGAAGTGAGGGAAGCTTCCGGCTGGCGCCCTGGCTTCCCTGAGGAAGGCCGATCTGGCTCAGGTAAAGAGCGCCTTCAGTCGCGGCCAGAGGCCGATGGCCGAGCGAACTCGCCGGGCGGCATAGGCCGCACGCACCGAACTGCCGAAATTGCAGTCGCAGACGATGTCGTGCAGTTGGTGGTCCGATATTTCGAAGAACCGTTTTGCTTCGCCGTAGCTGTCATCGACAAGGCCCGCGAGCCGCAGCTGCGTATCCTCGAAGGCGACAGTCATGGGCGAACCGTTGACCTGCATGGCCTGCCGAACGGCAGCGGTAGCACGTTCGGTACCGGAAAGCGTGCCGAGCCGGCGGTCGGGATTGCTTTCCAGGAGTTCGGCCCAACGTTGGAGCCGTTCCGTTCTCGTCATGACGGGATCGGGACGGATTTCGGCGAGCGCTTGCAATTGTTCAATCGATTGATGCTTCATAGTCGTCTCTCCTAGTCCGAAGATGCGACCTTGGTGCGCGCCCCGCCACACGAAGATCGCCGCTCCACCAACTCGCCAGCAGGAACCACAGTTCCCTCGCCAATAAAAAAAATTCCGAGGACGCGTACCGCAGCGCGAAGCGCGGTCGGGGACCCAACCATCACTGGCGGAAATGCCCGAATTCTCCGCTGCCAGCCGCTGAAAATGCGCGCCCCGCGTGTCGGAAGGTGCCGGCGCTCGTTTTCAGTATGCGTCCCCTTCTGCAAGGCGTATTCTTTCCTTCGACCGGTCGGGAACGATTTTGCCGGATCCGCATCAAACGATGGTTTGGAGGTGGATGATGAAGGATGTTCTCTTGCAATCGACACGGGCCGCTCCCGATGATTTGACGGACCACGATCTCGTCCAGGGCGCGCTTGCCAATGATCCGGAAGCGTTCCGCACCATCATGCGAAGGCACAACCAGCGGCTCTTCCGCATCGCCCGCGCCGTGGTGCGCAACGACAGCATCGCCGAGGACGTCGTGCAGGAGGCCTATCTTCGTGCCTTCGAACACCTTGAGACGTTTCGCGGCGACGCCAGCCTCGCCACCTGGCTCCATCGCGTGGTGCTCAACGAGGCGCTCGGACGCCTGCGCAAGTCATCCACCCGGCGCGAGGTTCCGCTCGTAGCCGAAAAGGTGAGCGCCGACATCGTGCCGTTTCCGAACGCAGCTAGCACGGAGGATCCGGAGCGATCCCTTGCCCAGCGGCAAATCCTGCGGCTGGTGGAAGAGGCGACCGACGCCCTGCCGGACGCGTTTCGCCTCGTCTTCACCGCTCGCGTCATCGAAGCCATGAGCGTCGAGGAAACGGCCGTCCTGCTCGGCATCAAGCCGGAGACCGTCAGAAGCCGTCTCCATCGCGCCCGCCAGCTGCTGCGCCAGCATATCGACCGCAAGATCGGCCCCGTACTGATGAATGCCTTCCCTTTTGCCGGTCGTCGCTGCGAACGGCTGACCATGGCCGTGATGAGCCGGCTTGGACTCGTGTAAGATAAAAAAGTTGGGAACTTCCGCCATCGGCGCGCATCCAATGGAGGTCATCCACAGAGACCGGTGGCAACGCCCCGCCGGAGAGGAGTTTCCCATGTATGCCCGCCTCACCTCAACCCTCGCCCTCGCCTGCCTCCTCAGCGGCGCAAGCCTTGCGGCCGGGACCAAGATCAACGATCCGCAGATCGCCCATATCGCTTATACCGCCGGTGTCATCGACATCGAGGCGGCCAAGCAGGCCCTGCAGATTTCCAAGGACAAGGACGTGCTGGCTTTTGCCAACGATATGGTGCGCGACCATGAGGCTGTGAACAAACAGGCTCTCGATCTCGTCAAGAAACTCAAGGTGAAACCGGAAGACAACGACACTAGCCGTGCGCTTACGAAGGCCGCCAAGGAAGAGCGCGAAAAGCTTGCGAAACTGAGCGGCACCGACTTCGACAAGGCCTATGTTGCCAACGAGGTTGCCTATCACAAGCAGGTCAACGGCGCGCTCGAAACGCAGCTGATCCCGTCCGCCAAGAATGCTGAGCTCAAGGATCTGCTTCAGACCGGGCTGAAGCTGTTCCAGGGCCACCAGCAACATGCCGAGCATGTCGCCGAGATGATGAAATAGGCGGCGCCATGGTCTCGAAGCTGAGCCTTGGTGCCATTTGCGGTCTGGCCGTGATGCTGGCCGGACCGCCCGCGCGGGCCGAAACCATCCGGGTCACAATCGAAAAGCTCGTGTTCTCGCCCGCCGAGATCAACGCCGCCGTGGGCGACGTGATCGAGTGGCAGAACAAGGACGTCATGGCGCACACGGCAACGGCCAAGGGTGATTTCGATATCGTGATACCGCCCAAGAAGACGGCGACGCTCACCGTCACCAAGGCCGGCAGCTACGATTACTTTTGCCGCTTTCACCCGAACATGAAGGCCCGCCTGCAGGTACGGTAAAGCGAGAAGGGTTCCGTTCCAGATCACGACGGCGCCGCGACGCAGCTGGCGCCGCCGTTCACGGCGAAGTCACCAAGCGCTGTCTGTATCCCAAACCGGAATCGTGCGATGAAGCGGTCGGTTTCATTCTACAGGCGGCACGACCATGAAGAAGATCGGTTTTCTTTCCTTCGGACACTGGACGCCCTCACCCCAGTCACAGACGCGATCGGCGGCCGACGCCCTGCTGCAGTCGATCGATCTTGCGGTCGCGGCCGAAGAACTCGGTGCGGACGGCGCCTATTTCCGGGTCCATCACTTCGCCCGCCAGCTTGCCTCGCCCTTCCCGCTCCTGGCAGCCGTCGGCGCCAAGACCAGCCGGATCGAGATCGGCACCGCCGTCATCGACATGCGCTACGAAAACCCGCTCTACATGGCCGAAGACGCCGGTGCCGCCGATATCATCGCCGGTGGACGCCTGCAGCTCGGCATCAGCCGCGGCTCGCCGGAACAGGTGATCGATGGCTGGCGCCATTTCGGTTACCAGCCGGGCGAAGGCGAGACTGAAAGCGACATGGCGAGACGCCACGCGGAAGTGCTGCTCGACGTGCTGCGCGGCGAAGGCTTTGCTGCCCCCAACCCGCGACCGATGTTCCCCAACCCGCCTGGCCTGCTGCGGATCGAGCCGCATTCCGACGGCCTGAGAGAGCGCATCTGGTGGGGCGCCAGCTCCAACGCCACTGCTGTCTGGGCCGCCAAACTTGGCATGAACCTGCAAAGTTCGACGCTGAAGGACGACGAGACCGGCCTGCCGTTCCATGTCCAGCAGGCCGACCAGATCCGGGCCTACCGGGAAGCATGGAAGGCGGCGGGTCACACGCGCGAGCCACGCGTCTCTGTCAGCCGCAGCATGTTCGCGCTGGTGGACGAGCGCGACCGCGCCTATTTCGGGGGCGGCAATCAGCACGAGGACAAGATCGGCTTCATCGACGACAAGACGCGGGCGATTTTCGGCCGCAGCTACGCCGCCGAACCTGATGTCCTTGTCAGGCAACTGGCCGAGGACGAGGCGATCGCCGAAGCCGACACGCTGCTCCTGACCGTCCCGAACCAGCTGGGTGTCGACTACAACGCCCATGTGATCGAGGCGATCCTGCGACACGTGGCGCCGGCGCTTGGCTGGCGCCAAGGCTGAAAGCCGGCTGGGGCGGAAGCGGGCGGGATTGTCCCCGTCTCGGAGCGCCGCTTGCCGCCAATCGGGACCATAAGCATTCCCTCATAGACATTTCCGGCGGACGCCCTACAATTCCGCGTACCCCTTTCTGCGGAAGCGCGCGATATGGCTGAAGAACGCGCTCAACGGCGTCTCGCCGCCATCGTGGCTGCCGATGTCGTCGGTTACAGCCGCCTCGTTGAACTGGACGAAGGCGGTACGCTTGCGACGTTGAAAGAACGCCGCAAGCAGATCCTCGATCCCCTTGTCCGAGAGCACAAAGGCCGCATCGTCAAGACGATGGGCGATGGGGTGCTGGTGGAGTTTGCCAGCGCCGTGAATGCGGTCACCTGTGCAATCGACATTCAGAAGGGCATGGCAGCGGCCAATCAGGGCCTTGCCGACGACCGCCGGGTTCTCCTGCGCATCGGTATTAATCTCGGCGATGTCGTCGTCGAAAGCGGCGACCTCTACGGCGACGGCGTCATTGTCGCTGCGCGGCTCCAGACCATGGCCGGCCCCGGCGAAATCTACGTCTCCGGCAACATTTACGATCAGGTCAGGAAGCGTCTCTTTTGCGATTTCGACGCGCTTGGCCCGCAAGCAATCAAGAACATCGTCGAGCCGGTCAACCTCTATCGCATCGCCACCGCAACCCTAGGCCAAGGCGGCGGCGCCAGGGCGCCCCTGCCGCTGCCGATCAAGCCGTCCATCGCGGTCCTTCCCTTCACCAATATGAGCAACGAGCCGGAGCAGGAGGTCTTCGTCGACGGCCTGACCGAAGACCTGATCACCGACCTTTCCAGAGCCGGCGGATTGTTCGTCATCGCCAGCAATTCGGTCTTTGCCTACAAGGGCCGACATGAGGACGTGCGCCGGATCGCGCGCGAACTCGGCGTTCGATACGTGCTGGAAGGCAGTGCCCGACGGGCGGCCGGCCGGGTTCGCATCAACGCCCAGCTGATCGATGCCTTGCAGGGCGATCACCTCTGGGCGGAAAGGTTCGACCGCAGCCTGGAGGACATCTTCGCCGTTCAGGACGAGGTAACGAGCAGGATCGTCGAAGCCCTGGTCGGACGACTAACCGACGCGCCGGCCCGCAACCGCCCATCAAACCTGAAGGCCTACGACTATTGCGTCCGCGCGCGCTCGCTCGGGCTGCAGACGGCGGGAGCCGCACGAGAGGCGGTCTTTCTTGCCGAGCGGGCGCTGGCACTCGACCCGGACTACGCCGAGGCGCATCGGCTCCTGGCCCTGAACCTGTGGCTAAGCTGGGAATTCTGGGACCAGCCGGTTGTCCCCTATCGGCAACGTGCTGTCAGCGAGGCGCAGAAGGCGGTGGCGCTCGATCCCAACGACGCCGGGAACCGCTGGGTCCTCGGCATCATTCTGGGGCACGAGTGCCGCTGGGAAGAGTCCGACGCCGAATTCGACCTTGCCCTGACGCTCGATCCGAACCACGCCGATGCCTGGGCCATGCGCGCCGACCTCATCGTTCTTGGCGGCCGACCGGCCCAGGCGATCGATCACGTTCACAAGGCGCTGCGGCTCAATCCGCATCCGCCGGGCTGGTACTACTGGATGCTTGGGCAGGCTCAATATGCCACTTGCGACTATGAGGCGGCGGTCCAGACATTGCGCCACCCGCAAACCTACCGGGCGACATCCCGTCGCCTGCTTGCTGCCAGCCTGGCGAGGCTCGGCCGCCTGGATGAAGCCCGCACCGAAGCGCAATTGTTCCTGATGAACAACCCCAACTTCACGATTGCCCAGTGGGCCGCATCGCAGCCGTTCCGGGACGAGAAGATGCTGCAGCACTTCGTGGAAGGCTACCGCCTGCTGGATCTGCCGGAATAGGCGATGCTCCAGGCAGGCATGCGTAACGACAGGGGACGCGTGGAAACCTCATCCCGCGCGTCTACTTCAGGCACTGTCGATTGGATCCGCGGCAACGAGCTTAGGGAACCTGTGGCGGATGCGCGACGCCGAGGTAATAGTCGCCCTCGCCGCCGCTCTGATACTCACCTGTGTAGCGCTGGCGGGCGTCACCCAAGGTGCGGGCCGGCGGGCGATAGACGTAACCGGGCGCTGGTTCGACATAGATGCTGCCGGTCGGCATCGGATCGACATAGACCTGCGGCTGAACAGGCTCGACATAAACCGGGCCCGGCGCGGGTTCGACATAGTAGGGTTGCCCGTAGAGAACCCTGTTCTGGGTGCCCGGCGGATTGTGCGGGTCGATACCGGTGTAGAAACCGTTGGCCATCGCCGGTGCTGCCGCGCCAAAGGCGAAGACGATTGCGGCGAATGACATTCCCTTCGAAAGCTTCATGGCGTTGCTCCTGTCTCGGCTCGGCATCCGGTCCATATGGGAGACCCAGCAGGCTGTGCCTCCTGTCGAATGCGGCCATCGAGAGATAAACGCCTGATCGCTGCAACCGTTCCGCCGAAGCCTCAGTGCAGACCGAAGAGGTTGAGCAGTTCCTCGCGATGGCGGACGAATTCGGGCGCGCTGCGATCGCGTGGGCGCGGCAGGTCGATCTCGATCAGCCTTGGTTCACCGCCCTTCTCGCGTGGCAGGATCAGGATACGGTCGGCGAGGTAGATCGCTTCCTCGAGATCGTGGGTGACGAGCACCGTCGTCACATCCTCATCCCGCCAGATCCGCGCCAATTCCTGCTGCATGCTGATCTTGGTCATCGCGTCGAGCGCGCCGAGCGGCTCGTCGAGAAGCAGGATTTCGGGCTGGACCGCGAGCGCCCGGGCAATGCCGACGCGCTGCGCCATGCCGCCGGAGAGTTGCCGCGGATAGGCGCTCTCGAACGGCTGCAGGCCGACGAGTTGTACATAGCGTCGTGCCCGGTCCCGCGCTTCGCCGCGGGGGAGCCCCTGCGTCTCCAGTCCAAAGCCCACGTTGTCGAGCACCGTCAGCCAGGGCAGCAGCCGCGGCTCCTGGAAGATGACCGCACGGTCGGTACCGACGCCTCTCGTCAGCTTGCCGTCGATCAGCACCTCTCCCGCATCCGGATCCTCGAGCCCCGCCAGCACCCGCAACAGCGTCGTCTTGCCCGAGCCGCTGGCGCCGACGATGGCGAGCGTCTCACCGGACCGGATGTTGAGGTTGATGTCCCTGAGAACGGGCAACGGCGTGCCGTTCAGGCGGTAGGATTTGGAGAGATGGCGGATCGCCACCTCTCCGCGACGAAGGTTCTGGGCAACGCTCATGGTCGGTCCTCAGTTGCTGACCGACGGGGCGTCGACGGCAAAGAGCACGTCCTTCGGCGTCAACTGGCCTTCCTTGAGCTTGCCTTCACGCACCAGAACGTCGATCCAGAACTGAAGGTCGCGCTCGACCGGAAGACCACCCGCCCGCACCCCGTAGCCGCGGAAGTACTGGGCGATCTCGGGATTTTCGCCGCGCGCCTGCAACGCCTTGGCCAGGATCTTCTTGGTTTCTTCGGGATGTTCACGCGCGTAGTCGAGCGCGCGGGCCGACTGCAGGACGAAGGTCTTGGCGGCATCGGGATGCGCCTTGACGAAATCCCGGCGAAGCACCACGAAGCCGCCGGCGATTTCCCMGAGCACGTCGGTATCGTCGAAGATCGCACGCAGGCCGCCGTTCTTGCGCGCCGCCCCCTCGAACGTCGTCTGCCAATAGCCGAAAGCGGAAATATCCACCTGGCCGGAGCGCAGCACCTGCTCGAGCTGCGGACCGGGGACGACCACCTGGTTGGCAGCGTCCGTCGGCAGGCCGACCGAATGCAGCGCTTCGCGGATCGTATAGTCGAGATGCGCGCCGAGCGTGTTGACCGCAATGCTCTTGCCGGCGATGTCCTTGATGCTCTTGATCGGGCTGTCTTCCAGCACGTAGAAGATCGACTGCACCTCGTCATTGATGCCGTTCGAAGGATAGGCGGCAACGAACTCATTGCCGCTGATGATGGAATTCAGCACGGCGGAAGTGGCCGCACTGCCGATCTCGACGTCGCCGGACGCAAGCGCGATCAGCGAGGCCGGACCTCCCGCCGCGTAGCCGATGTTCTCGATGGTGATGCCGGTGCCATCGAAATAACCGAGCTCCTGGGCGAGCTCATGAGCCGACAGGCCGCCTTGGCTGGCGAGGTAGCGCAGCTTCACTTCGTCAGCGGCCATCGCCGGCGCGGCAAGGCCGAGGGTTATGGCTGCAGACAGAAGAAGATTGCGGGCATGGAAAGTCATGTCGATATCCTTTCGAAGGAGAAATCAGGCAGTGGGGCTGATCAGGCGTTGGGTTGTGACCAGCGGCAAAGGTTGCGCTGAAGCAAAACGAGTAGCGCGTTGGCGGCGAGCCCAAGCAGGGCGAGCAGCAGGATTGCGGCAAACATCAACGGGATCTGGAAATTGTACTGCGCGTTCATGACCTGGAAGCCGATGCCCTTGTTCGCGCCGATCATCTCGGCAGCGATCAGCAGCAGAAGGGCCGTGGTGGCCGAAAGGCGCAAGCCGACGAAGATCGCCGGCACGGAGGCGGGCAGCACCACCCGGCGGAAGACGGTGAGCGGTCCGGCCCCGTAGGTTCGGGCCATTTCGATCAGCTTCCTGTCGACCTCCTTGACGCCGCCGATGGTGGATAGCAGGAGCGGAAACAGCGTGGCCCAGAAGATCACGAAGACCTTTGAGGTCTCGCCGAGGCCGAGCAACAGGATAAAGACCGGATAGAGCGCCAGGGCCGAGGTCTGGCGGAAGAGCTGCAGGATGGGATCGAGCGCCTGTTCGACCAGCCGCACCTGACCCATGAACAGGCCGAGCGGGATGCCGACGACAACGGCTGCCGCAAAGGCGATCCCCGATCGCTGCAGGCTGATGGCAATGTCATCCAGCAGCGCGCCACTGGCGAGAGCACCCCAGAGCGCCGACAGGATCACATCGAGGGGTGGAAAGACCGCCGGGTTGACCCAGCCGAGCGTGCTGGAAAGCTGCCAGAAGGCGAGAAAACCGAGCACCACACCATAGCGCGCCACGATCGACCCAAGCAGGGCGCGCCAGCGGGAAACGATGGCCGGGAGGGCAGTGGGGGCCTGCCCCTCGGCACGGCCAAGTCCGAAACTTGCGGCAAGCGATGTGTTGACGTGTTCATAGGACATGATCGTACCTCACTCTGCTGCCTGAACGGCCGATCGCGCGACGGCCCAGCGGTTGACGGGAACGGGCAGGCCGAGGTTTTCGCGGAGTGTCCGCCCCTCGTATGCCGTGCGGAAGAGCCCGCGGCGCTGCAGCTCCGGGATCACCAGCTCGACAAAGTCGTCAAGCGCGGTCGGGAACCAGGGCGGCAGGATGTTGAAGCCATCGGCCGCTTCGTTTTCGAACCACTCCTGCAGGGTGTCGGCGATCTGTTCGGCCGAGCCGACAATCGTGTAATGGCCGCGCGCCGAAGCAATCCATTGATAGAGCTGGCGAATGCTGAAGTTGTTCTCGTCGGCGATCTGGCGGATCAGCGCCTGGCGGCTCTTCATGCCCTCGGTCGGCGGCGCCGGCGGCAGCGGCCCATCGAGATCGTAGCCATGAAGATCGAGCGTCCCGCCGGTCAGGCCATTGAGCAGTCCGATGCCGTCTTCTTCGACGATGAGCGAGGTCAGGCGTTCGTACTTCTCGCGCGCCTCGGCCTCCGTTCGTCCGACGAACGGAGAGACGCCCGGCATGACCAGAATGTGGTCCGGGTTGCGACCAAGACCGCGGGCGCGGGCCTTGATGTCACGGTAGAATTCCTGCGCCGTCTCGATATGCTGGTGCGCGGTGAAGATTACCTCCGCGGTCGCCGCGGCCAGCCCGCGTCCGTCATCGGACTGGCCAGCCTGCACGATGACAGGGTGGCCCTGTGGCGAGCGCGAGATGTTGAGCGGGCCGCGGACCTTGAAATGTTCGCCGCGGTGATCCGTGTCGTGCAGCTTCGCCGGGTCGAAGAAGACACCCGTTTCCTTGTCGCGGATGAAGGTGTCGTCCTCGAAACTGTCCCAGAGCTTCTTGACGACGTCCACATGTTCGGCCGCGCGGCGATAGCGCTCCGCATGCGGAAGCTGCGTGTCTCGGTTGAAGTTCTGCGCTGTCGGATCGCCCGTTGTCGTCACCACGTTCCAGCCGGCGCGGCCACCGGAAATGAGATCCAGCGACGCGAACTTGCGCGCGGTGGTGTAGGGCTCCTCATAGGTCGTCGACGAGGTGGCAATGAAGCCGAGATGAGTGGTGAGTGGCGCCAGTGCCGAGAACAGGGTCACCGGCTCGAAGCCCGCCACGCGGGCATTGCCGCCCTCACGTGCGCCGCCGAAGCCGATCGCCAGCCCGTCGGCAAGGAAATACGCATCGAACAGGCCGCGTTCGGCCGTTAGCGCCAGTTGCTTGTGAAATTCGAAACTGGTCGCCCCGTCGGCGGGTTGGTCGGGGTGGCGCCAGGCGGCGATATGCTGTCCGCCACCGGGAAGAAATGCTCCAAGCCGGATCTTGCGTGTCATCTCAATCCTCTCCTCTTCTCGCTGCAAACTCATGGGGGTCAAGCGCCCCGGCGCCGGAGATGAAGGGCTGTCTGCGGCCAGACCCAAGACCTCGTTGCCATACAGACAAGGTACATTATCTATAATGTTTATAGAGAAAGAGTATTTCGTAAGCACCCGAAGCAAGTGAAATGATTTTCGACGCAAACCCAGAAAGCGGGATCAGTCGCCGCATGCCTGGAAGCGAAGACTTGTAAGAAAGGGGATGCGGCGAAAGTTTTGCAGGAGCGGACCCGACGGGTTGAGCTATTCGACAGCTCTCCATCGCTACTCCCGCCACCCAGGCGAACGCGCAAAGTCGACGCCGCATGCGTCGCTTCGGCCGAAGCACAGCCTCTCCGTGAGATCCGAGTAGTCGTCGGGCACAATCGCGTCGGGGAAATTATTCCACTCTGAGTGGTTTTCGAGCCAAAGGGTTTCTTATCCCGAAGCAGGCACTCGACTATTTCCTGGGCACTTGCGGCGACCGTTGCCTAAAAATGCGGCCGCCGCCGTTCAATGAGAGTGCAAGACGTGTCCCAAGCAACCACCAAATCCTCACAAAAGCCGATTTTCACCTCCTTCGGCTTTCAAGTCCTGGCCGCCATGGTCATCGGCCTGCTGCTCGGCCTCATCGCCCGCAATATGGGCGTCGATGCCAGCGGCAATGCCAACTGGCTGACCGTGACCCTGCAGACGATCGGCTCGATCTTCGTCCAGCTTCTGCGCGCTCTCGTGCCGCCGCTCGTCTTTACCGCGATCGTCGCCTCGATCGCCAATCTGGCGACGCTGCAGAATGCCGCCAAACTCGTCTGGCAGACGCTTCTCTGGTTCGCGATCACCTCGCTGATCGCCGTCGTCATCGGCATCGCACTCGGCCTCATCCTCCAGCCGGGCGTAGGCTCGGCCGTTTCGCAGGAGGCCGCGAAGGCGCCTTCCTATTCCGGCTCGTGGCTCGATTTCCTCAAAGGCTTGGTGCCCGCCAACATGCTCGGGCTCGAAGCCAGCACCAAGGTCACCGATACGGGCGCCACCACCTCGCTCAATTTCAATGTCTTGCAGATCCTCGTCGTTTCGATCGCCGTCGGCGCCGCTGCGCTCAAGGTCGGTGACGCCGCCAAGCCGTTCCTCGCCTTCAATCAGTCGCTGCTTGCAATCGTGCGCAAGATCCTCTGGTGGGTCATCCGCCTGACGCCGATCGGCACCATCGGCCTGCTCGGCCGCGCCGTCGCACAATATGGCTGGGAAACGCTGGCGCAGCTCGGCTGGTATGCCGCTGCGGTCTATATCGGCCTCGCCATCGTGCTCTTCGTGGTCTACCCGGCGCTGCTCGTCGGCCACGGCCTGAAGCCCTCGCGCTTCTTTGCCGGCGCCTGGCCGGCGATCCAGCTCGCCTTCGTTTCGCGTTCCTCGGTCGGCACTCTGCCCGTTACCGAAACCGTGACCGAAAAGAGCCTTGGCGTGCCGCGCGAATACGCAGCCTTCGCCGTCCCGCTCGGCGCGACCACCAAGATGGATGGCTGCGCTGCGATCTACCCGGCAATCTCGGCGATCTTCATCGCCCAATTCTTCGGCGTGACACTCGGCATCCAGGAATATGTGCTGATCGTCTTCGTCTCGGTGCTCGGCTCTGCCGCCACCGCAGGCCTCACCGGCGCGACCGTCATGCTGACGCTGACGCTTTCGACGCTCGGCCTGCCGCTCGAAGGTGTGGGCCTGCTGCTCGCCATCGACCCGATCCTCGACATGGGCCGCACGGCAGTCAACGTCGCCGGCCAGGCGCTGGTACCGACGATCGTCGCCAAGCGCGAGGGCATTCTCGACGAGACCGTCTACAACGGCGACAAGGTCCTCGACGACATCGAGCCGCTCGCCGCCGCAGCACGGGCTGCTTAGCGGCCTGGAACAAAGCATGCGGGCCGCGAGGTCCGCATGCCATGTTATACTTCAGGCCATCTGCCTGTTGAGGGATCGGCGATGTCGTCGACCAATTTTCATCTCGTCACCGAATGGACGATCAACGCCCCTCTTCAGGATGTGTGGCGAGAACTCGCAGCGCCGGAGCGCTGGCCCGAATGGTGGCCGTCGGTGAAGCAGGTCACGCTACTGCAGGAGGGTAACGACCGCGGCGTCGGTGCCGTGCGTCGCATGCGCTGGTCGACGGCCCTGCCCTACGAACTGGTCTTCGATATGGAGACCGTCAAGGTCGAACCGCCTCTGCTCATCGAAGGCAGGGCCGTCGGCGAACTCGACGGCATCGGCCGCTGGACGTTGCAAGGCAACGGCGCCAGCTGCCACGTTCGGTACGATTGGATCGTAGAGGTCACGAAGCCCTGGATGGTCCGCCTTTCCTTCATCCTCAGACCGGTCTTCCGCTGGAACCACGGGGTCGTCATGGAGCGAGGCCGCCGCGGTCTCGTGGATCGGCTGGCCCAGATCCAATTCGGAGCATCCCTCCCCGAGGACGAGACCCATGCAGGCGGCGCGAATGGAGGTTGCCCTTGAGATCCTCGATGCCGAGCTCGGCGACGCCGTCGTACATTTCGCCGGGTGGAGAGACTATGCGGTCATCGATGCAGCGACGGCACGCAGGATCGAGCCGGGCCTTCCCTCTCAGGCCTATCTCGGCGGCTCTCGGCTTTCCCGGCCTCACCGCCTATGTGGGGCTGTCGCGGATCGCCAATGCCGGGCCTGGCGAAACCATCTTCGTCTCGGCCGCCAGCGGCGCCGTCGGCAGCATCGTCGCCCAGATCGCCAAGCTCAGCGGCTTGCGGGTGATCGCCTCCGTCGGCTCGTCGGACAAGGCCGACTGGCTCAGAAGCGAGATCGGCGCCGACGCCGTCATCAACTATCGCGAGACGTCCGATCTGACCGAAGCGCTCGCGGCCGCAGCACCTGACGGCATCGACATCTACTTCGACAATGTCGGCGGAGACCATCTCGAAGCGGCGCTCGCGCTTGCCAACGACCACGCCCGCTTCGTACTTTGCGGCATGATCACCGGCTACAATTCCGGCGGCGCCGCCGGTCCGCGCAACATCTTCCAAGCGATCGAGAAGCGCATCCGCCTGCAGGGGCTGATCGTTTCCGATCATGTCGACCTCATCCCGGAGTTCGATCGCAAGATGAGCGCCTGGATCAAGGAACGGAAGATCCATCTGCGCGAGACCGTCGTCGACGGGCTGGAGAACGCGCCCGATGCCTTCGTCGGCCTGTTCAAGGGTGCCAACACCGGCAAGATGCTCGTTCGCCTCTGACACCGGCGCGCCCGGGCGGCCCATCGGCTGCCCCGAGCAACGCCTCGATCCGCGAAAAAAGTGCCCCGCGCGATGGCGGGGCAAGCGGGCATCCCCAGCTTAAAGGATGCGAGGGAACTCTGTAGCACCGCCGGCCTCTGGAGGCATCGACGAGCGTCGCTTAGGCTCTATGCTGGCGAGACCTCCTGCTGAAGGAGAGCCGAGCGCTTGCCGCGATGAAGGTCGGCAGCGAAGGTACAGGCCGCCGTATGACCCGGCGAAAGCACCCGCGATGGCGGCATCGCCTTGGCGCAATCGTCGATGGCAAGCGGGCAGCGGGTTCGGAACCGGCAGCCGGAGGGTGGATTTGTTGGGCTTGGAACCTCACCGATCATCAGCGGTCCCCTGCGGTTCTTTTCGATCCTCGGGTCCACCTCGGGCGCCGACGCCAGCAGCATCTGCGAATAGGGGTGGCTCGGGTGGTCGTAAAGCTCGCGCGACGAGCCATGCTCGACGATCTTGCCGAGATACATGACATAGACCCGCGACGCAGCCTGCCTGACCAGCGCCAGGTCATGGGCGATGAACAGGCATGCGACGCCGAGATCCTTCTGCAGCCGCAGGAAGAGGTTCATCACCTGCGCTCGAATCGAAAGATCGAGCGCGCTGACAGGCTCATCGCATATCAGCACCCTTGGGTTCACGGCGAGTGATCTGGCGATCGCCACACGCTGGCGCTGGCCGCCCGAAAGTTCGCGCGTGTGACGGTCCCTGACTGCGGATGCAAGGCCGACCTGATCCAGCAGTTCCTTTGTGCGACGATTGCGCTCCTCCGGCGATCGGGTGCCGGCGATCACCAGTGCTTCGTCGATCGCCTCGCCCACCGTCTGACGATCGTTCAGAGACGAGTAGGGATCCTGGAAGACGTATTGCAGCGCCCGGCGGCTGTCGCGCAGCGCAGCTCCCGAAAGCGCACTGAGATCGACGCCATCGAGCAGAACGCGTCCGCTGGTCGCCTTCTCGAGCCCGACAATAGTGCGTCCGAGGGTCGACTTGCCACAGCCGGATTCGCCGACGAGGCCGACGATCTCGCCCGGATAGAGCTCGATCGAGACATCGTCGACGGCATGCACAAACTTGCCCCGCTGAACGCTCTTGAAGCGCGTCTGCAGGTTTTCGACTTTGAGAACGGGTGCTTGTGTCATGCCGCAGCCTTTCCTTGATTGACGACGGGGCAAGCCACGAGAACCACGCTGTCGTCCGACCGGACCAATGGCGGCCGGCTGTTGCCGCATGCCGGGACGGCAAGCTCGCAGCGCGGTGCAAGGGCACACCCCCTGATCGGCGCGCCGAGCGTCGGCGGAATACCGGGAAGCCCGCGGAATTCCGACCCGATCGGGTCCTCCCGCCTCGGGATCGCGTTGATCAGGCCCCGCGTATAGGGGTGACGCGGACTGACCAGAACCTTTTCCACTGGACCGCATTCTGCGGCACGCGCCGCATACATGACGACGATGTTGTCGGCAGCACCCGCCACCACGCCCATGTCGTGGGTAATCAGCACCATCGCCATGTTGAGCCGACGCTGCACGTCCTTCAGCAGCCGCAGGATCTGCGCCTGAACCGTGACATCGAGTGCGGTCGTCGGCTCGTCGGCGATCAGCAGCTTCGGCTCGCCGGCAAGCGCAATGGCGATGACGATGCGTTGCCGCAAGCCGCCGGAGAGCTCGTGCGGATACTGCCGAAGYCGTGCCACCGGGTCGGAGATGCCGACGAGCTTGACCAGTTCCAAGGCGCGCGCTTCGGCCGCCTTCGGCGTCATATTCAGATGCAGTTCGGCCATTTCGGCAATCTGCCGGCCGATCCTGCGGACGGGATTGAGCGCGCTCATCGGGTCCTGGAAGATGAAGCCGACGGACTTGCCGCGCAGCTTCTGGATCTCGGCTTCCGGCAGGCCGATCAGTTCGCGGCCCTCGAGCTTGACCGAACCGGAAAGCATCGTCGTCACGCCGGTTGGCATCAGCCCGAGCGGCGCGAAATTCATCACCGTCTTGCCGCTGCCGCTTTCGCCGACAATGGCGAGACACTCGCCTTGCCGGACCGAGTAGCTGACCCCATCGACGGGACGAACTGCGGATTTCGCCGTCAGCAAGTTGACGGTCAGATTGCTGACTTCAAGGAGCGGTTGGTCATGCATCGGAATTCTCCTTGCTCCAGCTTGCGACCTCGGCGCGGCGCAGTGCCAGCATGCGCCGGGTCAGCGGCTTCGGAATACGGTTAAGCGCGATGGATTCGCCGAGCGTGTTGAATCCGATGACGGCTGCGGTGAGAGCGAGGCCCGGAAGCAGAACCTGGCGCGGGTCGGATTCGAGATAGGGCAGCGCATCGACGAGCATCTGCCCCCACTCCGGCGTCGGCGGCTGGATGCCGAGGCCAAGGAAGCTCAAGGTCGCGACCGCGAGTGCAGCCGTGCCGGCATCGGCCGTCGCATAGACCATGACAGAGCCGATGGTGCCCGGCAGAAGGTGCCCAAAATAGATGCGCCACGGGCTGGCGCCCAGCACCCGCAAGGCCTCGATATGCGGCTTGCTCATGATGCTGACGGCGACCGCGCGGCTGATGCGGCCGCTCATCGGCCACCAGGCAAGCGCCAGCGCCAGCACCATCGTCCAGTAGCCGGGGCCGACGATGCCGATGACGGCGAGCGAAATGATCAGGCTCGGGACGGACAGACCCACATCGACGACGCGCATCAGGAGGTCGTCCACCCAGCCTCGGTGATAGCCGGCGATCGTTCCGAGCAGGATGCCGATGGTCATGGCAACGCCGAGAACCGAGCCGACGCTGACGAGCGAGGTGTTCGCAGCGATGATCAAGCGACTGAAAGTGTCGCGTCCGAGGTGGTCGGTCCCGAGCCAATGAGCGGCGGACGGGCCGAGACCGGCATCCAGCAGGTTCTGGGTGCTCGGGTCCTGGGGCGCCAGCCACGGCGCAAAGGTTCCAAGCGCGAGGAATAGGCCGATGGTGATCAGTGCCGCGCGCGGCATTTTGTTCAATCGGGCCAGGATGGGATTGAGCATGTTCATGATCAGCTCCATTGGCGACGGATGCGTGGATCGGTCATGAGCACGGCCAGATCGACGATCAGGTTCACCACGATGAAGAAGGTGAGGAAGATGAGCAGGCATGCCTGCACCACCATGAAATCGCGGAAGCGCACACCGGCGAGGAAGTAGTCCCCCACCCCCTGCCAGGCAAAGAGCGGCTCGACGATGATCGCCGTTGCGGTCATCAGACCGACCTGCGTGCCGAGCGCATTGATGAAGAGCGGCGTGATATTGGGCAGTGCCTCGCGAAAGAGGATTGCGGTACGGCCAAGCCCCTTGCTCTTTGCCGTGAGAACGAACGGGCTTGTCATCGCCTCCTCCAGCCCCACCCGTACGACACGGCTGAGGACGGCGGCCGGCAGCACCGCGACGGTGAGCCAAGGCAGGATCCAGCTCTCCGGCCCGTTGAAGCCGAAGGACGGCAGGAGCTGGAAGGTAACGGAGAAAGCGTAGATCATCAGCGCGCCGACGAAGAAGGTCGGGGTGGACGCGCCGAGGAGTGCCAGACCGCGCGAGACGCGGTCTGGCAATCTGTAGGGCCAGAAGGCTCCAAGGAACCCAAGAGCCAGGCTGATGAGAGTGGCGATCACGGCCGAGCCCGCAATCAGCGTACCGGTCACGAGCATCCGGTTCGCGAGATCCGCGCTGACGTCCTGTCCGGTTCTGTAGGAGATGCCAAAGTCTCCGCGAACCGCATCGCCAAGCCAATCCACGTAGCGCATCAGCAGTGGCTTGTTCAGTCCTATCTCTTCTTCAACCTGTTCAACGTAACCGGGTGTGGCGACGGCTCCCCGTAGCTCGGCAATCAGAACGGCAACATTGCCGGGTGCTGATACGACGAGAGTGAAGCAAACCACGGATGCCATGAACAATAGGACCAGGGAGTGCTTCAGCCGCTTGCTGATGAAGTGGATCAAGATACCCTCCTATTCTTCCAGCAGAATGTTTTCGTAGGGCATGTCGTATTCGGTGACCGGGCTGGTGAAGCCGTGGACCCGCTGCGAATGTGCCCAAATGCTCGGCACGTAGACCAGCGGCGCAATCGCGTCGTTGTCTCTCAGCCAGTCGTAGACCTTCTGGATGGTCGGCTGGATCTGATCCCCGGTCGCAGCCGTCGCCGCATTGATCAACGGATCGAGGTTGACCGGATCGGTGACCAGCTTGCCTTCGACGTCGTTCTTGAAGGTCGAAAGGCAAAGCGCCACGATCGAGCCGAACGGATCATAGGGCGCGCCATAGGTAAGGAAGAAGCCGAGATCGTACTTCTGCTCCAACATGTCGGTGTGCTTGGAGGCATGGTCGACCGAGCGGATGACGAGGTCGATGCCTATCTCCTTCATCTCGGACTGGATGACTTCGGCGATCACGCGCGACCCCGGCACGGCGTCCGGGCTAACCACGAGTTCGAGCGTCAGCGGCTTGCCGTCCTTGGACCTGATCGGGCTACCCGTCCAACCGGCCTTTTCGAGCAGCGCCGATGCGGCCGCAACGTCGCGGACGGGAGCATCATATTGCGTCCCGGCGTAGGGCAAGGCGCCCGAGAACATGTTGCCAGCAGGCTTGGCGTAACCGTGGTAGAGCACCTTGGAGATGGCCGCGCGGTCGATGCCGATGCTGACGGCCTTGCGCACTTGCGAATCCTTGAGCGCCGCGGCGCGATCAGGATTGAACGCCAAGACCAGCGTGACGTTGCCGGGATCGACGACCACGTTTAAGCCCGCCCCCTCGAGCTGCTTGCCCTCTTCCGGCGTCAGCGGCGCAATCCAGAAACCGCCGATCAGGTCGATTTCGCCGGCGCGCAGCGCCGCGACCCTCGACCGAGCGTCGGGGATGACCTTGGCTTCAAGGCGTTCGTAGGACGGCAGTTGACCCCAGTAGCCTTCGTGGTGCTCGAAGACGCTCTGCGTGTCATCCGCGCTGACCTGGCGCCAGGGGCCAGTTCCGACCGGATCCTTGAACTTGCCGTCCGCACCAACCGACTTGGGCGAAAGGAAACGCGTCGGCCGCGTATAGGAAAGCTCCTGCATCAGCGCGAGCACCGGCTCCTTGAAGTGCAGCGTAATGTTGTAGTCGTCGACCACGTCCAGCGACTGGAAGTGCTTGGAGCAGTTCATCCAACTGAACTGGTCGAGGCCCATCCAGCGCTCAAGATTCCATCTGCAGGATGCGGCGTCGAACTTGGTGCCGTCCTGGAACGTCACACCCTGGCGCAGGGTCAGATGCAACGTCTTGCCGCCGTCCTCGATCTTCCAGTCGGTCGCAAGGCACGGCTCGATCTGGCCGCCCTTGCCGTATTTGACGAGCGGCTCGAACATCAGGTCCTGGATCGCCCAGATGGCATAATGGCTCTGCGGATCGAGATTGCCCGCAGGCTTGGCGATGGCGACCCTAAGCGTGCCGGCCGCACCCTGCGCATAGGCGATTTTCGACAAGGCACCCTGTGCAATGGCCAAGCCGATAGCGCCGGCCGCCCCTTGCAGGAACGTACGTCTCTTCACTGACATAAATTTTCTCCTCCTGGTTGGCGCTCCTTGCGCCGTCGATACAAGCGGCCTCCACACCATTTTGTATAGACAAATAACTGTCTCATGTATGCAATCTTGCGTCAATATCGTATTTTAGATTGTAGACATTTTAGAGCAGGAGTGAAAAATCGACTGCCCTGCGCAAGGCGAAATGAACAAGAAGACAGCTTTCGGACTGACAAGACGGCCCGCGTTCGACCAAATCGTTGAGGTTAGACAGCCAAACACCGCTTCTTCAGCGTAAAAATCCCGCAGGGTGCCGATACTTAGATTGCATACAATATGAACGCACGAACTCACCCTAGAAGGCCCGCAGGCGGGTTGAGCGGGGCAGAACCAGGCTGGCGTCGCGTGGAACGATCCCGTTAAATTCACCACTTGATATATCCCCTCCAGGAGGATAGGTTATGGAAATGACCGAGCACAGACACGACACACACCCCGAGATCGTCAAGCGACTGAAGCGCGCCGAAGGCCACCTGAGGAGCGTCATTGCCATGATCGAGGGCGGCCGCCCCTGCCTCGACATCGCCCAGCAACTCCACGCGGTAGAGAAGGCGATCAGCCAGGCGAAGCGAACCCTGATCCAGGATCATCTGGACCATTGCCTCGAAGACACGATCGGGGCGCTTCCACGAGACCAGCGCCACTCCATCGACGAGTTCAAGGCGATCACGAAATATCTCTGATCGGCCGGACCTCCCGTCGCGCCGACAGCCACCGAGCGAGCCCCAACATCATGCTGCAGATCCTTGCAAACCGGACGTATCGCCATCTGTTCCTGGCACAGGTGATCGCGCTGATCGGAACCGGTCTTGCGACCGTCGCGCTCGGGCTTCTCGCCTATGATCTGGCCGGCGCCGAAGCGGGCGCGGTGCTCGGCACAGCGCTGGCGATCAAGATGATCGCCTATGTGGGGGTGGCGCCAGTCGCCGCCGCCTTCGCCGAACGGCTTCCGCGTCGCGCCATGCTCGTCTGCCTCGATCTGGTGCGCGCCGCCGTCGCACTCTTCCTGCCGTTCGTGACCGAGATCTGGCAGGTCTACCTGCTGATCTTCGTGCTGCAGTCGGCCTCTGCCGCGTTCACCCCGACCTTCCAGGCGACCATCCCGGACGTGCTGCCGGACGAAAAGGAATACACCCGCGCCCTGTCGCTCTCGCGGCTTGCCTATGATCTCGAAAGCGTCGCAAGCCCGATGCTGGCCGTTGCCTTGCTGACGATCATCAACTTCCACAGCCTGTTCGCCGGCACGGTCATCGGCTTCCTCGCTTCGGCCGCCCTCGTCCTCTCGGTCCTGCTGCCGAGCCCGAAGGCTGCAGAACGCCGCGGGATTTACGACCGGACGACCGGGGGCCTGCGTATCTATCTCGCAACGCCGCGCCTGCGCGGGCTGCTGGCGCTCAACCTCGCTGTGTCCGCGGCTGGGTCGATGGTCATCGTCAACACGGTGGTGCTGGTCCAGTCGAGATTCGGACTTACCCAGACCGACACAGCTATCGCACTCGCCGCCTTTGGCTGCGGCTCGATGATCGCCGCGCTGCTGTTGCCCCGCCTGCTCGACAGGACGCCGGATCGCGTCGCCATGTTTTCGGGTGCAACGATCCTGACCGCCGGCCTGTTCATCGGCGCCCTTGTCCCCAGCTTCGTTTCGCTGCTGCCGCTGTGGCTCGCCATCGGTCTCGGCTATTCGCTGGCGCAGACGCCATCCGGCCGGCTGCTGCGTCGCTCGTCACGCCCGGAGAACCGGCCGGCTCTGTTCGCCGCGCAGTTCGCCCTGTCGCATGCCTGCTGGCTGATCACCTATCCGCTTGCCGGATGGCTCGGCGCCACCGTCGGCATGCCCATGACCTTCACGGTGCTTGGTCTCATCGCCGTCGGCGCCATCCTTGCGGCGGCCCGGCTCTGGCCGGCGCAGGATCCCGACGAAATCGAGCACGTGCATCATGCACTTGCTGACGATCACCCCCATCTTGCCGGCGCAACGCGCGTCGGCAGCGGCCATCGGCACACCCATATGTTCGTGATCGATAGCCATCATCCGGACTGGCCGGCCGAACGCTGACAGACGCGCGCCGCTATTTGGCACGACTGCCGGCAAAGGACAGGATCGCCGCATCGGCGATCTCCGCAAAACGGGCGCTCGGCCCTTCGGCGCCGCTGCTTTGCTGAGCGGCGCGCGCGCCCTCGATCAAAAGCAGCAGCGTGTCGCCGAGCATTTCCGCATTGGCGACACCGGCCCTGCGGCAAAGCTCCACGACCCGGTCGCGCTGCCCGTCCTTGAACATGCGGATCAGCGAGCGCGCGGGATGATCCTCATCGGTCAGTTGCGCGGCGGCGCTCATCATTTCGCACTGGCACCTGTCGTCACCGAGATGCTCGGCGATCCGCCGAACCCAGGCCCTCAGCTGCCCCAACCCGTCACCAGGGTGCGCGTCTTCCAGCTCGCGCCAGGAGCCGTCCATCTCCATTCCCGCATGGCGCAGGCATTCGACGATCAGCTCGTCCTTCGAATTGAAGTGGCGGTAGAGCGTCATCTTGTTGCTGTCGGCGGCATCGGCGATCGCATCGACGCCGGTTCCGCGAATGCCGTGCCGGCGGAAGAGGTCACGCGCGGCCTCGACGATGCGCTCGCGCGGCGAACGACGGGATGGCTTGCAGGTATCCGTTGTCATCACATTGGCCCGGCGTGGGTGGCGTGGAAAATCTTGCCCCTTGACGCCCTGTCATTGGTCGATAACATGCGACGATGTTACCAACCAGTAACATTTTCGCCAGCACGGCACATCGAGGCGTAGCCGCTTGCCGCGAAGGCCTTTCCGGATATGCGGTAACCGCAGAAAAATTTCTTGCGCAGTGTCGGTGGGCGCAGTCGTCAGGCGTCTTTTAGCCAGAGTGCACACTGCAGTGACTTTTTAAGATTCGATAACGCTCGTGATTTGGTCGTCATGATTGGGGTCATATCGGCCCATCATGATCTCGTGCTGGAGCCTTACGATGCGCATGCTGGATGGGCTGAAGGCTGAGGTGGACGTCGCTGGCTGCAAGGTCCGCGCGGCGCGCGTGCGCATGCCCGGTTTCGAAATGCTCCGCTTTGCCGCCCGCCACGGTGGCAACACCTCACAAGGATCGATCCCGCCATGATCGACTTCTTCATTCACCGGCCGATCTTCGCATCGGCCATCGCGATCATCATGACGCTCGCCGGCGGCATCTGCTATTTCCTGCTGCCGATCTCGCAGTTTCCCGACGTGACGCCGCCACAGATCGTGGTTGCCGCCAACTATCCCGGCGCCAGCGCCCAGGTGGTGGCCGATACGGTGACGACCCCGCTCGAACAGCAGATCAACGGCGTGCCGGGCATGCTCTACATGACCTCGACGAGTTCGAACGACGGCTCGTCGCGGATCATCATTTCCTTCGAAGTTGGTTACCCGATCGATGTTGCGGCGCTCGACGTGCAAAACCGCGTATCGCAGGCCGCCTCCTCGCTTCCCGCGCTCGTCAACCAGACCGGCGTCACCATCGCCAAGCAGATCCCGAACTTCACCGTGCTCGTCAGCCTGGATTCGCCAGACAATTCGGTCGATTTCGCCTCGGTCAGCAACTACGCCTACCTGCAGATCCTCGATCCGCTGAAACGTCTGCCGGGCGTCGGCGACGTCCAGCTCTTCGGCGAGCGCCGCTATTCGATGCGCGTCTGGCTCGATCCGGACCGCATGGCCAATCTCGGCATTACCGCCGTCGACGTCCAGAACGTCATCGCCGAACAGAACATCCAGGTCGCGGGCGGCAAGATCGGGCAATCGCCGGCGCCGGCAGGAACGCCCTTCGAGATGCAGATCAACGCACTCGGGCGCCTGAGCGATCCCTCGCAGTTCGGCGACATCGTGCTTCGAGCCGACCAGACGACCGGGGCGACGACCAGATTGCGCGACGTCGCGCGGATCGAACTCGGCGCACTGCTCTATTCGTCCTCCGTCACCTTCAACGGCAAGGAAAGCGTGGTCCTTGCCGTCTTCCAGGCGCCGGGTTCCAACGCACTCGACCTGCAGAGCCGGGTGCAGGCGAAGATGGACGAGCTGTCGCAGCGTTTCCCCACGGGCATCGCCTACCACATGTTCTACGACACCACGCGTTTCGTCTCGGCGGCGATGAAGGATGTCGTCTATACGCTGCTGGAGGCGCTCGCCCTCGTGGTCTTCGTCGTCTTCATCTTCCTGCAGAACCTGCGCACCACGATCATCCCGACCATCGCCATTCCGGTCTCGCTGATCGCAACGCTGGTCGTCATGTATCTGCTCGGCTTCTCGCTGAACATGCTGAGCCTGCTCGGCATGGTGCTCGCCATCGGCCTCGTGGTCGATGATGCGATCGTCGTCGTCGAAAACGTCGAACGCCAGCTGGAGGCCGGCCTGCCGCCACTGGCCGCCACCAAAAAGGCCATGCAGGAGGTGACCGGCCCGATCATAGCGACGACAGCCGTTCTGCTCGCCGTTTTCATCCCTGTTGCCTTCATTCCGGGCGTCGCCGGCAGCCTCTACAACCAGTTCGCGCTGACGGTCGCAATCTCGGTCGCCTTCTCCGCCTTCAACTCGCTGACCCTCAGCCCCGCACTCAGCGCCGCATTCCTGCGTTACCGCGGCGAGCCGCGCTTTGCCCCCTTCCGCTGGTTCAACAGCGGCTTCCATGCGCTGTCACATGCCTATGCCCGCAGCGTCGCCGGGCTCGTTCGCTGGCACTGGGCGCTGTTTGCTCTGTTCCTGCTCGCCGTCGGGTCGACCTATGCGCTGTGGCAGCGCATTCCCTCAACCTTCCTGCCGGTGGAAGACCAGGGCTATTTCTTCGTCGTCATCCAACTGCCCGACGGCGCCTCACTCGAACGCACCGAGGCGGTCGCGCGGCGATCCGAAGAAATCCTTCGCGGTACCGCGGGCGTCGATTTCGTCGGCTCCGTCGTCGGCTTCAATTTCCTGTCTTTTGCCGCCCAGTCGAACTCGGCCGTGCAATTTGCCGTCCTGAAGCCATGGGACGAGCGACCGCCGGAACAGGGCGCCTCGGCACTACGTCAGGCCGTCACCCCGCAACTCCTGCAAATCCCGGATGCGCTGGTGCTCGCCTTCGATCCGCCGTCGATCCAGGGGCTCGGTGCAACTGGCGGCTTCGAATTTCAGGTCGAAGACCTCGCCGGGCGCAGCGCGCAAGCCCTGAGTGACACGACCCAGGCGCTGATTGCCGAGGCGCGCAAGCAGCCAGAGATCAATCCCTATCAGCTCTTCACCACCTTCAGCACGTCGAGCCCGCAATTCAACTATGATCTCGACCGTGACAAGGCGAAGCTGTTGGGCCTGAGCCTGCCGGACATCTTCAACACGCTGCAGATCTATTTCGGCTCGCTCTATGTCAATGACTTCAATCTCTTCGGCCGCACCTTCCGGGTGACGCTGCAGGCGGACCAGGGCGCGCGGGCCTCGGCGACCGATCTTTCACGTCTTTACGTCCGCAACACCCAAGGCGAAATGGTGCCTCTCAATACGCTCGGGACGTTCAAGCCGACGGTCGGCCCGGAGACCATCACCCACTACAACAACTACCCTTCGGCACTGATCAACGGTGCGGCAGCACCCGGCTTCAGCTCGAGCCAGGCGGTGGCGGCGATGGAGCGCGTGGCCCGCACAACGCTGCCGCGGGACTACACATTCGAGTGGACCGGCATTACCTATCAGGAGATCCGGGCAGGCTCGATCGCCGCGCTTGTCTTTGCGCTCGCCCTCGTCTTCTGCTTCCTGATCCTGGCCGCCCAGTATGAAAGCTGGTCGATGCCGTTCATGGTGCTGCTTTCGGTGCCGCTCGCGCTTTTGGGCGCGCTATCGGCGCTGTGGCTGCGCGGTATGCAGATAGACGTCTATTCGCAGATCGGTTTCGTGATGCTGGTAGGACTTGCCGCCAAGAACGCCATCCTGATCGTCGAGTTCGCAAGGCGACGGCGCGAGGAAGGCCTGGATGTGGTGGCTGCGGCCGCGGAAGCAGCCCGCCTGCGCCTTCGGCCGATCCTGATGACGGCCTTCGCCTTCATCCTCGGTGTGCTGCCGCTGATGTACGCCAGGGGCGCGGGCGCGGCCAGCCGCCAGTCGATCGGCACCACCGTCTTCGGCGGCATGCTGGCGGCAACCATTCTAACTCTCATTTTCGTCCCGGTGTTCTACGCGGTCATCGAACAATGGCGCGAGAGTACGTCCTCCAAGCCAATCGGCCAGCGGGAGCCGGAGGCGGCGGAATAGGAATTGGAGCCTGACATGCGTGGTTCGAGACTGGTCCTTGCCGCAGCGGTCGTGATCGCCGCCTTCGCTGCAGCCTATCACTACAAGAACGGCGGCTTTGAGCTCAAAGGCGGCGATGCCGGCGCCGCGGTGGGTCCACCGCAGCAGGCCATGCCCGTTCCGGTCGCAGCAGTCGTCAAGCAGACGATCCCGATCTATCTCGACTATTCGGCCCGGACCGAGGCGATCCGTAACGTCACGCTTCGCGCCAAGATCACGGGCTACATCGCGTCACAGGCCGCATCTGACGGTTCGGATGTGAAGCAGGGCGATCTTCTTTACCGGATCGACCCACGCGACTACCGGGCGCAACTCGATCAGGCGAAGGCGCAAGTCGAACGCGACGAAGCATCGCTCATCTATCTTCGCTCCAGTCTGACGCGCGGCAACGAGCTCGCGACCACAGGCTATCTCAACAAGGACAGCTTCGACCAGCGCCAGAGCGCAGTCCACCAGGCGGAGGCCGCGCTGGCGATGTCGCAGGCGGCGGTCCGCACCGCCGAGATCAATCTCGATTACACAGAGATCCACGCTCCCTTCGCCGGCCGGCTGGGACGCAACCTGGCGCCGGAGGGCACGCTGGTCAGCAATACGACCGGCACCCCGCTCAACAACCTGGTACAGCTTTCGCCGATCTATGTTTCCTTCAACCCGAGCGAATCCGAGCTCGCGGACATCCAGAAGGCCCGGGCGAAGGGCAAGGTTGAGGCCGAAGTGCTTCTGCCCGGCGACAAGGAGCCACGCTACCGCGGCGACCTCAGCTTCATCAACAACACCGTCGAAGGCAACACCGGAACGGTCGTGGCGCGCGTGACGATCGACAACACCGATCTCTCCCTGCTGCCCGGCCAATATGTGCGCGTGCGGCTGAAGATCAGGGACGATCAGAACGTGCTGATGGTCCCGGAAACGGCGCTTGGCTCCAGTCAGCTCGGCAAGTACGTCTATGTCGTCGGCAAAGGCGACACGGTCGAACAACGGCTGGTCTCCCTTGGCCCGGCGAGCGGCGACCTTATCGGGGTGACGTCAGGGGTTTCGGAGGGCGACCAGGTGATCGCGGGAAACCTGCAGAAGATTTTCCCGGGCGCGCCAGTCAAACCGATGCCGGCGGTGCAGGCGCAGAAATAGGCCGGTCGCCGGCGCGGCCTACGCCCTTTTCAGGATCGGGAAGACCATTCCGAACGTGATGACGGCAATGGCAACGACCTGAAGCAGCGTCGGAACTTCGCCGAGAACGACGACCCCCGCCGCGGTCGTCGTCACCGGGACGCACGGCATGAACAGCGACGCAGGCTGCGGGCCCAACTGACGGATGACATAGGTGTAGAGAACGCTCGCGAGCGCTCCGGCAAGAAATCCCTGGATGACGAATTGCGTGGCAATTTCGGTGAAAGAGGCGGCAGCGAGCCCGCTGGGCGCCAGAATGTGCAGCAAGGGCAACGGCAGACAAGAGAAGAACACCACTGCGATCGTCGCCGTCACGGCGTCGACGGACCATAGCCGCACCAGCACCGCAAAGGTGGCAAACATCAACCCCGAAACGGCGAACAACAGATCACCGCGCAATGTCCCGGCGTCAGCAACGCCCGATTGGACCACGAACAGCAAAAGGCCGGCAATGACCGTGGCAACGCCAGCAAGGCGCGTGGCGGAGGCCTTGTCCTTGAAGACGAGACGGGAAAACAGGAACGAGAAGAAGACGATCACGGCGGGAGAGAGTGCTGCCGCATGGGCGACCGGTGCCAGCGAAAGTCCCTGGTTGATGATCAGCGGATAGGGCAGCCCCGTCAGCAGCGCCAGCACGGCCGCCTTGCGCCAGCCAAGCTGCATCAACTTCGGCAAGCCGGCGCTGAGGAACATCGGCAGGAAGGCCAGGGCGGCCCCGGAGAACCGCAAGGTGACGATGTCGGCGGCGGTCAGATGCTCGCGCAGACTGAACCGGGCGGCCACGAACTGTAAGGTGGTGATTGCGACGACCGCCACCCCTGCCCATATCGCCAGCCGCCGGCTGCGGTCGCCCTCTCCGATTGTAGCACTTTGCACGCCCGTCTCTCCACATTGCGGAAGCCTTACCCGCGGCTTCGACAGAAACACCGTATTGCGCAAACGGCTGCGTCAAAATACACTGATTTCAATGAATCTGAGCGATTATCACTCTTTCGTGGACCAAATAGCGTGAAGAACGAAATTGCAGGCCTCGACGCCATCGATCGCACCTTGCTGAGATTGCTGCAGGACGATGGCCGGCGGACCACACTGGAGTTGGCAGAGCGTGTCGGCCTGTCGCCAACGGGCACGAGCCAGCGCGTGAAGCGCCTCTTCCGCGAGGGTTACGTGAAGGCCGTGCGAGCAATCCTCGATCCGAAAAAGATCGGCCGGGGCACCGTCGTCTTCATCCAGGTGCGCCTCGATCATACCGCCCCGCATATCTTCGAGCGCTTCTCCGAGGCGGTTGCAAAGGCGCCGGAAGTTCTGGAATGCCACATGGTGATCGGAGGCTTCGACTATCTGGTGAAGGCCCGGATTGCCGACATGTCGCTGTTCCAGGATTTTCTCGAGCGGGTCATCCTGCCCCTTCCCGGCGTCAGGGAGACGCATACCTATGCGTCGGTAGGGGATGTGAAGCCGGATGCGTTGTTGCCGATCTGAGCAATCGGGATCGCTGGTCAGCGAGTGCCGCCGTCGCGGCCGAGCCAGGGATCCGCCCCCGGATCGCGCCCGGACGCAACCTGCCCCAGCCGTTGCAGGTAGTGCGCCCAACCTTCCGCATGCCCGGCGCATTGTTCGGAATTGGGCAATCCCGTTTGCGTGAGACGCAGCAAGGTTCCGGGCGGCTGCTCGATCAGGTCGATCTCGATCAGGCTGGAACCGGGTGGAACGATGTCGCTGCCTTCCCAGCCGAAGCTGTAGGCGAGCCGATGCACCGGCACCACTTCACGAAAAGACCCGCGGGCGAAACGCGCTCCGGTTACGTTGACGAGATAAAGACCGCCAGGCTCTGCCTTGGTATCGGCCTCAGTTCCCATCCAGCGGAGAATCTTCTCCGGGTCAGTCAAAAGCGCGAACACTGCGGCGCGCGGCGCCTGGATATGCGTTTCGCGGCGGACGACGAGGGCTTCCTGCATCGGTCTTCCCTTTGCTGTTTGGCCGGCCCGCCGGTTCAGGAGAGGTGAAGCACGGAACCCTGGCTACCGCGATCATAGACCCGCACACCCACTGGCGCCACCACGCAGGCGAGGCCCTTGCCCCAATGGGGCGCGGCGCTATCCTCTTCGGCATGGATTTGTCTGCGCCCCTCGCCTGGCTCGTGGATGAAGCGAGCGCCTCACCTGAGCCGGACCGGTTCCTGTCCGAGCTTGGACGACTGCTTGTCGCCGACGACCTGCCGCTTGCCGGCGGTGCCCTCACCCTGGCCGTGCCGCACCCGATTATCGCCCGCCGCACCTGGCTGTGGCGGGCTGAGACAGGTGTGGTGATCGAGAGTCTGGGCTTTGCGGGCGCGGTCTCCGACCAGGCCGGGCACGAATGGTTGGCCGTGCTTGGACCGGTGCTGGAGCGATCGACCGGCACTGGGACGGACCGGGCGACCCTCGGTTGGGCCGGAACCCGGCCTTTCGGCCCGGACGAGACGGTACGACTTCTTGAGGTCGGGCGTTTTGCCGCCGCGCCCCTGGCAGCACTTGCCGAGCGGGCGGCGCTCGCTGCCCTGCTTGAGGCCTATCTCGGCCGTCGCAGCGCCGCTCGCGTTCGCGCCGGGGCGCTCACGCGCGGGACCGGCGAGACCATTCGTGCGGCATTGTTCTATGCCGATCTTCGCAATTTCACGGTTCTGTCCGAGGCGACGGAACCCGCTTTGGTGATCGCGACGCTCGACGCCTGGTTCGAACGGGTGGCCGGCGCGATCCACGCCTTCGGTGGCGAGGTGCTGAAGTTCATCGGCGACGGCGTCCTGGCGATCTTTCCCGTCAGCGGCTCGCCTGTCGATGCATGCGATGCTGCCCTGCGCGCGGTCACCGCCGCGCGCGCCGGCATGGCCCATCTCGATCAGACACGGCAGGCCGAGGGGTTGCCGCCGCTCACTTTCGGCGTGGCGCTGCATCTCGGAGAGATTCTCTGGGGCAACATCGGCGCGGCCGACCGGCTCGACTTCACCGCCATCGGCCCGGCGGTGAACCTCGTCAGTCGTCTGGAGGGGCTATGCCGGCCGCTTGGCCGGTCTGTGTTGATCTCCGGCGCCGTCGCCGCAGCAACGTCGACGCCGCTCGTGCCGCTCGGCGAGCATCCGTTGCGTGGAATCGCAACGCCCTGCGCCGTGTTCACCCTGCCGGATGCGTGACGGCTGCCCGGAACCGGCTTCGGTTGGCGACCTTCACAGCCGCGGAAAGACGGTCGCCCGCTTGACCGTGCCATAGGCAAAGCTCGTATCGATCGCCGCTATGCCCTCGATGTTATGCAGCTGGGTGCGGACGAATTGCTCGTAGTCCTTGAGGCTCGTCACCAGAACACGCAGCAGATAGTCCGCCTCGCCGGTCATGACGTAGCAATCCTGGATGTTGTCGATCGTTCTCACCTTGCGTTCGAAGGCGGCGACGGAGGCCTCGGAATGGCGCTCCAGCCGGATGCGTACGAAGGCCGTGATCGGCAGGCCATAGGCCTCCTCGTCGACGATCGCCGTATAACCCTTGATGATCTTCGCCTCCTCGAGCAGGCGCAGCCGCCTGAGGCAGGGCGACGGAGACAATGCGACCTTCTCGGACAGGTCCTGATTGGAAAGGCGGCCATCCTTCTGCAGCGCCCAGATGATCTGCATGTCCTTTTCGTCCACTTAGTCCTCCCTGTTGGCAGATTCTGCCAAACGTTTCGCAATGGACAGGTGAAATAGCAAGAAATCAGCAGCGCGAGAAGCATATCATGGGAACCATCCTAGCGATGAGGCCGCACATGACCGACGTGACGTCAGATTTCCAGCAATCGAGAGGCGGATGGCTGTCACCGACGGCCATCGGCTACATCGTGCTTTCCATCGTCGTTCTGGTCTGGGCGGGCTTCGCGCTGACCATGCGGGCAATCGGAGCCTCATCGCTCGCCACCGCCGACGTCGCGCTGATCCGTTTCGCGATCCCGATCATCGCCCTGCTGCCGGCGATCCCGCAGCGATTGTCGGCGCTTCGCAAGGTCAGACCGATGGACGCCGCCATCGTTCTGCTCGGCGGCGTGCCCTTCTTCTTCATCGTCTCCGAAGGCGCGAAGGCAACGTCTGCGGCCTATGTCGGCGCGCTCGTTGCCGGCACCACGCCGCTTTCCGTCGCCCTGCTCGCCTTTCTGCTTGAGCGTAAGGGCGTGCCGAGGAAGCGCTGGCTGCCGCTCGCGCTGATCCTCGCCGGCGTCATCGGCATCGTCGCCGGACAGCAGCATGCGGTAACAGCCGAGACGCTCCGCGGCGTCGGCATGCTTCTGATCGCGAGCCTCATCTGGGGCGCCTATACGATCGGCCTGCGCCGCACCGGGGTGGACGCAATCAGCAACGGATTGCTGCTGTCCATCGGCTCGCTCGTCATCCTCGTCCCGTTGCTGCTCACGGGCGCCGTCACCACACATATCGGGCAGTTCTCCTGGCACCAGGCCCTGCCCTTCATTCTGGTCCAGGGGCTCGGCGTCGGCCTGATCTCGACGGTCGGCTACGCCTTCGCGATCTCGCGGCTCGGCGCCGCCCGGAGCGCGACGATCGGCTCGCTGGCGCCGGCGCTTGCAAGCCTGATGGCCATCCCGATCCTCGGCGAGGCGCTGGCCGTTGCTACCGCGATCGGCATTCTCGTCATCACGACGGGCGTGATCCTGGCAAACCGCCACTAGTTTCATATACGACAGGGGACCAATGATGCTCGCAACTCTGCCAATTGCCGAACCCGATCCGTTATGGGCACTCATCAATGCGTTCCGGCAAGATCGTCGGGCCGACAWGATCGACCTTGTGGTCGGCGTCTATCGCGATGCTTCGGGCCAAACCCCGGTCATGCAGGCCGTTCAGGCTGCGGAAGTGCGCCTTGCTGCCGCCGCCGTCTCCAAGTCCTATGGAGCCCTTTCGGGGAACCTGGCATTCAACGACGGAATGTCGAGACTCCTTCTCGGCGAAGGGGCCGAGGCGCTCGACCGTCAGTGCACGATCCAGACGGTCGGCGGCACCGGCGCACTCAGGATCCTTGCGGATTTCATCGCGCTCGTCTCGCCACAAGCGACGATCTGGAACACCAACCCCGGCTATGTGAACCACCGCCCGATCATGACAGCCGCAGGCCTCAGCGTGCGAACGTTCCGCTGGCATGAGAACGATGCTGGTCTGGATCTCGACACCGTCATCGCGGATCTTGCTGAGGCTCGCCCGGGCGACGTCGTTCTACTGCATGGCTGCTGCCACAACCCGACGGGTATCGATCCGACGCCCGAACAGTGGCGCCGGCTTGTCGGCCTTTGCAAGGACAAGGGACTGATCCCGCTGATCGACATGGCCTATCAGGGCTTCGGTGACGGGATCGAACAGGACGCCGCGGGCCTGCGCCATTTCGCTAAAGAACTCGACACGGTGCTGGTCGCTGCAAGCTGCTCCAAGAACATGGGCCTCTATTGCGAACGCACCGGCGCGGCGATGGTGATCGCGCCCGACCGGGGGCCGCTCGCCAATATTCGCGCGACGCTGGAGAGGATCACGCGGGCCAATTATTCCATGCCGCCGGAGCACGGCGCCGCGATTGCAGCGCAGCTCTTCGAATACCCCGAAACGTGGCTTGCCGAACTGGACACCAGCCGCCGGCGCGTCGCCGATATTCGCCGCGACCTCGCCGATGCGCTTGTTGACTGCGGCGCTCCGGAATTGTTCCAGGCATTGCGCCGGCAAAAAGGCATGTTCTCGCTGCTGCCACTCGACCCGCACCAGATGGACCGGCTTCGCGAGGATTTCGGCGTTTACGGAACGTCGAACGGTCGCATCAACATCGCCGGCCTGTTGCCGCGCGACATCGAGCGGCTGGCGGAAGCGCTGCGGGCGGTTTCAAGCGCTGCGTGCCAGGTTCACGCGGCTTGAGCGGGATGCGGAAATGTGTCGGGCGATCGTGGTCTAGAGCCAGCGCCTGACGCGCGTCTTGTAATCGCGATAGACATCACCAAACTTGCGCTCGAGATAGGCCTCCTCGCGCGCCACGACGCCGTAGCGGATGACGAGATAGAAGGGCACGAGCAGGATCAGCAGCCAGAGGCTGTCGAAGACGATGGAAAAGCCGATCAGGCCCAGGAACATGCCGGTGTAGATCGGATTGCGCGTAAAGCGGTAGGGACCGATTTCGACGATTTTCGATGTCGGCCGGTTGATCTGGATTTCGGTTCCCGCACGGCCGAAGGTCATGGCTGCCCAGATGAGCAGCGCCAATCCTGCGAGAAACACGATGCCACCGACCAGGGCGTCGGGCACCATGGCAGGCACGAACGGCAGCGGGTAGAGCCGATCAAGCACGAGGCCGCCACCCACCGCCAGCACCCAGGCGATCGGCGGGTGCACCACCGCGCCGGACCTGTCAGGCGCATTTCCGGTCGTCTCGTTCATCCGATCAATCCTTGCCGGTTTCGCGTGCGTCGCGCAGGCTTTCCATTTTAACGGAAGCGGACCATTTGCGAAAACCCTTCGAGACGTTATGTGAACAGGCGATCATCGGCCGCGCTGGTCTATGATCGGGGCATAGCTGCAACAGGACGAGACACATGAAAGCACGCGTCAAATGGGTGGAAGACCGGACCTTCGTCGGAGAATCCGGTAGCGGCCACAAAGTCGTATTGGGTACCGCCTTCGGTGAAGAAGGACGCACGCCGGGGCCGAGCCCGATGGAACTGGTGCTGATCGGCACCGGTGGCTGCTCGGCCTATGATGTCGTGCACATCCTGGAAAAGGGCCGCGAGCCAGTCGAAGACTGCGTCGTCGAACTCGATGCCGACCGCGCCGAGACCGAGCCGCGCGTCTTTACCCGCATTCACATGCACTTCATCGTCAAGGGACGTGGGCTCGCGGTCAACAAGGTCGAGCGCGCCGTTTCGCTTTCGATCGAAAAATACTGCTCGGCCTCGGCGATGCTCGCCAAGACCGCGACGATCACGCACGATTTCGAAGTGGTCGACACCAGCGCCGGCTGAGACCCGACGCGGCACTCGCATCCCAGAGGTGCGAGCGGCATCAACGACCGGGACGCGCGCGGTCGCTATCGTCGCGCCGGCTGAAACAGCTCGACGACATTTCCGGAGGGGTCGATCAACAGGATCTGCGCCCCGCCGGGACCGGTTACGATGTCATTGCGGAACATGACACCGGCGCGGCGCAGCCGCTCCACTTCGGCGTCGAGGTCATCGACGATGAGATGGATGCGGTTCCAGCCGCCCGGCGCTGGCTGTTCGCCGTCCGGCATCGGCCTGCCGGCCGAACTCGTCGGTCCACTGAGCAGCAGCCGTAGCGCACCGCGCTGGACATCCGCGAAGGCCGGCGCGTAGCTCGACAGCAGCAAAAAGCCGAGATGGGTCGTGTACCAGGCGACCGCCGCCTCCACGTCGTCGACCATGTAACGGACGTTGACCGTTTTCGACATTGCCTTTCCTCCCACTGAATGCGGCCGATGCGGCCCCTCCGCGCATCATTCCGGCAAACCCGCAAGCCGCAGGCCTTCAACATAACGCGCGAGCAAGGCCTCATCCCGATAGGGTGCGCGAGAACCGTATCGTTCGATCGAGAATTCCGGATTGAGCTTCAGGAGTTCGGCAGCGGCACGACGTGCGTCCTGCAGCCGCCCGAGTTGCGCGTAGGTTGCGGCGAGCAATCGATAGGCCGAACCAAGATCGGCCATCTTTTCCAGGAGCGCCAACGCCTCTGCGTATTGGCCCGAGAGATATTTCGCGGCAGCGACGTTCCAGAAATACCAGTCGGGGCGACTGGGGTTCAGCCGCAGGGCCAGCTCTCCGATCCTGATCGCGTCTTGAAGAAGACCGAGATAGCCCAGGGCATCGCAATACTCCGCGAGCAAATCGCAATTGTTGGGCGCCAGTTCGCGACCGCGCTCGTAGCACCCGATGGCCCGCTCAGCCTCGCGCCTCCACAGGTGCACGACGCCGAGCGCCCAGTGCACGTCGGCGTCGCGGGGGCTACGCTCCAGCGCCTTGTTTGCCCAGGCGAAGGCATTGGCGAGCGTGGTTTCCATGTCAACGCGCTCGTTCCACTTCAGCTTGCGGATCTCCAGCCAGGCCAGCCCGAGATAGCCGCGCGCATAAGCCGGATCAGCGTCAATCGCTGCCAGGAACATCTCCTTCGCCAACCTGCCCTCATCCGGTTTCAGGCTCATTTCAATGTGTCGACCACGCAGATAGAAATCGTAGGCGCTCGACCCTTTGAGCGGCTCGGCGAGAACCCTGTATCGTTCAGCTTCTTCGATTTTGACATTCAAGGCGGCCGGAATCGAGCGGGACAACTCGTCCTGGACGTCAAACATGTCGACGAGCTCGAAATCGTATTTCTCCGCCCAGATGTGTTCGCCAGTGGCGTTCGTCAGGCTCGTATTGACCCGGATACGGTCGCCACCGCGCCTGACGCTGCCTTCCAGCGTGTAGTAGCTGGCTGATGCTTGGTGTTGCGGCTCGACGCGCGGCACCCGAACAATCACGTTCAGCCCGGAGAAGCGCGACAATGCTGCGACGACATCCTGCGTTATGCCGGCCGCGAAATACTCCTGGTCAGGATTGCCGCTCAGATTTGCGAAGCGCGACACATGGAGAAGCGTCCGACCCGACTTGACCGGGGGATTTTCTCGCACCTCTTGTGATGGTGGCGCCATGAGTGCGGCAGGCCCAGACCCGGCGGCGTCGATGGAGACATTGTAGATGTGGACGGGGCGACCGATGTTCTTCAATGCCTGCTCGCCCGCATCCTCGAAGCGGATGCCCAGGCGACCGCCCAAGGTGTCGTGGACCGAGGAGGAGACGGATACACCACCCGGTTTGGCGAGACCCTCGATGCGCGCCGCCACATTGACGCCGTCGCCATAGACGTCGCCGTCTTCAAACAGGATGTCGCCAATGTTGATCCCGATGCGAAATTCTATCCGGCGATCCGCGTCTATGCCTGCGTTTCTGCTCCGCATTCCCCGCTGGATCTCGACCGCGCAGAGAACTGCGTCTTCCACAGCACGGAATTCCACCAGCATGCCGTCGCCGATGAGCTTGACGATGCGCCCGCGATGCGCGGCGACCTCGAGGTCCCAAAGCTCCTGTCGATGAGCCATCAGGGCCGCAAGCGTACCCTTCTCGTCGAGCTCCATCAGCCGGCTATAGCCGGCAACGTCCGCGGCCATGATGACGGATAGCTTTTGTTCCATCGGCGCCCCCGGGCTCCTGCAACCATATGGATAGCACATCCAGACGCGCAGGGCACCGAAAGAGCCGTCGTCCGGCGGCAAGGATCCCTTGGAGGGAGTGTTTTAGCCGCCAGGCAGCCGATGGCCGCCGGGCTGCTCAATCCCTGTAGAAGTTGCGCTGCCAGCGGTGGGCGCTCAGCTTTGCACGCTGCGCGTCCGGCAAGCCGGCACCGTCGCCGATGGCGCAATTGCGCTCGACATTACGGACCGAGCGCATGCCGGGAATGACGGTCGACACAGCCGGGTGGCTGAGCACAAAGCGCAGAGCCGTTTCGGCAAGTGCATCCGGGGCGATCTGCAGGTCCCCGACGATCTTCTGCGTGCGTTCCTCTACCTCGCGCTTGCGCTCGCCACGGAAGTACGTCTCGCGAAAATCGCCCTCGGGGAAGACCGTGTCGGAACGGATCTGCCCGGTCAGGCCGCCTTCGTCGAGCGCCACACGGACGATGACGCCGACATTGTGCTTGAGGCACGCGGGCAGCAGCTTTTCTTCCGGCGCCTGTTCGAAGATGTTGTAGATCACCTGGACGCTGTCGACGACGCCGGTCTCGATCAGCCGGAGCGCATTGTCCGGCTCGTAGTCGTTGATCGAAACACCGAAGAAGCGGATCTTGCCGTCGCGCTTCAGCCGTTCGACCGCCTCCAGCCAGTCGCCGCGGCCGACCCATTCGTCCGACCAGACATGGAACTGCTGCACGTCGATCGTCTCGACGCCGAGGTTACGCAGGCTCGTCTCGGTGCAGGCGATCACATGGTCGGCCGGAAAGGTCTGCTCGGCCGGCGTACCGGCATGGGCGGGCCATTGCATGTTCTTCGGCGGGATCTTGGTCGCGACATGGATGGTCTCCGAGCGCTCGCGCAACAAAGCCCCGATCAGCTTTTCGCTGTGGCCCTGGCCGTAACCAAGCGCCGTATCGATGAAGTTGAGGCCGAGATCGACGGCACGGTTGAGCGCGCGGGCGGATTCGTCGTCGCGCGCTCCCTGCCAATGGCTCTTGCCGATGCCCCAAGCGCCATAGCCGATTTCGGAAACGCGAAGGCCGCCACGGCCGAAGGTTCTGTAGTGCATGATGAGCTCGCTGATATTGGAAGGAGGCGGGATGTCGCCGGTTATCTAGGGTGTGGCCGCCCTTCGTCAACCGTGGCTGTATCGTCGATGCCCGGAGATTTCGAGGGACACTACGCGCGTCCTCGTCGCGCTACGCGAGAAACCAGAAGAAAACCGCCGACAGGAAGATAAATGCAAGCACCAGTCCCATGAACTGTCGCATGGCTTCACTGGTGTTGTCGCCGAGCACGGCCAGCCACACCGGCCCGCCGGCACCATCTTCGTCGCGCATATTCTGGGCGGCAGGCAGCTTGCCAAGTTTGAGCGAAGGACGGCTATAGTCGTGCGGAGGCGGTTGGTGGTTGCGATCGGGGGCAAGATCGCCTGCAAGGTCGGGCGCGACCAGGCCACCGTCGCCCGCGTCGACGATCTGCGCCTGCTCTGCTTCATTGGTCGGCCGGCTGCGCACTTCGTCGCCTTCTGCCCGGCGGAGACGTCCCGCACCATGGTGAAACGCCCATCGCGGTGTTTTCGGTTCCACATTGGATTTCGACTGACGGATAGACATCGAAACCTCCTGGCGGCTCAACGATCCGGCGGGCACTTTGTTCCGCAGGGCCGGACCGCGCCACGCGCCAAAGTTCATTTCGAGGCATGTGCGGAGGCTGAAAACAAAAGAGCCCGCCGCGGGAGGAGCGGCAGGCTCTTAGAAAACCGATCAGCAGCCTTAGGAGGAGGAGTGGCGCTGATCTCGCAAACGACCTTTGGGAGGAGGAGAAGGTCGTTCGCCTGTCGAAGCTCTGCGGGAGGAGGTGCATCGCTTCGATGATTTGAATATACAGGGATCGCGCCGAAATCGTAGACGGGATTTCGCAAGCCAGCCATGCGCCCCGCGCAACACGATGCCAGACCCCGCACCATTCCCCCTCGTTCATCACGCCATTTCGATTTTACTCCACCAAGCGCGACCATTAGGCTTCTGCCCGAAACCTGACGGGAGAGAGACCAATGAAAAGCGGACTTGCAGCCCTCGCATTCGTCCTGGCCTGCTCCGGAGCGGCCCATGCTCAGGACACCAGCATGAGTTTCTTCGTCACCAGCGTGAACCCGGGAAAGGGCGGCGATCTCGGCGGGCTCGCAGGCGCCGACGCCTATTGCGACGCCTTGGCAAAGACGGCCGGATCGACCGGCAAGACCTGGAAGGCCTACCTGTCCACCGATAGCGAAAATGCAAAGGACAGGATCGGCAAGGGGCCATGGTACAACGCCAAGGGCGAGAAGATCGCCGACGACGTCGCTTCCCTGCACAGCGACAAGAACAACCTCACCAAACAGACCGCGCTCAACGAGAAGGGCGAGATCATCAACGGTCGCGGCGACACCCCCAACCGCCATGACATCCTGACCGGCTCAAAGGCGGATGGCACCGCCGCACCGGATACCTGCGGCAACTGGACGATGGGCGGCGCCGACGGCGCGGCGATCGTCGGCCACAGCGACCGCACGGGCCTGAACGATTCCGCCCAAGCGAAATCCTGGAACTCGTCGCACGCGACGCGAGGCGGATGCACCGTGGAAGCCTTCAAGGGTACGGGCGGCGAAGGCCTGTTCTATTGCTTCGCCGCGAACTGAGGGCTGGGGAGAAGTACGTAACCTTCTCTCTCTCTCTCTCTCTCTCTCTCTCTCTCTCTCTCTCTGCCGCGTCGTCATCTGGGCGATGCCAGGCAAAGGCACGGCTCCCCCAACGGCCTTCGAGGGGCCTTGCTTAGTTTTCCATGAAAGCGCGAGCCATGCTGTCGCGGATCGGCTTCGTGAGATAATCGAAGAAGGTCCGCTCCGCCGTTTGGATGAGGATTTCAGCCGGCATGCCCGGCGTCACGGCGAAGTTATGGACCCTTGCGAGCTCACTTGCCGGCAGGCTGACGCGGGCGAGGTAAACCTCGCGCGTACCATCCTGCGTCTGCACGGGTAACGCATCGGCGGACAGGTAGAAAACCTGGCCGTTCAGCACCGGCGTCGTGCGCTGGTTAAGCGCCGTCAGGCGTACGGTTGCCTTCTCGCCGACCTTGATGTTGTCGATCTCGGTGCGCAGGACCTGCGCCTCGATGATGAGGGGCACATCGGCCGGCAGGATTTCCATGATCGGCTTGCCGCTTTCGATGACGCCGCCTGACGTGTGGTAGTGCATCCGGATGACCGTGCCGGTCACCGGTGCATTGATCGTCGCGCGGCGCAGCACGTTGGTCGCCCCGCGCAACTGCTCGCGCACGGTGTCCAGTTCGGCTTCAGCTTTCTGCAACTCGTCGAGCGCCGCCTCTTTGTAGCTCTCTTCCGTCTGGTTGACCTGTTGCTCCTGCTTCAGGATCTGTGCACCCGTTTCCGAGACTTCGGACATCAGCCTCCCGATCTGACCTTCGGCATCGGCGATCGCACGCTGGATGGTCTTGATCTCCGTCTTGCGGATCAGGTCTTTTGCCAGCAGCACTTTCTTGCCGGCATATTCCTCGTCGAGAAGGGCGCGCTGCTCGCGGACCGCCTTCAGCTGCTCCTGAAAGCCTTCGGAACGGAACTCCAGGCTCTCGATGTTGCGCTTCAACAGACCAATATCGCTGTCGAGCTTGCTTCTCCAGGTCTGGAAATTGAGCTGCTGGCTTTGCACGATCGGGCGGATCTCCGGGTCATCCTTCAGATGCTCCGTGATCGCCTCCGGCAGCGCGATCTCCTTGAGACCGTGGGCCTGTGCGTTCAGTCGAGCAACAATCGCCTCCAACCGTGCCCGCCGCAGGAAGAACTGGCGTTCGTTCGCCTGTGCCGCTGTCTCGTCCAGGCGGATCAACGGCTGGTCTGCCGTAACGTGATCCCCCTCACTGACCAGGATTTCCTTGATGATCCCGCCTTCGAAATGCTGGATCACCTTGTTCTGGCCCGTCGCGACGAAACTTCCCTGGGCGATGATCGCCGCAGCCAACGGTGCGGTAACAGCCCAGGCACCAAAACCGCCGAATGTGACACCGATCAGCACAAAGCCGATCAACGTGTGTTGCCAGATGGAGCGCGGAACCTCCGCGTACCATGTCAGGTCCTGTATTTTGGCTGCGTCCGTCATGTTCGCCTACGGAAGTTGGGGCTGGTCGAGTGGGTTGCCTTCGGTGTTCACCCCGCGGGAAGCCAGCGCCTTGAGAACATCCTGCCGATGGCCGAAGAGGGCCACCGTGCCGTTGACCAGGAGCAGCACCTTGTCGACGCTGTTGAGAAGCGCTGGGCGCTGCGTGATGGTGATGACCGTGATCTTCTCACGCTTTGCATGTGTCAGCGCGCGGGTGAGCGCCGTTTCGCCGGATGTGTCCAGATTGGAATTCGGCTCGTCGAGCACAACCATGCGCGGATTGCCGAAGAAGGCACGAGCAAGCGCGACGCGCTGCTTCTGGCCGCCCGACAACGGCGAGCCGTCGGCCGCGACGACGGTTTCGTATCCGTGCGGCAGCATGGCGATCATGTCGTGCACGTCGGCGAGCTTGGCAGCGGCATAGATCTCCGCATCGGTGGCATCCTCGCGCATGCGAGCGATGTTCGCCTTGATCGTTCCCGGGAAGAGTTGGACGTCCTGCGGCAGATAACCAATGCTCTCGCCGAACTGGCGCTGGTCCCAGTTCCTCAAGTCCATGAGGTCGAGACGCACGGCGCCCGACGTTGGCAGGATGGAGCCGACGAGCATCTTGCCAAGCGTCGTCTTGCCCGCGCCTGAACTGCCGATGACCGCCAGCGAGTCACCCGGTTCCAGTGCGAAAGTGATCCCGTTCAGCACGACGCGCTTGGTGCCCTGCGGAACGAAGAGCAGCCGCTCGACGTCGAGGCGTCCTTCAGGGCGCGGCAGCTTCAACCGTTCGAAATTGAGCGGCGACGTATGCAGCAGCGCGGAGATGCGACCGTAGGCGGCGCGTGCCTGGATCACCTGGTGCCAGCCTTCGATTGCCGCCTCGATCGGGCCGAGCGCGCGGCCGGCGATGATCGAAGCCGAGATCACCATGCCCCCGGTCAGGTGACCGTGCAGCGCCAGGTTCGCGCCCCAGCCGAGCATCGTCACCTGGGTAAGCAGCCGCACCGCCTTGGAAAGCGATGCGAAGGCGATGTTGCGGTCCTGCGCCAGAACCTGTGCCTTCAGCGAGCCGGCCATGTCCTTGCCCCAGATGTGTACGGCTTCGGGGATCATCGCCAGCGCATTGATGATCTGCGAGTTGCGTGACATCGAATCGAGGTGAAGGTTCGCCTTGGTCTGGTAGTTGGTCGCCTCCCCGAAGCCCGCGGCGGTCGCCCGCTGGTTCAGGAGGGTCACGATCAGCAGAAGAAAGGCCGAAGTGATGACGATCGCGCCGAGATGCGGATGGATGAGGAACACCGCCAACACGAAGAACGGAGCGATCGGCGCATCGAGAAAGGAAAGCAGCGTGCCCGATACCAGGAAGGCGCGAAGTTGCTGCAGATCGCCAAGTGTTTGATATTCACGTCCGTTGCTGTGCAGGGCCGCTCGTGCGGCAGCGCTCAGGATCGGCGCGCCGAGCTGGGCGGCGACCTCCACCGCCGTGCGCATCAGGATCATGCGACGGATGCCGTCAAAGATCGTCTGCAGCACAACTGCGCCGACGATCAGGGCCGTTAGCATCACCAGCGTGTCGATCGACCGGCTGGTCAGCACCCGGTCCGAGATCTGGAACAGATAGACCGGTATCGCAAGCACGAGCACGTTGGTGGCGATCGTGAAAACCATGACGATCATCAGGTTCTGTCTGATCGCCTTGAGGCCCGCCTTCAGGCTCGCGGTGAAATCTACAGCTCCAAGACGTTTGTGAAAGACACCCGCGCCACCAGCACCGCCACCACCATTACCATTGCCCCCGCTGCCGTTCGAAGTCCCGCCGTCCTTGGCGGCTGGACGCGGCTCCGCCTTGATCGGCCCGCGGTCACCATCGATCACGACCATGCCGGACGGTGTGTTCCTGTCCTTCATTTCGGCCGTCGGCCAGACGACCGGCTTCTCGAAGCGGGGTTCGGGCTTGCGCTGCTCCTGCGGCGGCCGCTGTTCCGCCGACATGCGATCGCGCAGCGCCGAGAGCGTTTCTACCTTTGCCGGGGTTTCGACCCTCGGGGGCCACGCGCGCTGTGCGGGGTTGCCAGCCTGCGCGGCATTGGCTGCTGGAGGCGCAGCATTCGTCGTCGGCATCGGATTGATTGGCCGGGGCGCAATGTTCGTCGGCGGCGGAGTTGTGCTGGCGGCCGGAGGCGTGGGGCCTGCAGCCTTTGCCCCCGGGCCTGGAACGGGTACCCCGCCGGGATTTGCAGACCTCTGATTTTCGCTGGCGCCGTCGGTCGCTGCTCTGCGTAGTTGATCTGCCACCCCGTCGATCTCCTTGACAGCTCTGTCCAGAATGTTCTCCTGATGGTCAAGTCTGCGAAGGAACCGCTGCTGAACGGTTTGCGCATCCGACCATCCGGCCTGCCGCGGCTTCCCATCGGCGTCCGCAGAAGGTGAATTTCCGACTTCGGTAACGTCTTGCCGCGACGGGTCGGTGCGGTCGGTCATGGAATCCTCCCGCGCCCGTTCACGCGACCATGCTGTGCATGGGATCGACGCTGGCCGTGTCTATCGTGTGCATAGCCGGGTTCGGCGATGCGTGGTCCTGTGTCTGATGGCCGGTATCCGGGCTCAGCATGCCATCGCCAAGGAAGACGACCGCCTCGCTCGCCAGCGCATTCGGATCCTGCCCTCCCAGGAATGGCTCGTTCTTGATCAGTTCGGCCTGGACCAGCACCTCGTCAGAATAGATGCCGCCCCCGGCATAGATGGACTTGCCGGTATCCACATCGACGATGCCGGCATAGTTCATCAGGGCGTTCTTGCCGGTCGAGATAGTCCAGTCCGCATCCGGACGTGCCGCCAGCGCGTTCATCGCCAGCGTCACCTGGTCGCTGTCGCCCAGAATATTGGTCTGCTGGATGTAGTTGAGGCTGAGCAGGTCTCCGGAAATATAGAGTATTCTCAGGCCCATCAGTCCGGCGAAGGCGGCATCGTGCATGAAATCCTTCGACGACGGATTCTTGCCTTCGGAAAGGTCCTGCAGGGCCGAAAGATAGCTTTCCGGCATCGGGTTTACCGGACCCGCGCCACCGGCCTCAACGATGCTGGCATAGTTCCAAAGGAGGTTGCCGCCCGTCGAGACGGATCCGTGACCGCTCATATGGAAGCCACCGACGGCCCCGATGAAATCGTTGTCGAGCAGGATGTTGGTCTGCTGGATGATGTTGGCGTCAAAGACGTTTCCACCGACGAAGACCAGATCGTAGCGGTATCCCAATTCCAACAGCGAGAGTTGGTTGGCAGCGGTGTTGTCGCCGGCGATGACCGAGAGCTTGGACCCGGAAGCCGCAAGGATGGCCGTGTCGTTGTCGGACATAAAAGTGAATTGCTGATGCCAATTCACCATCATCAGGTCGCCCTTGATCTCGGTGATGGCCCAGGCCTTGGGAAAGACATTCGTCTCGTTCTGCGCGGTCTGCGTCGGTTCGACGTGCTTGAACGACGCGATATTGAACGCCTCGGTCGCCTTCTCTGCGCCCAGGCTCCCACCGGTGAGCGTAGCGCCCACAGCGTCATTGTCGGAATAGACGTTGGTCTGGATGATGGCGTTGAGCTGGACGTGATCGCCCGCGACCGCAAGCACATTCGATTGCAGCCAGTTGCCTGTGATGACGACCTCGTTGACCAGCGTGTTGCTGCCGGCATCCAGCTCGACCGAAGCTGCGATCGGAACGGTACCTCCGCCGTGCGCGACGGCACCGCTGGCCTCCTTCGGGCCGTTGGTCAGTTCAGGCTGGTCGGGCGTGCTCGACGGTTCGTCGGGGTTCGGCAGATGATCCTTGAGGACCGGCGCCGTCTCAACCAGCTCACCGTTGACATAGATGCCTTCCAGCGTGTCGCCCTTGGCGACGAATTGGCTGGCGGACAGTCCGTCCACCTGTCCCGTATCGTCAGGAGAATAGGCATCAAGCGTCGCGGCGGTCGTCGTAACCAGGCTGGCGATCGTTGCGCCGGAACCGGCAACGTCCACGGAGCCGAGTGGCGAAACCTGCTGCGCGGCGTCGATGAGTTGGGCCATCGTCGCGCTATCGTCGATATGCAGGCCGGATTTCAATCCGTGCCCACCCATGTCGACGAAATCGTTGTCGGAGAGCTCGACAGTCTGCTGGCTGTAGACCACGACCGACCCCGGAGGATTGATGATGTGCGGGGTGGCGGCATAGGACGCCTTGAAGGACCACGTCTGCAGGACACCTTCAGGACTGCTGCTACCAATCACGCCTTCTGTGAGCGGGTACTCCGGAAAAGGCAAACCGGCATATCCACTCGGAACAGGCCCGTAGATGTCCATATCGAGCGGGCGGTAGGGAACGTCAGGATTGAAGTCGTCGAGATCGTAGGGAGCCTGCGCCTTGACGGGCGCGGCCTCGATGTCCTTCGGATCCTTGTGAACTTCGCGCGTCGGGTCGAATTTCTCGTGTGCTTCGCGTACGCGAGCATCTTCGGTCGAGAGCTGGAAAAGACCGATGAAATGGGCGATGGTTTCGGAGATTTTCGCGGAGTACATGGTCAGGGCCTCCTTTTTGTAGCCGGTAGTGCCCCTTAGCGTATCGGGTCATGACGGGCTGCGCGGGTACCCGCGCAGCCCTGTTCGAAGCCGATTGCGAACCGTAGAACCGGCCGCGGCACCTGACGATCAGGAGTTGTCGTCGTGACCGATTACGTCCGCATGGTAGTCGCCACCGACGACCGTCATGTCGATCGTGTTGCCTTGCAGGTTCGCGCCAAGCACGATCTGCTGGTTGAAGGCATTGGTGTCGATCGTCGCATCTGCCGTCGCCTGGGAGAGGCCCTCGACCACAGAGTCGCCGCCGTTGTACGAGCCCCACATGCCGGCATTGCCGCCCGTGCCGCCATCGCCGTTGGTCGCGAAGCCACCGTTGCCGCCAGCACCACCGTCACCGCCCCAGGCGTCGCCACCATAGGCCGCACCACCGTCGCCGCCGCCGGCCCACGAACCCGTGAGAGCGAGGCCGCCGAGACCATGACCACCGGTCGCTGCGCCGCCGGTTCCGTCGCCGCCATAGCCGTCGCCGGTCGTTCCGCCGCTCGCGTCGGCAGCGCCGCCGTAACCGCCGTCACCACCGTAGCCGACGCCTGCGCCGTAGCCGCCACCAGCCCCGAAGCCCGCACCGAGCGCATTGCCGCCGGCACCGGCATCGCCTGAATCGCCACCGTCCGCGCTGCCGGTCCGGCCGAGCGCAACACTGTTGCCATCGCCGCCGGCACCGCCGTCGCCGCCGTCGCCAGCGAAGTTCAGGATCGGCAGGATGAACCCACCAGCATCGCCGCCGTTACCAGCTGCACCGCCGTCACCACCGTCACCATTTCCGCTCTGGACGTTACCGGACTGACCGCCCGCGCCGCCTGAGCTGTCGCCACCGTCGCCGCCGCCTGCTGCGCCGACACCGAGGCCAACACCGAGGCCGAGGCCAACACCGAGACCAGCAGCACCGGCACCACCGGCACCACCAGCGGCGGCACCGCCATTTGCGTCACCGCTGGAGCCATCGGCGCCGACGCCAACGCTGGCTGCAATACCACCAAGGCCATGCCCGCCGGTTGCGTTGCCGTCGTTTTCGGAATGGCCGCCGTCACCCTCGCCGCCTGCAGCGAAGCCACCGATCGTGTGACCGCCATCGCCGCCGTCGCCACCATCGGCATAGGCCTTGCTTCCGCCTGCGCCACCGTCTGCGCCGGACTGGATGCCGTCGCCGGACTTGGCCGTGCCACCCCAGGCGCTGCCGTTCTGGTTCAGCGTACCGCTGTTGTGGATGTTTTCAGCCTTGTCGTCGTCCGACATGATGGCGTTCTGGCTGAAGACGTTGGCAACGTTGTTGTTGCCGTTGAGCGAGTCGTTCAAGATGTCCTTGAAGCTCGTGCTCGCCATGCCGTCGATCTTGGAATGGTCGATGTCGTTGAAGTCGTCGTCGGACGGCTTGTAGCCATCGAGGTCGAGATTGACCTTCACGTCGACGTTGGTCTTGCTGTCGACGTCGACATGGGTGTTCGACGTGTTTTCGTTGTGGTTGGCGTTCAGGTTGCCGTTGGCATTGAAGTTGCCATTACCGTTCAGGTTGGCATTGCCGTTGCCATTGGCGTTACCGTTGGCATTGCCATTACCGTTGCCGTTCAGGTTGCCGTTGCCGTTCAGGTTGCCATTGTAGGATTCGCTGTGCTGCGACTGATCCTGTCCTTGCCCCTGGCCCTGATCCTGGCCCTGGTCCTGACCTTGTCCCTGGTCCTGGCCTTGTCCCTGCCCCTGGAGCTGACCCTGGAGTTCAGCCTGGAGCTGGCCTTGTCCCTGCCCTTGTCCCTGGTCCTGGTCCTGGCTCTGATCCTGGCTCGGGTCCCATGGGAACAGAATGTTCTTGTCCTTACTCATAACGATGACCTCAAGTTGAGGCCGCCATAGCCGAACCGCATTCTTCTCTTACGCGGATTTGGGCCATCGCGGGCTACGGTTGGATTTGATGAAGTTTTGGATCCTCCGAGGCGCTCAAGCGCCTGTATGCCATAATGTGCAATCAACAAAATTTGAGCTGCTCTCCCTCCCACTTGGTCGAGAGGAGCTGGTCAGGTGCTGAAAAAGGGCATTGTCCCATTCGCTGCAGTACTAGCCCTCAATAGGCCTGAACACGTCCTGCTCGCCGGTTGCGGAAAGAAGTCTGTCGAAAACCGACCCGCATTGTAAGTTGTCAGTTCGGGTTAACCTTGGCGGGGTAGCCCGGGCTCGAAATGYGGTCCGCCCAAGGTATTATCTATTAGAATTTTCTTTTAAACGGCATCATTGCATGCATAATTTCCGGCACTGAATGCGTGCGCCGGATAGTCTTATTGGAACAATTTACTGACAACGGGAATGCGCTATTCTGGAACGGAATGGTTCTTGGACAGCAAGTTTTGGCAGGGGCCCATGGCAAGATTTCATGACATCCTTCTTCTGATCGGACAGCTCAACTACACCTGGACCAACACGGAAAGCCTGCTCATCTATCTGATCGCCGGTCTTGCGCGTGTGGACAAGGAAACCGCGATCATCATCTTCCTGACGCTGAACACGACACGAGCGCGGATCGAGCTCGTCGAGCGATTGGCCAAGACAAACAAGACGCCGCCGCACCAGCGGCAGGAAATCCTCGCGCTGACGCAACAGCTCGGTCGGCAGGCGAAGCTTCGCAACAAGTACAGCCACTGTATCTATTCCTTCGACGAGAACGGCGACCAGGCAAGCACGCAGCTGATGGCGATCTTCGACAGCAAGGACACGATCAAGTACGGCAAGATCGAACAGATTAACGAAGCGGAAATCACTCGGATCAACGAAGTCATCGAGCAGCTGCAGGAGGTCAACCGGGAAATCTGGTCGATCGTCGAGCGTTACTCCTTCCCACGCTGATGCGCGCCTAACCCGCGAGGGCTACTGAAAACCATGGGGTGGACCACGTCGCGAAACGGCATGGCCGCAGATTTCGCCTAGCCGGCAGTTGTCGTCCATCCTTATTTCAACCGCATTGTCCCGGCATTCGCGTCGCCAGTGGTGAAGCGGAGGCCATACGCGTGGCTCGAATGTCGGACGATAGGCGTTTCACGAGCCGGGAAGCCCGTATCGATGCTGCTGCACATCGCCTGCTCGACCGCCTTCCGGCGAGCGGCCTCCTCGGCGGCCTGACGGAATTCCTGGTGTTCGGCATCAAGCAGGCCTTCGCGTGCCTTTTCGGCGGCGCCATGCTTGCCCTCATTCTCGCCACGAAATTGTTCTGGCCGCAGGAGATCGGCTTCGCCCGCTACGATTTCCTTTTCCTCGCGGCGTTGGCCATCCAGATTTCCCTGATCGTTTTCAAGCTAGAGACCCTTGCGGAAGCCAAGGTCATCCTGATCTACCACATCGTCGGCACGGTGATGGAGATCTTCAAGACGTCGGTCGGGTCCTGGATCTACCCGGAGCCAAGCATCTTGCGCATCGGCGGCGTTCCCCTGTTCTCGGGTTTCATGTATGCCGCCGTCGGCTCCTATCTGGCGCGCGTGACCCGCATCCTCGACATGCGCTACACCGGCTATCCGCCGCTCTGGGCGACAGTGCTGCTCGCCTTGGCGATCTATGCCAATTTCTTTATGCACCATTTCATGATCGACCTGCGCTATGGTCTGTTCGCGATCACGGCGGCCCTTTTTCTGCGCACGACGGTGCACTACCGCGTCTTCCGGTTTCGCCATCGCATGCCGCTGCTACTCGGCTTCCTGCTGGTCGCCCTGTTCATCTGGTTTGCCGAAAACATCGGCACCTGGTCGCGCGCCTGGATCTACCCCTCGCAGCACAATGCCTGGACCCTGGTTTCTCTCCAGAAGCTCGGCGCCTGGTACCTGCTGATGATCCTGTCCTTCGTGCTGGTCACGCTCGTCCATCGCCCAAAAACACAGGTGGCGACGATGGCAAGCGCAGGGACGCCGGACCTCACGGCGGATGCGGGGAGTGCCGCGGCTTCCGGTTGATTGCAGCGCAAGAGTTGCAAAACACGCCTGCGTGGAAAACGATACCGAATCAATCGCTTTCGCAACGGAGAGGCACATGCGGCGTTTCTTTCTCGGCCTGCTGGCGCTCGGGGTTCTCGCGGTCGTCTCCCTGATTGTCCTGCCGAGCTTCGTTTCCAGTGACTGGATGCGCGCCGAACTCAGCCGTCAGCTCTCGAGTGCAACGGGCAGTTCGATCGCGCTGAAAGGCCCCGTCCGGCTCTCCGTCATCCCGCATCTGGCTGTTGTGGCCGAGGACGTTTCGCTCGACGCCGAAAGCGATGGCGTGACCGCCGAGATCGGCGAAGTTGCAGGTTCGGTGACGCTGTCCTCGCTCTGGGCCGACCGTTTGCACATCAGGGAAGTCCGGCTCATCCGGCCGCTCGTGGTGATACGGCCGATGTCGGAAACCGCGTCGACGGCAGAAGCCGGCGGCAGCGCCGGTGACAATGGCGAGGCCAAGCCGAACGATCCGCTCGCAGCCCTCGTCGCCTTCCTCGAACGAAGCGCCATTGATACGATTTCGATCACCGAGGGCACGCTGAGACAAGAGGATGCGGCCGGGGCGACCGAGGTCGTCAGCGATCTCGACCTTACGCTACAGGCTCCAGACATCGACGGAGAACTATCGCTGTCGGCTGGCGCCCGGCTCGACGACCGGCAGTATAAAATCGCACTTTCCGTCGCTCCGCTCCGCCCACTCCTCGAGCGGAAGCCGGCCGACCTCAGCCTCTCGGTGGAGACCGACCCGGCGCTTGCACCCGGCCTGACCCAGCTCAAGGCAAGCGGACAAGTGGCGCTCAACAGCAACGGCAGCTACCAGATCCGTGGTGGCAAACTGCATGTCGGGGACGAGGAGCTCAATCTCGATGCGCTGTTCATTCCCGGCGACCGGCCGCGGTTCATGGCCGACCTCAACGCCGATCGACTGGATTTCAGTGCCTTTGCCGGAACCAGCGGCTTGGGATCGTCGCAATCCACCGCAGGGACGCCTCAAAAGCAGCCTACCTCGGCTGGCTTGCAGGCACTTACCGGATTCGATGCCGATGTCAGCGTCACCGTGGGTGCTCTTACCATCAACGATATTTCCGCCTCCCATGTGGCGCTGACGGCGGCTCTTAAAGATGGGCTGCTGACGACACGGCTTGAACATCTCGGCATCGACGCCGGCGGCATTTCGGCCGAGATCTCCGCCGACGTCCGCAAGAACGAGCCGACGTTCAAGGGCCGCGTGACGAGCAAAGGGCTCGACATCTCCAAGCTCGCGGGCCTTGCCGGCCAGTCTTTTCCACTGTCCGGCACGCTTGCGGTGGATAGCGGTTTCGCGTTCCGCGGCCTTGGCGGAGATGCGTTTAGAAAGTCCGCCAACCTGAGCGGCACCGCAAGCTTGCGCGATGCGATCTTCATGGTACCCGGCGTCAACGATCCGTCGATGAGCCAGGTGAAGATCAAGAAGCTGGCGGTCAAGATCGACGATCTTACCAAGCCCGTGCTCTTTTCCGGCAACCTGGCCTGGCGTGGGAAGGCGGTCGATGCCGACTTGCGGCTGCCGGTGCCCGACCTGCTCTCGGGCTCGGTTCCGGATGAACTGCCCTTGAAGCTCGATCTGCGCACGCCGGAAGCGACACTCTCGCTCGACGGCAAGGCGGCACTCGGCGGCAACTATGTCGGAAAGGCGAACCTGGCGGTGGCGGATCTGCGCGCCCTTCTTGCCTGGGTGGGCCAGGGCGGCGGCGACAGCATCGAGCAATTCGCCCTCAAGGGCGAGGTCAATGCGGCCCCCACCGGCGTTTCGTTTCAAAAAGCCAGCCTTTCCGTCAATGGGGTCGAAGGGAGCGGCAACGGTTCCGTAGCACTCGGCACTCCGCTCAAGATTTCCGGCGCGCTTCATTTCGCCGAACTGGACCTGGCGCGGTTTGCCGGCGCCCGCCCCGCCGCGCCGCAAGCAAAGGGCAAGGCAAGCAGCCCCGAACCCAAAGACGCGCCGCTCGACCTGTCGTCACTTCGCACGATCGATGCCTCCATTAAGGTCGATGCGGTAAGGCTCGGCTATGGACGCGTTTTTGCGGGACCGGTGGCTACGACCCTGGTGATCTCCGAGGGTGTGGCGAGCCTCGACCTTCCCGAAAGCCCGTTCTATGGCGGCCGGATGGTCGCAAGTCTGAAGGCGGACGGTACCGGAGAGCAAGCTTCGATCGCTCTCAAGGCCTCGATCGCCGGCGCCTCGGCCGCCCCGCTGTTGATCGACCTCGCGAACTTCAAGCATCTCGAGGGCGCACTCCAGGCCCAGTTCGACGTCGCGGGGGCTGGCGCAACGACCGGCGCGCTCAAGCGCGCGCTTCAGGGCTCGGCAAACGTCCGCTTCTCCGACGGGGCGATCCGCGGCATCGACGTCGCCGACGTCTACAACAATCTCGTCGGCCTCATGTCGTCCGGCTTCAAGCAGAACGAGAACAAAGCGACGGGCTTTACCGAACTCGGCGCATCCTTTGCCATCGAGAACGGCGTCGCGCGAACCGAAGATATCAAGCTCGTCGGCCCGCTGGTGCGCATGAGCGGCAGCGGTGAGGCAAACCTTCCGGACGACCAGCTGAACTTCCGCCTGGATCCGCGCGTCGTCGCATCGCTCGAAGGCCAGGGCGCCGACATCGCAACCGAAGGCATCGGCGTGCCCGTGATGATCGAGGGCTCCTTCGCCGCCCCCCGCATCTATCCCGATCTGTCAGGCCTGCTGAAGAACCCGGACGCTGCACTTTCGGCGCTGAAGAAGCTCGGTCTGCCCACGGGCAAGCTGAAGCTCGACGAGCTTCTCTCCGGCGGCGGGAAGGCCGGAACGATCCGCGACATCATTGGTGGCGCGATCGGCAAGCCGCAGAAAGAGGGCGGGGACCAACTCTCCATCGAAGAGATCATCGGTGGCAAGGCGGCAGAGGGCAGCGAAACGCCGCCCGCTCCGCCGGCTGAAGAGCAAACCGTGACGCCCGAGGTGCCCGCCGAACAGCCGGCACCGGAGGCCCAGCAGCCCGACCAGCAACCGGCCGCTGAAACGGAGCAGCCGCAGGAAGAAGGCGGCACCCTGGGAAAGCTGTTCAACCAGCTTCTGCAGTAGCCGTTATATAAAGTGTCTGAGATCGCCGATCCGGCGGCCCATGTGGCCGCCGAAAGGCGTCACCCCAGGAGCTCGTATTTGCGAAGGATCGCCGCGATCTGCGCGTCCTGCTCTGCGTTCGGAAGCAGGGCCGGCTGGCGGCTGGCGCCGACAGAGGCGTCCTGCAGAAACAGTGCACGCTTGACCATGGCCGGAGCGAAGCCCAGGGCGTAGAGGTCAGTGCGGAAGGCGGCGAATATCGCCTGCTGCTTTTCGGATTCACCGATCTCGCCTGCATTGAAGGCGTTCAGGATGCCCGCAAGCACGTGCGGCATGGCGTTGCCGAGGCCCGAAATGCAGCCGGCCGCACCGTTTTGCAGCGCCCAGAGCACGAGGTGGTCAGGGCCGGAATAGACCTCGAAACCGTCGACTTCCTTGGCAACCTGCAGATAGGCCTCCAGCGTCTCCTTTGCGCCGCCGGAATCCTTGATGCCGGCAATGTTGCCGTGGCCGGCGAGTGTGCGCGCCGTGTCGGGCTCGATGTGGTTCTGCGTGCGGGCCGGAATGTCGTAGAGGTAGACGGGTGTCTTCACGGCATCGGCCACGGTCGAGAAATGGCGGACAAGGCCATCCTGGGTGCAGGCGATGAAAAACGGCGTGATCACCGCAATCCCGTCGACGCCGATCCGGTCGAATTCGCGCGCGAGCTTCACCGTCTCGAAGGTGGCCGGCATGCCCGCATTGACGATCACCTTGACGCGACCACCGACCTCGTCGACCACCTCCTCCGTCAGGCGCACCTTTTCCTCGAAGGTCAGGGCGGTGAAGTCACCGTTGGTTCCGGCACACATGATGTTATTGCCGGCCGCGACCTGGCGGTGGACCTGAGCGCGTGTCGCCTGGTAGTTGATGGTCTCGTCCTCGTTGAAGCAGGTCACGAGGGCAACGAAGGCTTGCTTGGTCATGCGGCTATTCCTTTGAATGGGCGCGCCTCAGGACGCGCGCTGAAGACGGGCGGCGCGATGAGCGGCCTGGACGTCGGGATCTGGGTCGAGGCCGGCGGCGAGCAGCGCACGCGTATAGTCTTGCTGCGGCGCGTCGAACACCTCGCGCACCGTGCCGAGCTCGACGATGTTGCCCTTCTGCATGACCATGACGTGGTCGGCGAAGTCGCGGACGACCGGCAGGTCATGGGCGATGAAGATGAAGGCGATGCCCATTTCCTTGCGCAGCCGGTCGAGCAGCGCGATCACCTGCGCCTGCACCGAAACGTCAAGCGCCGAGACCGCCTCGTCGCAGATGATAAGCTGCGGCTCGAGCGCAAGCGCGCGGGCGATGGCGATACGTTGGCGCTGGCCGCCGGAGAACTGATGCGGGTAGCGGCCCATGTGCTCCGGGCCGAGACCGACCTGCACCAGAAGTTCGGCCACGCGCTCGCGCCACTTCGCCTTGGGCAGGATATCCGGATGGATGACCCAGGCCTCGGAAATGAGCTGGTAGACGGTCATGCGCGGATTGAGCGACTGCGTCGGGTCCTGGAACACCATCTGCAGGTCGCGGCGCAGCTTGTAGAGTTCGGCAGGCGACATGGTGAAAAGATCGCGGCCCTTCCACAATGCACTGCCGCTATCCGGCTCGTCGAGACGCAGCAGGATACGCGCCAGCGTCGACTTGCCCGAGCCGCTTTCACCGACGACGGCCATGGTCTCGCCGGGCATGAGATCGAAGGACAGGCCCTTCAGCGCCTCGAAGGAGCCATAACGCTTGCGCACGTCGCGGACCGAGAGAACGGGCTCGGCGCGGACAGCCGGCGCATGCATCTCGCCCTTGCCGGGGGCGGCGGCAATCAGCTTCTTCGTATAGGGATGCTGCGGGTTCTTGTAGACCTCGCGCACCGTGCCGGCTTCGACCAGGACACCTTTTTCCATCACCACCACGCGATCGGCGATCTCGGCGACCACACCGAGGTCGTGGGTGATGATGAGGACCGCCATCCCGGTCTCCCGCTGCAACTCCTCTAGCAGGGCGAGCACCTCGGCCTGCACGGTGACGTCGAGCGCAGTCGTCGGCTCATCGGCGATCAGGAGGTCCGGTCGGAGCGCCAGTGCCATGGCGATCATGACGCGTTGGCGCTGGCCGCCGGAGAATTCGTGCGGGTACTTTTCCAGCGAGCGCTCGGGGTCGGGGATACCAACCCGGGTCAACAGCCGCAACGCCTCGGACGCGGCTTTCGTCGCATCCGTTCCGTGGGTGGTCAGCGCCTCGCGGATCTGCCAGCCCACGGTATAGACCGGGTTGAGATGGCTCAGGGGGTCCTGGAAGATCATCGCGATACGGCGTCCGTTGACCTTGCGCCTTTCCTGCGACGGCATCGTCAACAGGTCGACACCGTCCAGCAATATCTCGCCCGAACTGATACGCCCCGGCGGCATGTCGATCAGGTTCATGATCGCCGAGGAGGAAACCGACTTGCCGGAACCGCTCTCGCCAAGGATTGCGAGCGTCTCGCCACGGTCGAGATGGTAGGAGATGTTGCGAACCGCTTTCACAACGCCGACTGCGGTGTGGAACTCGACCGACAGGTCGCGGACTTCGAGGAGATGGTCAGCCATTCTTGCGACCTTTCATTTCGAGACGCCAGCGCTGCACCGGATCGAGCGCGATGCGCAGCCAGTTCGACAAGAGGTTCAGCGACATGGTGGTAAGGATGATCGCAAGGCCCGGCCAGAACGAAAGCCACCATGCGTTGGTGAGGTACTGGCGCCCCTGCGAGATCATCAGGCCCCAGGTGATTTCCGGCGGCTGGATGCCAATACCGAGGAACGAGAGCGCGCTTTCGGCCAGCATCACATAGGCAAAGTCGAGCGTCGCAAGCGTCGTCAGCGTCGGCAGCACCACCGGCAGGATGTGGCGGAAAAGGATGCGCTTGTTCGATGCGCCCATCACGCGGGCCGCCTGCACGAACATGCGCTCGCGAATCTCCAGCACTTCGGCGCGTGTGGTTCGCAGGTAGACCGGGATGCGGGTGATCGCCAGCACCAGCATGAGGTTCAGGACCGACGAGCCCAGAATATAAAGTACGATGACGGCAATCAGCAGCGACGGGAAGGACATGATGACGTCCGCGAGCCGCATGATGATCTGATTGACGCGCGGCGAGGAGAAGCCGGCGACAAGACCGAGGAAGGTGCCGACGGTTGCCGAAAGCGCGACGGCACCGGCGGCCACCATCAGCGTGTTCTGGGTGGCGACGATGATGCGGGCAAGCAACGGCCGCCCGAGGGCATCGGCACCCATCCACCAGACCCAGCCCCGCTCCCAGTCGAAGGGTACGGCGTTGCGGCCTCTGAGGTTCTGCTTGGTCGCGAGATCGCCGAGCCAGGTCGGCCCGATGATTGCGAGGATGAGAACGAAAAGCAGGAAGATCGCAGCGCAAAGCGCGAACTTGTCGGCAAGCAGCATGCGGAACATGCGGGTCGCAAAGCCCGGTTCTTCAGCGATGACGGTATCGGCGGTCTGCAGGGTCATGGTCCCCTCCTCAGTGCCGGATGCGCGGATCGAGCAGCGCGTAAGCCAGATCGATCAGCAGGTTCATGAGGAAGATCGCCAGCGCCGTGACGAGGATGGCGGCAAGCACGACATTGAAATCGCGCTGCAGAATGGAATCGATCATCAGCTTGCCGACGCCCGGAAACCCGAAGATGGTTTCGACGATCACCGCGCCGTTCAGAAGGCTCGCGGCCTGGTCGCCGATGACGGTGATGACCGGCAGCATGGCGTTACGCAACGCATGCACGAAGATGATCGGCCCGGATTTGACGCCCTTGGCGCGCGCTGTCTTCACATAGGCCGAAGAAAGCGCCCCGATCATCGAGCCGCGCACCACCTGTACGATGATGCCGAAAGGTCGGATGAACAGGACCGAGATCGGCAGGATCCAATGTAGCAACGACCCCGTGCCCGAAGTCGGCAGCCAGGCGAGGTTTACCGAAAAGACGACGATCGCGACGATGGCGATCCAGAAATCAGGAACGGAGGCGCCCACCAACGAGATCAGCGAGGAGAGCCGGTCGAAGAAACCGCCAGCGCGGAAAGCGGCGAGCGAACCGACGATAATTGCGGCACCGGCCACCAGCGTCATGGTGATGACGGCGAGCCAGAGCGTCCAGGTGAAGGCCTCGAGCACGACATCCAAGGCAGGCCGGGCCTTGCGCAGGGACTCGCCGAAATCGCCGGTGACGACGTCGCCGACATAGCGAGCGAACTGAACCAGCATGGGATCGTTCAAGCCATGCAGTTCGCGAAACTGCGCCTTCATCTCTGCGGAGGCTTCGACCGGCAGGAACAAGGCGGCCGGATCACCCGTCAACCGCGACAGGAAGAAGACCATGACGAGCAGCCCGACGAGCGAGATCAGACTGGCCACGGCGCGTTTTCGAACGAATTTCAGCATGGCGCCCTCGAAGAAATCCGGCGGCGGGATCATCCCACCGCCTTGATTGCTGTTGTGACTGGCGAACCGATCGTTCGCCAGGGCAGATTACTTGATCTTGATCTCCGAGAGCTGCAGCGTCCCGTTGGTCGCCATCGTCGGCTTGAAATCGAGCCGCTCGGAAACACGGGAGAAGCCTACCATGTGGAAGAGCAGGACGTCGGCAACGACGTCGTCGTGCAGATAGGCGATCAGCTCCGACCAGAGCTTGGCCCGCTCTTCGCCGACGGCAGCCGATGCACGCTTGATCAGGTCATCGACCTTCGGATCGGAGAAGCCGGACTGGGTGCCGTCTGTCGCGTATTTGAAGAACATCGAGAACGACGGGTCGCCCTTGGAATTGTCGTGCATGGCAGCGACAATCTGCGGGCCGCGGCCTTCCTTGAAGGGCTTCGAATAGTACTGCTCGTGCTCGGCAACCTCGACGAACTTCAGGTCGACCTTGAGGCCAACTTCCTGAAGCTGCGCCTGAATGGCCTCCATGATCTCGGTCACGTTCGGAAAGTTTGCCGAACGTGCGATGATGGTGATCGGCGTATCAACCTTCACGCCATCAGCCTTGGCTTCCTCAAGCAGCTTCTTTGCGCCTTCCGGATCGTAGGGGAAGACCTTGACGTCGGGGTTCCAGCCGAGCGTCGGCGGCGGCACGATCGCGGTGGCAAGCAGCGCGCTTTCGGGAACCAGGGTACCGAGGAAGGCCTGGCGGTCGATGGCGATGTTGAGCGCGCGGCGGACACGAACGTCGTTCAGCGGCTCGATGTTGTGATCGATGCGCAGGTAGACGGTTTCGCTGTCGAGGTAGGAAAAGTCCGTTGCCGGGTTCGTGGCGTCGAGCTGCGAGATCGACGGCGAAAGGTCGGCTTCGCCGGTCTGCACCATGGCTGCGCGCACCGACGGGTCGGCGCGGAAAAGATAGGTGGCTTCCGTCACTTCCGGCTTTGCGCCCCAATAGTCGTCACGGCTGGTCAGCACGATCTGCTGGCCCGGGGTCCAGTTGGTCAGCTTGTACGGACCGGTACCGACCGGTTCGCGTACGAATTCGAGCGGCGTTTCTTCCGGTACGATGGTGACGAGAGACATCAGCAGCGGCAGGATCGGCTGAACCGGATCGGCCTTGAAATCGATCGTATAGTCGTCGACCACGGTCGGCGTTACCGTGATGCCGCCGAAGTAGCGACGCGATTCACAGGCGTTCTTGTCGCTCATGATACGATCGAAGCTGTGCTTGACGTCCTTGGCATCGAAGGTCGTGCCGTCGGAGAACTTGACGCCCTGGCGCAGATGGAAGCGCCAGCTGCCATCGGCATTCTGCTCCCACTTTTCCGCCAGGCGCGGCATGACGCCCTTGTCGCCGCGGACGTCGAGCTCGGTCAGCGTTTCGCTGACGTTCTGCATGATGACGCGACCGATGTTCGAGCGCGTCGCCATGCAGGGCTCGAGCAGGTCTGCTTCCTCGGCCAGTACGATCTTGATCGGCCCGGATCCCGCAAAAGCGGGCGACAGGGCCGATCCCAGCATGAGTGCACTCAAGACCAATAGTTTCTTCACGGCATTTCCTCCCTAGTGAAATTCGTTCAGCCGGATGTTGCTTTTCCGGATCGCGCGGCGATCAGCGCCGCACAACCGATGAGCCCGCCGCCGCAAAGGGTGGTGAGGGCGATGTCTTCACCAAACAGCGCGAAGCCGCCGAGCGCCACGAGCGGCAGGCGCAGAAAATCGACCGGCGCGACGATCGTGGCCGGTGCGAGCGAAAAGGCATGGGTCATCATGCCCATGCAGGCGGTTCCGACGACGCCCTGCAGCGCCAGAAGCGTCATCTCTCTCGACCCCGGCATGGACCAGAAAGGCAGAGCGAAGAGAAGCGCAATCGGGACGGTCAAAAGAAGGTTCCAGACGACAAGCGTCGAAGTCTTATCGCCCTTCGACATGGACTTCAGGATCAACTGAATGGTCGACTGCAGCACAGCGCCCGTCAGCGCGAGAAGGATCGCAAGACTGAAACCGGTTCCGGAGGGACCAATGATCAGCATCGCGCCGCCGAAACCAAGCGCCACCGCGCCAATCATCGCCGGCCCGGGCTTTTCACCCAGCGCCAGCGCGGCGCCGAGCAACAGGAAGATCGGCGAGGTAAAGGCGATGGCCGTCACATCGGCAAGCGGGCCCCAGCTGAAGGCGGCGAAAAAGGCGACCATGGCGAGCAGCTTGAAGCCGGCACGGACTGCATGCTGACGCAAAGGGTGGCTCGACCTGAGCACGGACGGGCGCAGGGCGACCCAAGGCAAAAGGATGACCGCGCCGAAGAAAGCGCGGAAGAAGCCTATGACGAAGGGATGCACGGCGCCATTCAGCGCTCGCACGATCACCGCGTCGAGCGCTGCCAGGATCGCGGCACCGACCGCGAACATGACTGCCATCTTAGCCCCCCGAGGGCTGGCTTCCGGCATAAGATCCTCCTCCCCGGCATCCTCTCGCCGGCTTGTCCAGACAATCCACTTTTCGCTCAAGTTTGTCAAATTAATTCGCGATGTAAAATTCGTTCCATGACTTTTGTTCAAAAAATAATATATATATCAATGCGTTATTTAATTCTAAGAGGGAGTTATCTTGCATTTGTAACTTTATCAAACTTGACAACTTTGAAATTTTGGCGATTTTCAAAGCACAGAGGAGGAGCCCATGGACCCTGAAGAAATCGCCAGCAACATGAATGGCCAGCTTCAAACCGCGTCGCCCGGGCGCATGGAAGCGCTGTTGCCTTCGCCGATGATCCAAAACCATGCTGCCTTCCTGCATCTGCTTTCAGACGGCGCGCTCGTCTGCGCCTGGTTCGGCGGCACGCTCGAAGGCAAGTCGGATATCTCCATCTTTGCTTCCGTTCTGCCGAAGGACGCGACGCAATGGGGACCGCCACAGCGCCTGAGCTTCGACAGCGCGCATTCGGAGCAAAACCCGGTGCTCTTCAACGCGCCCGACGGCAGGCTCTGGCTCTTCCACACCTCCCAACCCTCAGGCAATCAGGATGAGTGCCGGATCCGGATGGCGGAGGTCCGCCGCGATGCTTCCGACCCGCTGGTACTAACGACCAGCGAAGGCCGCTATCTGGACCTTCCCCGTGGCTGTTTCATCCGCGCGCCCCTCGTGGTGCGCAGCGACGGCGCGTGGCTGCTGCCGATCTTCCGCTGCGTCCAGCGCCCTGGCCAGAAGTGGAACGGAAGCCACGACACGGCAGCCGTCGGCATTTCGCTTGATCAGGGAGCGACGTGGCAGCTGGAGGAACTGGATCAGTCCATTGGCTGTGTGCACATGTCCCCGGTGTCGCTCGGCGATGGTCGCCTTGCCGCTCTCTTCCGTCGGCGGCAGGCCGACTGGGTCTACAGGTCCGAGAGCCTCGATGAGGGCAGATCCTGGTCCGTGCCCGAGGCTAGCGACGTCCCGAACAACAACTCCTCGATCGCCGCCCATAGCCTCAACGACGGCCGGATCGCGATGATCTGCAATCCCGTCAGCGCAGCCGACACCGCCGAGCGGCGCGCCTCGCTCTATGATGAACTCGGCGAGGACGACAACCGCCCCGACGCCGACCCTACGGGAGGCTGCGTGCCGATCTGGGGCGTCCGGCGCGCGCCGGTCGCCCTCTGCCTCTCCAAGGATGGCGGCAAGACCTTTCCCGTCCGCCTGCTGATCGAAGACGGCCCCGGCACCTGCCTTTCCAATGACTCGACCGACGGCCGCAACAAGGAAATGTCCTATCCGTGGCTGCTCGAGGGGCCGGACGGCACCATGCACCTCGCCTACACCTACCACCGGCGCGCCATCAAATATGTTCGCCTGGCCCCTGGCTGGGACCACGCCGACCAACGGAGACCTTCATGAGCAACATCATCGGCATAACCATGGGCGACCCGTGCGGCGTCGGCCCCGAGATTTCGGTGCGCGCGCTGGCCGACATGTCGCAGCAGGAGCGCGACACGGTCCGGATTTACGGCAATCTCGCCACGCTCGAAGCGGCCCGGACCGCTCTCGGACTTGAGGTTGATCTCACCGGGCACGTCGTAGATCTGCCGATCGAGGGCGCACCGCTTCCCTGGGGGCAGTTGAGCCCGGTCGCCGGCGACGCCGCCTTCCGCTTCATCGAAAAGGCGGTGCGCGACGCTGAAGCCGGCATCATCGGCTGCATCGTCACCGCGCCCATCAACAAGGAAGCGCTGAACCTTGCCGGTCATCACTATGACGGCCACACCGGGATGCTGCGCAGCCTGACGGGCTCCAAGGCGGCCTATATGCTGCTTGCCTCCGAGCGCCTCAAGGTCATCCACGTCTCGACCCATGTGGCGCTGCAGGAGGCGATCCGGCGCTCGACGACCGAACGGGTTCTCGCCACGATCCGCGCCGGCGACGCCCATCTGAAACGCATCGGTTATGCGGCCCCCAAAATCGCCGTCGCCGGCATCAATCCCCATTGCGGCGAAAACGGCCTGTTCGGAACCGAGGACGACGACCAGATCGCGCCGGCCGTTACGGCGGCGCGGGCGGAAGGCATCGACGCCTATGGGCCGATCTCCGCCGACACCGTGTTTCACCGCGCCTATTCGGGCGCCTTCGACCTCGTGGTCGCGCAGTATCACGACCAGGGGCACATCCCGGTGAAACTCGTCGCCTTCGATACCGCCGTGAACGTATCGGTGGACCTGCCGATCGACCGAACCTCCGTCGATCACGGCACGGCCTTCGACATCGCCGGCAAGGGCATTGCCAATCACGGCAACATGAACTCCGCCATCGCCTATGCCCGCAAGCTCGTGGCGGGCGACGCCAAGCGAGGATGACACCATGACCATCGCCCCCATTACCCTTCATCAGCCGCGTCGCCTCGCCGTCGGCGCCGGCACGATCGCCGAGGTCGGCGCCTGGGCGGCCGACGCCCGTTCGGTGCTCGTCATCGCAACGCCGATCACCGCCGGCTTCGTCGATCGCCTGAAACTCGCCGGCCGCGTCACGGTGTTCGACGCGATCCCGGGCGAACCCGATGTCTATACCCTGAACGCCGCGCTCGACGCCGCGCGCCAGAGCAAGCCGGACCTGGTCGTCGGCCTTGGCGGCGGATCAGTGCTCGACGTCGCCAAGCTGGTTGCCGTGCTTTGGGATTCGGAGCAGACGCTGACCGATGTCGCCGGACCGAACCGGGTTCTCGGCCGCAACACCCGCCTTGCCCAGGTCGCCACCACCGCCGGCACCGGCTCGGAGGCCGGTATCCGCTCGCTGATCACCGACCCGGCCAAGGGAAACAAGATCGCGGTCGAAAGCCCGCACATGATTGCCGACTTCGCCGTTCTCGATCCAGAGCTCACCTATTCCGTACCGTCGGCGGTAACCGCTGCTACCGGCGTCGATGCCATGGCCCATTGCGTGGAAGCCTTCACCAATCGCCGCGCCCATCCGATGATCGACGGCTTTGCCCGTATGGGCTTCAGGCTCGTGGGCAAATATCTCGCCCGCGCCGTCAGGGATGGATCAGATACCGAGGCACGCGAAGGCATGATGCTGGCTTCCTACTACGGCGGCATCTGCCTTGGGCCGGTCAACACCGCCGCCGGCCATGCGATCGCCTATCCGCTCGGCACGCGGCTTCGCCTGCCCCATGGCCTGGCAAACGCCATCATCTTTCCGCATGTGCTCGCCTTCAACCAGCCGGTTGCGGCAGGCAAGACGGCGGAAGTTGCCCAAGCCCTGGGTCTCGGGGAAAGTCTCTCCGCCCGAGAACTTCTGGGCGCCGCGCGTGGCTTCTGCCGCGATCTTGGTATCGAAATGTCGCTCGCTGCCCACGGCGCAAGTGCCGATGACCTGCCGCTCTATGCCAGCGAGGCGCATGCAAACCGCCGCCTGATGGACAACAATCCGATCGACATGAGTGCCGAGGACGTACTCGCCGTCTACAAGGCAGCTTTCTGATCCATCCGTTGGCGCAAAGAACAAAACCCCGGCGGCTTGCCGGGGTTTTCGCATTTTGAGGCGGCTACTTGCTCGCCTGGAACAGGCGCTCGCGGGATCCGGAAAGGTGTTCGTGCATCAGCTCTCTCGCCTTTGCAGCTTCTCGGGCAGCAATGGCTTCGGCGATCGCCTCGTGCTCTGCGAAGACCCGCGTCAAGCCGGTGGTTTCGCGTTTGACCGAAGCACCGTGAAACCGCATGCCGACGGCGATGTGATCCTTGAGCGCTTCCATCGCTGTGAAGAAATAGCTGTTCTGGGCGGCGCGCGCGATCGCAAGATGGAACTGGAAGTCCGCATCCTCCCGGTGCGATTGCCGGTTGGTGGCGTCCCGCATCAGTTCCAGCGCCTGGCGGATGGCGGCCAAGCTGGCCGCGTCGTGCCGCTCTGCGGCCGCGGCGGCCGCCGCCGGCTCGACAGTCAGGCGGAACTCGTAGCAGTTCAGAAGATCTGCTACGTTTTCCAGTTGTCCGAAGCCAAGGGGCTCACGCATGCCGACGGCGCGAACGAAGCTGCCGGCGCCGCGGCGCGAATAGATGAAGCCCTGCTCGCGCAGCCGGCGCAGCGCTTCGCGGATGATGGGGCGCGAAACCTCGAACTCGCTTGCCAGCTCGTGCTCGGTCGGCAAGCGTTCGTCCGGCTTGTAGGCGCCGGACTTGATCGCACGGTGCATGCGCTCAAAGACGAGATCGCCGAGGCTCTTGCGTGCTGTTCCGTTCTCCAGTCCCATCCGTCATCCCATCTTGCGGAGGACAGCCTCCGCGATTTCCCTCAGCGTGCCCGGCGCACCGAATCCGCCAGACTTGGCGATGATGCAACGTCCGTCGACCTCAGCCAAGCCCAGGCCCGGCAGGCATTCGCCCAGCAGGCGAAAACGCTGTACGCCCATCTTTTTCAAAACCGCCTCCGCGGTTGCGCCGCCGGACAAAAGCACCGTTCCTGCCGCTTCGACAAAGCCCGGACAAACGCTCTCGGCAAGCGCCTCGGAAACCGCTTCCGGTGTCACCTCCCCTTCGCCCGGCACCGCCTGAACGAGCGTGATCGCGCCGGCGACGTCGCCCGCTCTCACAAGCCGGCCGTTCGGCGCCGGCAGATAGGATAAAGCGAGGGCATCGCGAAGCGCATCGATCTGGGCAAGGGTAATCGGATCGCGGGATCCGATGACGAACAAGGCCGGGCCGGCCGACACCTCGGCAGCTCGCGCTTCTGCGCCGCCACTCATGCGCTCGGCAAGCGCCTCGGCGAGGCCACGCGCGCCGATCAGCAGGTCCGTGCCGTTGCCTTCCGCGTCCTCAAGCAAATCACGCATCTCGGCCTCGGTGGATGCATCCGGGATCGAAGCCTTTGCCGCATGTCCGCCGAGCCTCTCGGCAACGGAAATCGGCACCTCCACCCCAAAGCCTTGAACGCGGCCGGATACCACCACCCGGCCAAAGGCCGGAATGGCCGGCGCCACCAGCGCAGCACGAAAGGACATCGCGTCGAGTTCGGCAACGATGTTGCCCTTCAGACGGGAGTCGACCTTCTTGAAGATCCGCGAACCCGAAGGCAGCGCGGCGAGAGCGGCCTCGGCACGCCGCCTGGCATTCTCAGTGCTCAACTCGCGCGAGCCGAGATTGATCGAGAGTACATCCGGACCCGCCCTCAGCGCATCGCCGATCGCTTCGACCGCCAATGCAACTTCGACATGGAAGCCCCTCGCAGCAAACGGCGCCGCGGCATCCAGTGCGCCGGTCAGGTCATCAGCGACAATGGCGAGCATCTAACAGATCCAAATATTTGTTGTTATCTTTATAACCAATTTTTCTATTGAAATGTCAATATTTTTTGAGATCTATTTACAAGTAAGAGCCCGTTTAACCGTGTACGTTCGCCATCCGCCGCCGTGTTTTTCCACGCGCCGCGGGCAAGACCAAGGAGTTAGAGCCCATCGGCGATCGGCTGATCTTCGTAGACGATTGTGATCCCCTGGCACGCGGTTTTCAGATAGGATAACGGATCGGAACAACAGTCTGCGAGACGCCGGGCTTGCGGCTGCTGTCGTCGGCGACTGTGCGATGCCGCGGCGCCCCTCCGAAGGCGCCGCGACCGCGACAACGGCGCGCCAGCCAATTGGCATGAGTAGTTTAAAGTGGGTTCGCAATGACGATAAACACGAAATCCAACGATGCTGCAGCCAACCGCCTCAAGATTGGCTTCGTTCTCGCCCGGTCGTTCACACTTTCGGCTTTCGCCCTCTTCGTCGATACGCTTCGGCTGGCAAGCGACGAACTCGACAAATCGGGCCGCGTGCGCGCCGATTGGCAGGTGCTCGGCAACACGAGCCATCTGATCGCATCGAG